>JAEEQO010000076.1 GCA_016285335.1 Victivallales bacterium | reverse complement strand
CGCCTCATCGTATGCGGGAAACCCGACACCATCAATGTTTTTATTATACCATGTATTGATGGAGATGTCATTGCCGATTACGGCCCCGCCCGACTTGACGATGATGTTCCTGGCCTCGCCGCCGAGGCCCACGATCAGATTGCCGCCGCTGACATTGCAGTTCTCGATCTGAGCTCTTGCATAGCTGAAGGTGCGGCGGTCATCTCCATTCGTACTGTCGGGTGCGAGCGTGGAGTCGTAGCTCTGCTCCAGTCTGCTCCCTTTTACGATGATGGAGGCGGCTTCGCATTGCCGCGCAACGCAGCCGCCGTCGACAGTAAGCTTCCCGCCGATCAGGCAACCGGAGGCGCTGCCGAAGTGATATTGATAGTTGGAATACCGTACATAGTCTGACGAGCTGCCGTAGACGCCTACTTCGTCATGGTCATACTCAAAGCTCACTCCGACATCTCCCGACACGGAGCAGTTGTCTGCGCTTCCGCCGTAGATGCTCAAAGAGGACAAAGACCCTCCCGATACATTACGGTAAAGCTCTGTCGTATAAGTCGGAGAAGAATAGACCGTATCGGGCTTCTCCAGAAATTCCGAGTCGTATGTGTCATAAACGGTAGTGATTTCCGTGCCCTCCGAACGGTATCGCAACGTAACGCCGTCGAGTTCGGATGGAGGGGAAACATACTTGTATTTGATCGTCTCGGTCGTTTTTGATTTCAAATATTTTACATAATATCCGCTGGGGTTGCCGCTGCCGCCGTTATAGATTGTTGTTGAATGCTGCCATGCATACCGGGCGAGCCCCGCGCCGCCGTGGTCGAGGGTGCCGAGGATGTGCCCCGCCTCGTGACGGATCACGTTCACGAGCTCGGCGTCATTTGCGGAATCGTCCAGCAGCACGAAGGCGTCGCCTTTGCCGATCCCCTCCGCCAGCCCGAGGAACGCGCCGTACTGGTCGAAGTCGGATGTGCACCCGATGCGGACAGAGGATACTGTTTCGGATGCTTTTTCAGCCTCAATCTCTGCGGCGACTGCCTTTTCAGCGGAGCTCGCTCCGACCTCGAATCTGACATGCGAATCCGCACAATCCCTGTTCAAGGCTTCTGCAAGCATCCGGGCGCGATCGGCGGAGATCCCGCTCGGCGCGATCCGCACCGGGATGTTCATTCCAAGTTCGGGGTTGCGGTAGACGTGGCTGCCGCCGTTGAAGTCGAGTGTTACGATGCGGGTCGTACGGGTCGTACGTTCGTCGTCGGTTCGATTCTGGTTCATGACCTGGCTCCTGTTGTGCTGCGTTCGCGGCGTAAAAGGCTTCACACCCGTTGCTCATCCATAATTATTATTGCAATATACTACCACATGAGCGAAAAGTCAACCCGGAAAACGAGAAAAAAAAGCTATTTGTTCTATATAATCCTACACGCGTCGCCCCTGTTGGATACAATGGGGCAACAGGCGGGAAGGCAGATCGCAAGATTCCTTCTAAGATAACCTGCTTATGATCCGGTATCTTAGGGTATCCGAAATATATAGAAGATGTGTTTATTTCAGTTCTCTTCGCGCGAATAAAAAACTGGAATCATTTCAGGGTGAAGCGCAGGTAGGTTTTCATAGAGTAATACCGGGTACTGCCCGTCCTGCCTGTTTTTCCGGTCGAAAACACTCCTTCGTCCAGTTTTTTTCCGGTTTTTTCACGATTTTTCACGATTTAAGTTCAAAAACAACTTGAATCTGCTGAAGAAAACGGCTATATTCGTGCTCAGATTTCCGGAAAAACGATGCCCCCTGGCTCAGTGACAGTTCACAGGCGCACAGGCTTTTCACGATCGTGAAATCCGGTGTGTGCTTAGAGGGATCTATTCTGAGCTCAACCGTTTTTCACGATTTTTTCACGATTTTTTCCGCGAAACCAGGAAAAATCGGGTTTTGTCGATTTCTATCAAATCTACTCTTTTTGAGCAGGAATGAGGACATAAAAATGGGGTGGATGAAGGGATTCGAACCCTCGACATTCTGAGCCACAGTCAGACGCTCTAACCAGCTGAGCTACATCCACCATAAAAAACGTATTAGATAATATAGCACCGGACCGGGCCGTTTTCAAACGGAAAACCGTAAAAACAGAGAAAAAACTGTTTCGGGGCGGCGGACACGATTTCAGCACTGCATGCAGTGTCAATTGCTTGCGAGGATGCCGGATTCCTCGAAGACTTTCCGCGAGGTAAACGCGTCGAACGCACCCATGGCGAAGAGCGATGCGAACTGAGCGGCGTCCTCGGGGCTGTTCTCGCCGAACTTGAGGGTGATCTTATCGGCGGAAACCCCCTTGACCGTGACGCTGTTCGAGTCTTCGGTGTAGGTCAGCGTCTCGGCGTTCCAGTTCGTTTCGCTGCCGTGTGCGAACCACAGCGTGACCGTACCGGATTCGAGCTGCTGCACCGTGTCAGAGCCCCAGTTGTCGCAGAACGTGAAGATGTCGCTGCCGCCTCCGCCGTGCAAGCGGTCGCTGCCGCTGCCGCCGACGATCACGTCGTTGCCGGACGCTCCGGAGATGCGGTCGTTTCCAGAGTCGCCGAAGAGGGTATTGCTGCCCTTGCTCGCCCAGATGACGTCGCTGCCGTCGCCGCCGCGGACGGTCATGCCGGTGCCGATGTACTCATACTTCTGGCTTGTCAGATCCACGACGTCGTCGCCCGCGCCGGCGCGGATCTCGTCGATCTGCGCGATACGCGCCTGCTGTTTTGCAATGCTTTCCGGCAGATCGGTGAACTCGTCGTCCAGGACGATGGCGTCTCCGTTGGAATCGTCGGTCAGGCACAGGATGTTGGCGTCATTCGAGCCGAAGAAGAGGTCGGCGATCCGGTTTTTCCCCTTCACGGAGACCCTTTCGCCTGTGCCCTTCCAATCGCCGACGGAGCCGTTGTGCTGGGCAAGATAGAGTTTGTCCCAGGTCCCGTTTGCTTTCGCAAAGAACAGGTCATCGATCCCGTTTTCCGTCGAAACGACGGCCACGGCGGACTTATTGTCTTCGACCTTCAGAGTCGATTTCGCCGAGGAAACGCCGAGGTCTTTTTCCGTCACCTTCGCGACATATTCGCCGTTCGGCAGGTTGAAAAGATCGCAGGCGGTGCCGGAATACCCGACTTGCAATGCGCCATCCGCTCCCTGCCGCCCCACGGAGAATACATACCCGGAGGAGTTTTCGACCGTGCTCCAGCCCGCGCCCTGCTGTGTGAGCGTGAACTCGGGCGCGGCGGACAGGCATTTCACCACGCGGTAAGTGGCATAGGCTCCTTCCTTGCTGTAGAGGGAACGCAGCTGGAACGAGATGGCCGAGGGGTCGTCAAGCTTGAACTCCGTGACCAGTTCGTCGCCGGAGATGTTCCATCCCCAGCCTGCCACGCCGTAGTCGCCGAGCAGCTGGAACGAACCGCACGCATAGGTGTCGTGCGGAGGACACGGGAGGTCCGCTTCGATCTTCGTCGTGCCGGGTACGAGCCAGCTTTGGAAGCCGTCGTTTTCGTCCAGCACGGTCCCGTCCTCGTTCAGATGGTAGAGGACGAGGTCGGTGGGACCCTGGTCGTTGTTATTGTTGAATGCGGAGAAGTAGCCGTTGCCGTGATAACGCAGATAATGCTGCCCGGAGGTCTTCTGGTCGTCGGTCAGCCCGAAGTCGTCGCCGACGCCGGACAGCGCCCACAGGAGGTTCCCCGTGCCGCCGTTCCGGTCGATCTTGATCATGCTGTTGAGGTGGCGGCAGGAAACGACCAGATTCCCGTCGTCGTCCACGACGATGGCATTGAGATGAACATAATCCACATAGACTTCGGGATCGGTGTTGGTGAAATCGGCCGCGCCCTCCGTTTCATCCGTGACGGTCATGCTGTACAGTTCGGGGTGTTCGGTGCTGAGCCAGTCGAACACCACTTCGCCGTGGTCGATTTCCTGGATGTACGTTGCGACAAGGACCGCGTTGTTCGCGTGTTCGATGGGAGCGCCTGTGTAGATGTTCACGTCGGGAATGTTGTTCACCTCGACCTGAAGATAGGAAAGGACGATGTAGTGGTCCTCGCCGAGCATGAGGAATTCGTGCCCGTCAAGCGACGTGTCGCCTTTGTTCTTTTCCGTGGCGACCGCCCTGATGCGGGCGACCACGTTGTAGTTTTCGTCCATGATCACGCGTTCGCCGGGATTGTGTCCGGTGAAAACGATCGACTCGGGGTGGCTTTCGGTCGAATGGTAGCTGTAATACGTTTTCCCGTCGATCTGATGCGTCCTGAAGTCCCACAGTCCGTACTGCGTATCCGGCGAATCCTCATTCCGGTAGTACAGGATGTTTCCGGCGTTGTCGGCCTTGACGATGGTCCGGGTGTTGATGAAGGAGACGAAGAAGTCGCCGGGCGTATTCGCCGTGCCCTCCACGGTGATCTCGGGGATATGGGTGTTCAGCGTGTTGATATTGAATGTCCGGGTGGTCTCTCCCTGCGTGAGCTGGACCTGGATCTTGTCGGTCTCGCTGATCTTGTCCAGGGCGAAATCGCATTTGCCGTCCGTCAGCGCGACTCCGTTGACCGTGATGGTGACGCCTTCCTCCGGTTCAAGCCAGACGAAGGAATTGAGCTGTTCCGTGGTGAGCGTGACCGCATCGAACAATGCCCCGTCGACGAAGTCCTTCCGCACGGAAAGCGCCTCGCCGTTGACCAGGAATTCATACTTCTCCACCACGACTTCCGCAACGGATACCGACAAGGTATCATCCGTCAGATTCAGCGTGTATTCGTTGTCGGCGACCCGGATCGCGTTCCCCTCCAGGGTGAGGGTGCCGAGCGCTTCGCCCGCGGTGTTCCCGATGGAGATCGTGCCGGTGAATCCTTCCGCGCCTTCGGCGAGCGAGTAGATGCCCGCCGCCTCGGTCCCGTCGACCGTGAGCGTGAAGGACGGCGTGCCCTGAATGACCGAAAGGTCGTTCACAAGCGCCTCGGTCCCGGCGGTCGTTCCGGTCAGGTCGAAATTCAGAATGGCGCCTTCCTCGAACGTGACGTTCGCTTCGTCCTCCAGCAGGATCTGCCCGGTCACGGTACCGCCGGCTTCCACCGAGAGAATGCCTTCGTCGTCCACGGAAATGCCGGAAGCGATACCGCCGGAGAAGATCACCATGTTCCCGTCTTCGAGCACGGTGGTGTTTTCCGCCGTGCCGGACAGCTGGAGCTGGCCGTATTCATAGACCGTGGCATCCTGCACAAGCCCGCCCTTGGAGATGTTCACAAGGCCGGGGGTGAACAAGACTTCGCCGTTGAAAGATTGGCTCGTAACTTTGCCCTGGATCAGAGTCCCCTCGGCGGTCCCGCCGTCCAGCACCTGGATCCCGGCGCCGTTCATGACATAGTCATCCTTGGAAACCTCACCGGAATCGACCGTCTTCGTTCCCTCGACGACGTTCGTGCCTTCCTTCAGCACCATCAGAGGTACTTCCTCCGAGTTGTTCAGGGCGGACGTCTCCGGAATCCCGTTGTCGGGATCGATCCTGACGGTGATCGTATGGAGTCCGGCGCCGAACTCCGTCACCAGCGGGACGTTTCTCAGTCGCGTGATGGTCCCGGCATCAAGCGTCATAGAGGGGATGTTTTCCGTCAGTTCGCCGTCGATGTAGATCGAGGCATCGAAGGGGCCGCATGCGGTCGAACCGAGGTTCGACACGGCGAAGCTCAGGTACAGAGGGCTTCCCGCGAAGCAGTAGTCCTCGGAAACAAGCTTGTCCTCCGCCGTGGCGACGATCAGCTTTTCGGTGACGCCGGCCTCCTTGTCGAAGGGAGATATGGCAAGGTCGGTGTCGTTGTCCGCCGCCATCATCCCGACTGTCACGATGGAGAGCAGCGGCCGGTCCGCTTTGGCATAGTTGTATGTGCCGCCCCAGGCCATCCGCTCATCGGCCTGATAGCAGTTGTCGAAAATGATCTCCCGGGTTTCGGCATTGTACCCGTAGCCGGCCATCACGTGTCCTTCGATAATGACATAGACCGGGCGTCCCTCGTCGATCTCCTTCATGTAGTCCTCGAACGTGAAACTGCCGCCGCACGTATCGACCGTATGGGCCTTGCAAAGTTTCATATCCAGGGAATACCCCCTGCTCCGGACATAAAGGTACACTCCGTATTGGAGGTCATTATACCCGACCATGATGTCCCGCTGAGTCCCCGTTTCCTCATCCGTGATCGTGATCGTGTTGTCCATAAGGAGATACTGCTCCAGGAAGTTGTCTGGATGATAAGTCGTGTCCAGATTGTCGTTCCCGCGCCAGAACTGGCCGGTGCCGAGGTAGTCCGCGATGCAGTTCCAGTTGTCGGTCCGGATGACCGGGCCTTCTTCCGTGTCAACGAACGAGTATTCGAGCTCCTCCGTCGGGGTCGTCTCCGTATTTGTGAAGGCAACAATGGCGTCAAGGGAGTCCTTGGAGTAGAACCGCTGCACGTAATCCATGGTGGCGGTGGCTTTGCCGAGGTTGGATTCGAAATCGTTCATCTTGAATTTGACATCATCCGATCCGCGCGGGTTCAGCTCCACGTCGCCCTCGATCAGTGCGGAGAGATCCATGCCGCGGCAGCCGTACAGGTCGTAATAACCGAGGATCATGGCGGTCGTCGTGGCGCCGCATCCGTACATGTATCTCGCCTGCGGGAGAGTGTTTTCGAGCAGGACGTCGCCGTTTTCCTTCGTGACGGTCGGCGCATTGACCGCGACGGTCAGCACGTCGTCCGTCAGGGTCAGCGTGTAATCGTCCTTGCCGATGTAGACTTTTTCGCCGAGCTTGAGCGTGCCGATGTCAGCGCCGTATGTGTTCTGAACCGTGATCGTGCCGGTGAATCCCGCCGCGCCGGCGGCGAGCGTATACACGCCTTCCGCTTCGGTCCCGTCGACCGTGAGCGTGAAGGACGGCGTCCCCATCAGGATGGAGAGGTCGTTCACGAGCGCCTCCGCGCCCGCCTCGGTCTGTGTGAGGTCGAAATCCAGGATTGAGCCGACGAACGGAATGACTACAGCGCCGTCCTCGAACGTCATGTGTCCGGTGATCCTGGTTCCGCTGTAGATCAGAAGGCTGCCGTCTGCGTTGACGACCGCCCCGCTGATCACGCCGCTGGAGACCTCGGCCATGCCGCCGGGATTGACGGTGACGCCGTTCACCGTGCCGCCGGAAGAGACATTGAGCTTGCCGCCTGCGTTGACCGTGACGGCGGACACGACGCCGGAGGAATTGACGTACATGTACCCGCCGTTGTTGATGGTCGTATTGCCAGCCAGGCCGTCTTTCAGAACATATGCGCCGCCGCTGAGGTTGAGCGTGGTATTCTCCGCCGTGCCGCCTTCGAGACGGATGAAACCGTCTGCGTTGACCGTCGTTCCGGTCGCGATGCCGCCGCGGGAGACGGTGACCATTCCGTCGGCGTTGACGGTCGCGCCGTTCGCGATGCCGCCGCTGGAGACCCAGATCACGCCGCCGGAGTTCAGAATCGCGTCGTTCACCGCGCCGCCGCTGGAGATTTGGATCCGGCCACCGCCCCAGGTGAAGCCGGAGATGATCCCGTTCTTCATTTCGAAGGAACTGCCTCCGCGCGTCCACTGCACATCGGTGTTCGGGGCGGCGACGAAACAGAAACTGCCGCCCTCGGCGACTTCGACACCGGATGCAGCCCCGCCGCTGGAAACATCGACAAAACCGCCGGCGTTGATCGTGACGGCGGACGCCCTGCCGCCGGAATTGACGTACATGCGGCCGCCGGTGTTGACGTTCGTGCTGCCTGCCACACCGTCCTTGTAGACGAAGGCGCTGCCGCCTTCGTTGACCGTGGTATTGTCCGCCGAGCCGTAGACGCGGATGCCGCCATTGGCGTTGACGACGGTCTCGGTCGCCAGGCCGCCGTTGGATATGGTCAGGGAATCGTTTTCGAGGATGATGCCGTTGGAAGATTCGCCGCTGGATATGATGGTATTCACGGTATAAGCCCTTTCCGGTATAAGAGTTCAAATAAAATCATAACAAAATATCACCATGCGGCGAAAAAAGCAAGCCTTTTTTTTGATTTTTTTACAACATTATTAAGAAAGGATCGGAGAAAAGAGCGCAAAAAAATCCCGCCGCCGGAATACGTGTTCCGGGGCGGGGAGGACAAGTCCTCCACTGAAGCAGTGCCGGGCTGCGCTCCGGCACCGGCGATGGCCGTCCCGACATCCTCGGGAGGAAGCTGTGCCTCCACTGAAGCAGTGCCGGGGAGGACAAGTCCTCCACGGAAGCAGTGCCGGGCTGCGCTCCGGCACGGGGGGGGGAAGCTGCGCTCCAAAAAAAGCGGAGTGCGAGAATGCGGCTCAGATGCCGAACGGCTTGAGCTGTTCCGCGAGCGTGTCGTCGTCCTTGGACGCCTCGACCTGCTCGATCTGCCAGGTCTCGACGTGTTCGGCGAAGTCGCCGGGTTCGACCGGGGCCTCGGGGCCGATGGATTCGACTTCGAGCATGCCGGGCTCGGTGTAGAACTCGGCGTTGCAGCCGTAATCGGTGTACGGCGCACCCTCGATATACGGGAAGTGCTTGATGAAGAGTTCGGAGTCGAACGCGTAGGCGGCCCAGCCGGGCTTGACCAGCGCGCCGAATTTCTGCTTGGTCGGATAGGTGTCGTCCTGGCTCATGCGGATGAAGCGCTTGCCCCAGACGAACCGCGGATCCGCCATGTTCGTGAACTGCCACAGCACGATCGGGCGTCCGGCCGCGAAGGACTGGCCTTCGCCGGGGCCGTGCGGCACGAAGGGTTCCTGCGGGACGATGACCGTGCCGCCGGGAGCCATGACGGAGAGCGCCCACAGAGCGAACTTTGCCGCCCACGGGCCGCGGTTCCAGATGCGGTGCGTGACCTTCACGAGGCTGCCGGAGGCCGGGAAGTCGATCACGATCTCCTTCTGAAGGCGGGAATTGGTCTCGGTCTCGCAGGTCAGCGTGAGGAGGGAGCCGTCCCATTCGTACTTGACGGGCTGGACGTCCGGGTAGTAGGTGCGCGTCCAGACTTCCGGCGCGTGCCACAGGCGGTGGCCGCCGTAGCTCTGCCAGGTGTCCTGGGAGATGTTCGCCATCTGGTCGTCGAAGTTCTTGAAGAAGTTCGCGCTGCCTTTGCGCTTGAACGAGAGGACGCGGGGGCCGAGGCCGACGGAGACGACGAGCTCGATGTCGCCGTTGTCGAGGAGGAGGCAGTCTTTCCAGCCGCGGTATTCGATGGTTTGCAGGCTCATGATGGAGATTCCTTTCGTATGTGATATTGAAAACGAGTTCAGGACTGAAGATGTTTCAGGGCTTTTTTCGCGATGTCGCGGCGGTACTGCATGTTTTCCCAGCTGATCGGGGCGAGCGCCTCATAGACGGCGTCGATGGCCGTCTGAATGGTCGGCGCGCTCTTCGACACTACCAGCACGCGGCCGCCCTTGTTCACGAAATGGCCGTCCTGGAAGCCGGTCCCGGCGTGGAACACGACCGCGCCCTTCGCCTCGGCTTCCTCGATGCCGGAGATCGGATGGCCTTTCACGATGGGCCCGGCGGGATATTCGCCGGATGCGAGGACCACGCAGATGCAGGGATCGGGATTCCATTCGAGATTGACTTCGGCAAGACGGCCCGTGGCGGTCTTGTAAAGGGCGTCGGCGAGGCTGGAACGCAGGCGCGGCAGCACGGCTTCGGTCTCCGGGTCGCCGAACCGCACATTGAACTCGAGCACCTTCGGGCCGTCCTTCGTGACCATGATGCCCGCGTAGATGAGGCCGCGGTAGTCGAGGTTTTCAGCCTGAATGCCCTTGAGGAAGGGATTCAGGACCTTTTCCTGCACTTCCGCCATCAGGGCGTCGGTCACGACCGGGGCGGGCGAATACGCGCCCATGCCGCCGGTGTTCGGGCCCATGTCGCCGTCGAGCTGGCGCTTGTGGTCCTGCGAACTGGCAAGCGCCGTGATGGTCTTGCCGTCGACGAGCGCGAAAATGGACGCTTCCTCGCCGACGAGGAGTTCTTCCAGCACCACACGCGCCCCGGCGGAACCGAACGCTCCGCCGAAACAGGCATCGACGGCGGCGAGCGCGTCGGCGCGGTCCTTCGAGACGATCACGCCTTTGCCCGCAGCGAGGCCGTCGGCCTTCACGACGAGCTCGCGTCCGGCGTCGTACTGCGCGTTCACGTAGGCTTTCGCGTCGGCGGCGTTGTCGAACGTGGCGAACGCGGCGGTCGGGATGCCGTATTTGTCCATGAATTTCTTGGAGAAATCCTTGCTGCCTTCGAGCTGAGCCGCCGCCTTCGACGGGCCGAAGACCGGGATGCCCTTCGCCCGGATGAGGTCGGCCGCGCCGTCGCACAGGGGCGCTTCGGGGCCGACTGCCACGAGGTCGATCCTGTTTGCCACCGCCCAGTCGGCGATGGCGGCCCAGTCGGAGCCCGGGACGTCGGCGGGGCATTCGGCGATCTGCGCGATGCCGGGGCTGCCGGGGATGCAGAACAGGCGGGTGGTTTCGGGGCTGAGCTTCAAACTGCGGCAGATCGCGTGTTCGCGTCCTCCGCTTCCAAGCACGAGGATATTCATGATCGGGAGGTCTCCTGGGATAGTTCGGGCGGACGATGCCGCTCCTGAATGCCTTTATAAAAAAAGAAACACGATAATCTACACGCGGAACCGTGAAAAGTCAAGCGTGTCCGGGGGAATCCTCCGAAAAGAAAGCATGCGTGACGATTGTAAACAGATCACGACGGGACGTCAGGCGTCGAGCGGAAATTAAATGCCGTTGACGGGGAATATGCTCAGCGGTCGAGCAGGAACTTCACGTCGTCGATGCTCAGCGAGGAAAGCGCTTCCGTCGATTCCTCGACCAGGTCGTTGAACAGCGCGCGCTTGCGTTCGTGAAGCGCCAGGATGCGTTCCTCGATGGAGTCGCGGACGACGAGGCGGATGATGTTCACGCTGCGCGTCTGGCCGATACGGTGCGTGCGGTCGGCGGCCTGGTCCTCGACGGCGGGATTCCACCACGGATCGAAGATGATGACGGTATCCGCGGATGTGAGGTTGATGCCGACGCCGCCGGCCTTGAGGCTGAGCAGGAAAACGCGGACTTCCGGGTCGGAATTGAACCGGTCGATGCGTTCGGCGCGGTCGTGCGTGGATCCGTCGAGGTATTCGAATTCGATCTGCTGGGCGGCAAGGCTGTCGCGGATGATGGCGAGCATGGAGGTGAACTGGCTGAAGATAAGGACCTTGTGGCCGGAATCGAGCGTTTCGAGCAGAAGTTCGTTCAGAAGTTCGAGCTTGGCCGAGGAAATGCCGCCGCCTTCGCCGTCGGGAAGCAGTTCGGGGGCGCAGCAGACCTGGCGCATGCGCATGATGGAGGCGAGCAGATGGATGCGCGTGACCGCCTGTCCGCCGGGGACAGGCTCGCTGAACAGGCGGTACTGTTCGTTGGCACGGGCTTCCACCTCGCGGTAGAGCTTGCGCTGAGGCGGCTCCATGTCGCAGTAGACGAGCTGCTCCTGTTTCGGTGGGAGTTCGAGGCAGACATCGGCCTTGCGGCGGCGGAGCATGAAGGGAGAAATGCGGCGCACGAGCTCGCGCTTGAGCTCGGCGTTTGCGGCGATCTCTGCGTATTTGTCGCGGAAGGAATTGAGCGTGCCGAGGAGCCCCGGGTGGAGGAAGTCGAACATGCTCCAGAGGTCTTCGGCGGAATTTTCAAGCGGGGTGCCGGTCAGGATGAACCTGTTCGCGGCGGGAATGGATTTGCAGGTGCGGGCGTTCAGGCTGAGCGGGTTCTTGATGTGCTGCGCCTCGTCCAGGATCACGGTGGCCCAGCGGATCGCGCCGATCTTTTCGATGTCGCGGCGGACAAGCGCGTAGGATGTGACGACGATCTCGCGGGAGGCGGCCTTTTCCCAGAGCGAACCGCGGTTCGGGCCGTTCACGACGAGCGTGCGGAACCTGGGCAGAAAGCGTTTGATTTCGCTGGTCCAGTTGCCGACCAGCGTGGTGGGGCAGACGATCAGCGCGGGGAGGCGTTTCTGCGGGGAAACTGCGAGGCAGGCGAGCATCTGCACGGTCTTGCCGAGGCCCATTTCGTCGGCGAGGATCAGGTTGCAGCCGCGCCGGGACATGCCGTCGAGCCATGCCACGCCGGTCTTCTGGTATTCGCGGAG
>JAEEQO010000075.1 GCA_016285335.1 Victivallales bacterium | reverse complement strand
AGACGGTCTCGAACCAGCCGTCTGTTTCCGGGATCGGACGGCATGGGACGCGGCGGATCTCCGTCGAGCCGTCCGGCGCGGCCTCGATCATCTGGAGCGATGCGCGGAATGATTTGTTCTCGTCCGCGATTTTGAACGGCAGTTTGTCGTGCACGGGGCGTCCGTCGGGCGTGAGCACGACCGACCCCCCGCGCGAACCGACGCCCGCCTCGACCTGTTCGAGCATGGCGGCGAGGTAGACGGCGGCGGCGAAGACGAGGCTCCGTGTGCGGAGGCGTTCGGAGAGTTCGGCGGCGGAGCTTGACGCGAGGCCGTCGCCCTGAAGCCGCGCGAGCTGGTCGCGCGTCTCCTGCAAGGCGGTTTTCAGTGCGTCTTTTTCCCTCAGAAACGCCCCGGATTTGCTCATTCTAGCCTGCATAATCTTTCGTTCCTCTTTCCAGTCGAAGAACGTGCCACGGCCCGCTTTTTCGAGGATTTTTTCCTCGATTTCCTGTGCGGCGGCGTTGAACGGCGCGTCGAAAGATCCGTCCGGGTCCGCGTAGCGGGCGGCGATGAACTCGGCGGCGCGGAATGCCCCGACCTGGCCCGCGTTGAGCGCGGAGCCGCCGGGTCGGATCACGCCGTGCGAGCCGTTGACTTCGCCGACGGGGAAAAGATGGCGGATGTTTTCGGATTCCCACCACAGATTGGCGGCGAGTCCGCCGTTGTTGTGCTGGGCGCAGACGGCGATCTCCAGAGGTTCCTTCGCGAGGTCGATGCCGTGCGTGCGGTAGAGTTCCACGGCGGGCGCGTTCATTTGCATGAGGCGTTCCAGCGGGGTGCGCCCGGTGCAGCCGCTCTTTTTGAGATATTCCCGCGTTTCCTGCGAGAGCGAGGCGATATCCAGGTCGGCGGGGTCGGTGCGGTAGTCCAGCCACACGCGGCGTCCGCGGAGCTCGGTCTCCACGTAGACCATGAGGTCAATGAGCGAGGAGCCCGGCACGTGAACGGCGGCGAACGGCCATTGGTAGCCCTTCAGGAACACGGCGTCCTCCAGCGCGCGAATGTCGTCGAAATACTCGCGCAGGAACTCGCGTTCGTCCCCGCCGTTTGCGTCCGTGGAGATAAACCGGGGCAAGACCTGCATGTAGCTGCCGGAGACGTTCCAGCGGAATTTCAGCGAGGCGAGCCCGAACTGCGATTCCGGCAGATTGCGCGCCGCCGCGCCTGCCTCCAGCGCCACGCCGATGCCGCCCGTGTGGACGGCCGGGTACACGCTCCGGGCATACAGACCGCCGGGGCCGCCCGCCGCGAACACCACGTTCTCCGCGCGGATGAACTCGATGCAATCGGAAATGTTCTCCGCTTTCCGGTTCACGAGCGCGGCGCCGATGCAGCGTTTCCCTTCACCCTCATTTGCCGTGATCAGACGGAAGACCACGCGGTCCTCCAACACGGGGATGCCGCGCGATCTCACGGCATCGATGAGGCGCAGACACATATCGCGCGAGGTGTACGGGCCGCAGCTGGTGGCGCGGCGTTTCGGATCGTGGTCGGTCCTGTAGCCGATGAACTGACCGAATTCATCGTGGGGGAACGGCACGCCGAGCGAGGCGAGGTGGGCGAACGCCTGCTGGGAGACGGCGGCTTCGATCAGCGCCAGGTCGCCGTGGACCGCGCCGCCCGCGAAGAGGTCGCGTGCCATCAGCGCAGGGGAATCCGGCTCCGCGCCGTACATGCCGAGCTTGTAGTAGGTCTGCTTGTCGCTGCCGGTGTTGATGGACGTGCCCATGCGGAGCCCCTCGGAACAGATCAGGACGTCGGTCACGCCGAGCGCGTGCAACCTTACGGCGGCGCAGAGCCCGGCGGCTCCGCTCCCGATCACGAGCGTATGGACGCGGCGCGTGTTCACAGCCGGATGACCTCCAGGCCGCCGCCCACGTTCACGACCTGTCCGGTGGAGTACCCGATGTCGCCGCGGAGCATCATGGCGACGGCGTTCGCGACGTCCTCGGGCTGCCCCCAGCGCGGCTGAAGCGTGAGCCCTTCGGCGATGAGCCTGTCGTATTTCTCCTTCACGCAGGCGGTCATGTCCGTGGCGATCACGCCGGGCCGGATCTCATACACGTTCACGCCGTACTTTGCCATTTCGACGGCGAAGAGCTGGGTGACCATCGCGACGCCGGCTTTCGAGATGCAGTATTCGCCGCGGTTCGTGCTCACGACCGTGGCGGAACAGCTCCCGATGTTCACGATCACGCCGCTCTTCTTTTCGGCGAAATGCCTCGCCACGAGCTGGGACATGAAGAGCGTGCCCTTCAGGTTGATGCCCGTCACATAGTCGAAACTTTCCTCGCTCATTTCGAGCAGATTCGCGCGGACTTTCGGCGCGACTCCGGCGTTGTTCACCAGCGCGTCGATCCCGCCGAAATCCCGGATAATGGCGTCGACCGTGTTTTCCCGGTCGTCCGATTTCGAAATGTCGCAGACGTAGTAGCGGGCGGCGACGCCGTATTTCCGCGCGATCTCCGCGCACTGAGCGTCGCCGTCGGCCTGCGGCTTCCGTGCCAGAATGGCGACGTCCCAGTGTTCCGAGGCGAGTTTTTCGGCGATGGCAGCGCCGATGCCGCGTCCGGCGCCGGTGATGACAGCGGTTTTCCCCATGGCAAGACTCCCTGTTCGAAAAGAAGCGATTTGAGCATTTGTCCGGTAATATAGTTTAACTTTTGAAAAAAATCAAGGAAAAAACGCGATATGCGGAAAATTATTTGAAAGACGAAACAAATAAATCCGGGAAAATATGTTTTCCGTAGTTGAAAAACGCCGAAACCGTGCTATCTTTTCTAGAAACATATTCTAATAATTATCCACTCACCCCCTCACGAGGAAAGACGAATGGATTTACTGCAAACCAAAGGCATCGAGAAACAATTCCTCGGTGTCAAGGCTCTGAAGGGCGTCGATTTCGCGGTCAAGGCCGGCGAGATCCATGCGCTCATGGGCGAAAACGGCGCGGGAAAAAGCACGCTCATCAAGATCATCACGGGCGTCTATCCCGCCTCCGCCGGGACAGTCTACTTCAACGGCAAGGAGTGCAAATTCCGCTCCCCGCTGGACGCCGAACACGCCGGCATCAGCACCGTGTACCAGGAAGTGAACCTGCTGCCCGATCTCTCCGTAGCCGAAAACATCTGCATCGGCCGCGAGCCGCGCACGAAACTCGGCTTCATCGACAAGAAGGAATGCAAGGTGCAGGCCCGCAAGGCGCTCGCCCGCCTCGACATTGACATCAACGTCGGCGAAAACCTTTCCAGCTACTCCATCGCCATCCAGCAGCTCGTGGCGATCGCCCGCGCGCTGGACGTGGACTGCAAGCTGCTGATCCTCGACGAACCGACCTCCAGCCTCGACGAAAACGAGGTGAAGGAGCTCTTCAAGGTCATGAAGAAGCTCCGCGAGGAAGGCATGGCGATCATCTTCATCACGCACTTCCTGGACCAGGTGTACGAGGTCAGCGACCGCATCACCATCCTGCGCGACGGCCAGCTCGTGGGCTCCTACGAGGCGAAGGACCTGCCGCGCATCGAAATGGTCGCGAAGATGATCGGCAAGACCCCGGAACAGATCAACGAGATGCAGGCCGGCATCGTGAAGAACACCAAGTTCGGCGATGTGGTCTACGAAGCGAAGGGCATCGGCTGCACCGGCACGATCAGCCCGCTCGATCTCAACGTCCGCTCCGGCGAACAGCTCGGCCTTGCCGGTCTGCTCGGTTCCGGCCGTTCCGAAGTCGCCCAGATCATTTTCGGCGTCGATCCGCACGATTCCGGCACGATGAAGATGAGCGGGCAGGACGTGAACTTCAACCGTCCGCAGAAGGCTGTGAAGGCGAAAGTGGCGCTGATCGCCGAGGACCGCAAGGTGACCGGCATCATCCCCGACCTGACCATCCGCGAAAACATCATGCTCGCGCTCCAGGCGTCGAACGGCATCTGGAAGACCCTGTCGCCGAAGCAGCAGGAGGAAATGGCGGAGAAATACATCAAGCTCCTCCGCATCAAGACCCCGAGCGGCGAACAGCTCATCAAGCATCTGAGCGGCGGCAACCAGCAGAAAGTCCTGATCGCCCGCTGGCTCGCCACCAATCCGAAACTGCTCATCCTCGACGAGCCCACGCGCGGCATCGACGTCGGCGCCAAGGCGGAGATCGAGGCCCTGACCCAGCAGCTCTGCGGCGAAGGCATGGCCGTCATCTTCATCAGCTCCGAGCTCGAGGAAGTCGTCCGCGACTGCGACCGCGTGATCGTGCTCCGCGACCGCAAGAAAGTCGGCGAAGTCGCCGGAGAGGACATCTCCCTCAAGAACGTCATGAAACTCATCGCAGGTTAAGGAAGGGCCCCCCGGACATGAATAAAACTTCGAACAAATTCCGCCATCTCGTATGGCCTCTTGTCTCGCTCGCGTTGCTCCTGCTTTTCAATGCGATCTTTACCGACAACTTCTTCAAGATCGAGATCAAGAAGAGCGATTCCGCGCAGGAAGCCGTCCAGACCCCGGCCGTAAAGGACGACCTCCCCGCCGCTGCCGCTGAAGCCGCCGCGCAGGTCGAAGCTGCCGTCCAGGACGCTGCCGCCGAGGCTGCCGAAAAGGCCGCCGAACAGGCTCCCGCCAAAGAAGACAAAGGCGTCTCGATCTTCGGCTACTACCTCTACGGCACCCCGATCGACATCCTGAACCAGGGCGCGAAAGTCATGGTGCTGGCGATCGGCATGACGCTCGTGATCGCCACGGGCGGCATCGATATCTCGGTCGGCGCCGTGATGGCAATCGCGGGCGCGATCGCTGCGCTCCTCATTTCCATGCTCGACGCGGGCAACTGCCCCGGCGCGGGCATGGGGCCCAACCTGTACTGGATCATCCCCGTCGCCGCCGCGCTCGTCCTGGCGACGCTCGCCGGGTTCTGGAACGGCATGCTGGTGGCCGGGTTCGGCATCCAGCCCATGGTCGCCACGCTGGTCCTGATGGTCGCGGGACGCGGCGTGGCGCAGCTCATCACCGGCGGCCAGATCATCACGTTCGACAACCCCGGGCTCGTGTTCCTCTGCAACGGACACGCGCTCTTCCTGCCGTTCTCTGTCTGGATCGTGATCGCGATGTACGTGATCGCCGGGCTGCTGACGCGCAAAACGGCGCTCGGGCTCTTCATCGAGTCCGTCGGCAACAACGAACGCGCCAGCCGCTACGCCGGCATCGAGGCGCGCCGCATCAAATGGCTCACCTATGTGATCTGCGGATTCTGCGCGGGCATGGCGGGTCTGCTCGCCGCCTCCAACATCAAGTGCGCCGACTCCAACAACGCCGGCCTCAACCTTGAACTCGACGCCATCCTCGCCACCGTGATCGGCGGCACCTCGATGGCGGGCGGCCGGTTCTTCCTCTCCGGCTCGCTGGTCGGCGCCATCCTGATTCAGACGCTGACGACCACGATGTATATGAAGAACGTGAGCCCGGCGATCGTCGC
Organism: Victivallales bacterium; assembly: GCA_016285335.1. The sequence goes on along the minus strand of JAEEQO010000075.1, from coordinate 6,712 downwards.
CGTGCCGAAAGCGATGGTGGTCATCATCGTGTGCCTGCTCCAGTCGCCGGTGTTCCGCGCGAAAGTCCTTTCTATTTTTGCCTCGAAGGCTGCGAAAGGAGGCGTCCAATGAAAAAGTTCAAAGTCCCGATGCGCTACGTGCCGATCTCGGCCACGATCCTTGTGTTCTTCATCGTCTACCTCATCGGCATCGTCTCGTTCGAGAACTTCGGTTCGCCGAAAGTCTTCCTCGACCTCTTCATCGACAACGCCTACCTCGGCATCGCCGTGATCGGCACCGCGCTGGTGATTCTTACGGGCGGCATCGACCTTTCGGTCGGCTCCATCATCGCCTTCACCAGCATCCTGATCGCGAAGATGATCTCCTCCGGCTGCAACGCCGTGCTGGCGATCGCGCTGGCGCTCGTGATCGGCATCCTGTTCGGCATGCTCCAGGGCTGGCTCATCCACTGCTTCAGCCTGCCGCCGTTCCTCGTGACGCTCGCCGGCATGTTCTTCATCCGCGGCTGCGGCTTCATCGTGAGCGAGGAATCCATCGGCATCAAGAACGACCCGGTGTTCAACTTCATCCAGAACGACCTCACGATCAAGCTCGGCAAGGGCCTGAATCTCCGCTTCATCGTGATCCTTTACATCGTGGTCCTGATCACCGCGATCATCTTCTCCCAGCGCACGCGTGCCGGACGCAGCATCTACGCCATCGGCGACAACGAACTCGCCGCCACGCTGATGGGCATTCCGGTCGGCCGCACCAAGATCATGACCTACACCATCGCCGGGTTCTGCTCGGCGCTCGCGGGCGTGGTCTACGCGATCTACCTGAAGGCCGGCAACCCGCTGAACTGCGTGGGCCTGGAAATGGACGCCATCGCCGCGGTCGTCATCGGCGGCACGCTGCTCACGGGCGGCGTGGGCTACGTCTTCGGCTCGCTGTTCGGCGTGCTGGTGCTCGGCCTGATTCAGACTCTGATCGTGTTCGACGGCCGCATCAACTCCTGGTGGACCCGCATCATCGTCGGCCTCCTCGTGCTCGCGTTCATCTTCATGCAGAACCTGATCACGAAGATCTCCAAGTCCAAATCGAAAGCTCATTAACCTTTTTTCACCTACCAACAACACAAGAAAGGCAAGCAACACTATGAACAAGTTTGCATCCGTCATCATGGCCGCCGCGGCCGCGGCGCTTCTCGTCACCGCCTGCTCCAAGAGCGACGACAACGCCGAAGAACAGTCCACCGGCACCGGCATCAAGGTCGGTTTCTCCCAGGTCGGCGCGGAAAGCGACTGGCGCAAGGCCAGCACCGAGTCCATCAAGGAAGCAGCCAAGCTCAAAAACATCAACCTGACGTTCTCCGACGCCCAGCAGAAGCAGGAAAACCAGATCAAGGCAATCCGCAACTTCATCACGAAGGGCGTGGACGTGATCTCCTTCTCCCCCGTCGTCGCCACCGGTTTTGAAGACGTCCTGAAGGAAGCCAAGGAAGCCGAGATCCCGGTCGTCCTCTTCGACCGCGCCGTCGAAGTCTCCGAGCCCGGCCTCTATGTCAGCTTCATCGGTTCCGACTTCGTGGAAGAAGGACGCCGCGCCGGCCGCTGGGTCGCCGCCAACCTGAACGGCAAAGCCAACGTCGCCGAGCTCGTCGGCACCGTCGGTTCCGCTCCGGCCATCGACCGCAAGAAAGGCTTCGAGGAGATCATCAAGGATTATCCCGACATCAAGATCATCAAGTCCCAGAGCGGCGACTTCACCCGTGCCAAAGGCAAGGAAGTCATGGAATCGTTCCTGAAGTCCCCGGAAGCAGACCAGATCCAGGTCCTCTTCGCGCATAACGACGACATGGCGCTCGGCGCCATCCAGGCCATCGAGGAAGCCGGCAAGAAGCCCGGCAAGGACATCGTCATCATCTCCATCGACGGCGTCAAGACCATGTTCGAAGCCATCAACGACGGCAAGGCCAACTGCACCGTCGAGTGCAATCCGCTCATCGGCCCGCAGCTCTTCGACGTGGTCGAGAAGATCCATGCCGGCGAAAAAGTCCCCGCCCGCATCCCCTCGCAGGAAGGCGTGTATGACAACGTCGGCGGCGTCAATGTCGGCACCGAGGCGGAACCCGTGACCACCAAGAAGATCACGAAGGAAATCGTCGACGGCCGCAAGTATTGATCGGCTGACAACGGCCTGAGCGGACCGGGTTTCCGGTCCCTCTGTCTTTGATTTCGAACCGGGAAGGTCCCGCGCCTCCCCGGTTTTTTCGCGCATTTTTTCGTCTCTTTTCCGTTTTTTCCGGTTGTTTTTTCATGATTTCCGGTGTATGGTATGGCACGGCCTTTCAACGGAAAGGCAGTTCTCCGTGCACGTCGCGACCAGTTCAAACCGGGAGTCCCCCATGAAAAAACTCATTCTCGCCGCTATCCTCGCTTCCGCCGCTTCCATCCTCGCCGCCGCCGACATCCACATGGCGGGCGACTCCACCATGATGACCTACCGCGGCAACTACGCCCCGCAGCAGGGCTGGGGCCAGCGCATGCAGGAGCTCGTGAAGGACGGCGTGAAGGTCAACAACCGTTCCATCGGCGGCCGCTCCACGAAGAGCTTCAAGGCGGAAGGACGCTGGGCGAGCCTCATCCGCGAGGTCAGGAAGGGCGACTTCGTGATCATCCAGTTCGGGCACAATGACGGCACGAAGGACAAGCCGGAACGCTACACCGATCCGAGGACCGAGTACAAGGAAAACATGAAGGGCTTTGTGGAGGACGTCCGCAAGGCCGGCGGCATCCCGGTCATCGCCACGTCCATCCCGTTCGGCATCTACCTGGAAGACGGCAAGCTGAAGCCGCCGGGATTCCTCGACCCGTACCTGAAATCCGCGCGTGAGGTGGCCGCCGAGACGAAATGCGACCTGGTCGACCTGTATGCCTACGCGGACAAGGAGCTGAACGCCGCGGGCGAGAAGAAAGGCACGCAGCTGTATCTGGTGCTGAACCCCGGTGATTATCCGAACTTCAAGGACGGCAAGTCCGACCGCTGCCACATCTGCTTCCGCGGCGCGCTTTTCTATGCAAAGGCGTTCGCCCTGCTCGCGAAGGAGAACAAACTTCCGATCGCCGAGCTCTTCAAGGACTCCGACGTGTCCCCGATGGACGCCGCTCTGAACGAGAAGGATATTTACATTGTGAAGAAGGACGAACCGAAGGACGAGGCGAAGAAGCCGGATCCCGAGGTGAAGAAGGCGGAGCCGGAGATTTCCATCCTGCGCTGACTTTTCCCGATTTTGAGCTGAAAAACACGCCTTCGCCGGTCTGATTCGGCGGAGGCGTTTTCAATTTCAATCGTCTTCGGAACGCAGGTTCAGGAACGCGTGGACGATGCTCCTGGCAAGTTTTGCGTTCCGTTCGGCGGGCGTCAGCGCGGCATTCTCCGCGACCGCCTCGAACTCGTGCGCGAGCTCCAGAAACTCCGCCCCGTACATCCGCTGGAACGCACGGAGTTCCGCCGTCAGCTCGCGGTCGCGGCGCGGGGCGGATTCCGCCGTGTCGAAGACGATCGGCGGGGTGAGCACGGCACCGGAGAGGCTGGAGCGGTCATGCACGGCCTGAAGCAGGAACGCCGCGATGCGTGATTCCTCGCGGGTCGAAAGGATGAGGCGGCGGGGCGTTGAGGGCGGGACGATCAGGATGCGGTCGGCATGCGTCTCGCGGACGGCATTGAAGAGCGCGGGCAGTGATTCGAGCGTGTCGCGGCCGGACTGCGATTTTTCCCACGGGAAGAATTCGAGCTCGACGCCGTGCTTTTTGAACTCGGCTTTCAGCGCTTCGCCGAATCCCTCGCGGTCCTCCGCCGCGGCCAGGACCGTTTTCACGGGCGTGAGCCCGGACGCGATGGCCTTCGGCAGTTCCCATGCGCGCAGTTCGTGCAGGGTGGGGCGGTGGAGCAGGGGCACGATGCGCCGTTTGCCGTCGAGGTCGTACAGGCCGTCCTTTCCGACCGTGAAATCCTTCAGTTCCGCGACCGGGACGACCCTGATCCCGGCGAAGTCGAACGCGAGCCCGGGGATGCCGACTGTCCATTCGAGGTCCAGCGGCGAACGTATCATTTCCGCGCCTTCGAGCGGGAACGATTGTTTCCGTTCGATATCCTGCGCGAACCGGTCGAACCCGCTGAGTTTGAACTCCGGCATATGCACGACCTCGCGGCTGGTTTCCATGGATTTCGTTCCGTCTTCCGCCGTCGTTTGCCTCGTCTCCTCCAGTTCGAGCGGGAGCGCGACGGGGATTCGCGACCGGATCTCCCGCGTGAGCTCCAGTGTCTCGTCGTCGTACAGGAAAAGCGGCGCCCACAGTGTGAGGCGGATCGACGGGTCGATGGGGAAGAAGCGTTTGTCGACCGATTTGACGCGGAAGGCCACCGGGAGAAGCCTGGAGCCGTCCGGCGGGATGAGCTCAAGTTTCGCCTCGGAATCGTCCGGCGTGGCGAAGAAGGCCTGTTCCGGCGGGAAGACGTTTCCGTCGACCGCGATGCGGCATCCGGCGGATTCTTCGTCTAGCGCGGTAAGTTTGCGGAGCGCGGCGCGGCGCAGTTTGTCGAGGTGGAACACGTGCCGGGCATCCTGACGGCACAGCGGATAGCGTCCGCCGTCCTTGTCCTCCATCTTCAGCACGCGCACAGGCGGCGCGGGCGAGAAATCGCGTTCCGTAAGCAGCACGAAATCCGCGTCGCCGGGCCGTTTCCATTCCACGGAGAAGATGAAGTCGCCGATGCGCCTGTGGTAAATGGCGAGCAGCGGATGGAACCCGGCGTCCAGGCGAACGGAGGCCGTGCTCACAGCCGGGCCGTCGGATTCGCCGAACGAGCGGATCAGCGTCTTGCCGTCGACGGTCAGGATGCGCGTTGCGTTGGCGGTGACGCGGAATTCGTACTCGCCGGATACGGGCACGACGAGGCCGCCCTTGTACGCGATGGCGATGTTTTCGTACGCCTCGTAGATCCTGTGGTCGAGGAAGGTATTGCCGGGGCGGATGTCGGTGGTGTCCGCGCCGAATTTTCCTTTCAGTTCGGCTTCGATCCCGTCCTCGGCGGCCTTCGGGGCATCCTTCATCGCCTCGAGTTCCTCCGCGCGTTTTTTCGCGGCCTCGCGGTCCTTTTCCTCGGCTTTCTCGTCCTTCGCCTTGCCGTTCGCCTGGTCCAGGAAGTGTTTCCGCCAGTCCTCCGGCATCAGGCCGAAGTCGATGCCCGACTGGCGCAGCAGCAGCGGGTCGTTCCTGATCTTGCATTCAAGTCCGCCGTTCGGGGGCTTTTTGCCGTTCGCGGGGGCCGGGAACCCGAAGTAGACGTAAAGTTTGCGCGGTTCCTTTATCTGATCGAACTGGATACCGCCGTCCGGGAACCGGTAGAACTTCTGCTTTTTCCCCTCCTCGTCGTAAATCTCCACGCCGTGCTCCATCGTGTCCGGCAGGCACAGCACGCGGTCGTCCAGGAACATCCAGGCGTCGGGCGTGTCGAGCTCGACGGTCAGGCGGCAGCGCGCCTTTTCCGCGTGCCAGGCGGGCTTTTCCGCGGCTTTTTGTTCCGCGGATTTTGGTTCTGCGGCTTGCTTTTTCGCGGCTTTTTGTTCCGCGGCTTTTTGTTCCGCGGCTTGCTCTTCCGCGGTTAGCGCCCGCGGTTGCGGCGGCTCGGCGGCGTAATACGCCTCAAATGAGGCGAAAGCGGCAGTCAGGATACACAGGAAAACATAGAAAACACGTCTCATTTGCCGCCTCCATCCGCATCCGGGAGCTGCCGGAGCTTGAATGCGATGTCCATGCGGAACGGCGGCACGAGCAGTTTCCGAGGCTTGTCGTCCGCGGTGAACTCGATCTCCTGCACGGTTCCCCCTGCCCAGGTGTCGTAGAACTCCGCGCGGTAGCGTCCGGGCGGCAGGCCGCGCGGCACATCGGCCAGGATGCCGGATTGAAGCGGCGCGGTCTTAGGATCGTCCGGCGGCTTGACCAGGTTCTTTTCGTCATAGATCCAGCCGATCGCCCCGAAGCGCGGCAGGACCATGCTCAGGCACGGCAGGCCGTCGTGTCTGCCGAGGGAGAAGAGGTCGAACGGCGCATGGCCGTCATGCAGGAAGAGCGCGGCGGCGAGCGGATCGGTTTCCACGGTTTCCGGTGCGTCCGGCATTTTCGTCCCGATGGAATCGATCCTCGCGGTCATGGTCCGGACGGCGGACTTCGCTTCGCGGAAATCGAGGTCGCGGAGATAGGCGGCGAACGGCGGATACTGCGGTCCCTGCTTGCCGAGGAAGAGCTGTTCGTGCCACCAGAGCATGGGCGTGCCCGCCTGATGGAAGAACGGCGCGGCCCAGAGCCCGGAATGGATGTCCGCCCGCACGGTCGAGGGCTCGCCGAACTCGGTGATGAGCACGGGCTTGCTGCGGAAGATCTCCATGACCTCCTCCTGTTTCCGGAGCTGGTCGAGGAACATCCTGTCGGAGCCGCGGTAGGCGTCCCCGACGACGTGGGTGTATTCGGGGAGCTCGAAGAGCTTGCGGTAGGTCTTGTTCGTGTCGGCGTCGCCGGAGACGTGCGTGGCGATCAGACGGCCGCCCTGGTCAACGCTCTTCAGGTAGGCGGTCGCGTCCTCCGTCCATTTTTTGAGCCTTTCGTCTTTCAGCATGGTCTCCGCGTAATCGATCAGGTTGACCTCGCTCATGTATTCGTAGGCGAAGAG
>JAEEQO010000278.1 GCA_016285335.1 Victivallales bacterium | reverse complement strand
TCGGAAATCTGTATATCCTTTTCGGTCTTGCTTTCGCCCTTGCCAAGCGCAAGCTTGTCCGCCCGGATGGTTTCCAGCGTGTCGTTGCCTTTCTTGTCCTGACCTTTCTTATAGACCGTGAACGTGGCGTCTCCAGTGGCTTCGAGATGGAAGTTCAGCTTTCCGTCGCTCGTCAGCTTGATCTTCGCGTAGTCGGCTGCGTCCTGATACCCGACGAAGTTGTCCCAGTCAGTATCCGCGACCGGATCGGTGTCAAGTTTCACCTTGGTTTCCGTGCCGATGGTCGTGGATTCGAAGTGGTGGCTGGTGTCCTCGACGTAGAACGACTTGGCCTTCTTGTCGTACAGGACATTGTTTTTACCATCATCGTTGCTGTCGAAGAACACTGTGGCGGGATCGACCGCAATGCTGTAATAGGCGTCGCCGCCCTTCTTCGCGTCCGTGGACGTGACCGAGACGAAATATTCGCCCGCGTCCAGGAACTTCGCCTTGATCGTGCCGGTCTTGTCCGCCTTGACCGTGACGGAACCCTTGCTGGTCAGGGTGATCTTGCCGCCTTTTCCGGTCGAGACCTTCCAGATCGCGAGTTTCGCCTTGCCGCTGGCCGTGAATTTCAGCGTCAGGTTCACGGCGTTCTCAAGCCGGATCATCTTGTAGTCGGTCGCATCGCTGAAGCCGACCCACTCCTTGCCGGTATCGGGCTCGATGGCCGTCACGCCACGTTCGAGGACCATCGCCCCGGCTTCCAGCGCGGCGTTGAGCTTGGTCTTGACTTCCTTTCCGTCCTCGTCGAGCGCATAGGCGTGATCGTTCCAGCCGTCGTCGGCGTTTTCGAAATACTTCGTGCCGGTGAGGTTCACGTTGTAGTAAGCGCTGTACTCGGGGTTCTTCCTCGCGGACGGGAGCTTGCCCTCCATGCCCACGTAGTATTCGCCCGCTTCGAGGTAGATCGTGGAGAGTTTCGCAGGCGAGGTCTTGCCAGCCTTCACGCTGATCTTCTGCCGCTGCGTGGCCACAAGGTCGCCCTTCTTGTTCTGCGTTGCCTCATACACATAGAACGTGCCGCCGATCGTGGAATCGACGCTGAACTGCAGCGCCGCGCCGTACGCCAGTTCGATCTTCGCGTAGTCGGCGGCGTCCTCCTCGGTCCCGGTCTCCGTCTTGGTGCGGCCGAGGGAGTTGAAGTACTTGCCGTCCTCCGATTCGACCGAGCCCTTCTTGTCCAGATAGACCATAGAATCGCCGGCCGTCACCTCGTTCACGGAGAATGTGGCGATATTTTCCGAATCGGCCCACTTGCTCTTCTTGTCGTACAGCTTGTTGTTTTCCGGTTCGTTTTCGATGTTCGTCACCAGGTAGCTTTCGGTCGTCGAATTGCCGGATGTGTCGGTCGCGCGGAACCCGACGGTCACGTTTTCCGTGACCGGGACGGGATCCGTGTAGTCCTTCCAGTCACCGTCGCCGACCCGGTACTGCTTCGTCGCCACCGCCGCGTCGTCCGAGAAGACGGCGGAGATGGTCACGGACGTCGCAGGCTCCGTCGTGCTCGGCGTGATCGTGATGGTCGGCGGCGTGGTGTCGCTTCCGCCCTTCGCCGCGACGTTCACCGTGAGGGTGTCGTCGCTTGTGAGATTCAGCGTGAAGTTCGCGAACGCGGTGGACAGCGTGCCGCCGAAGGTGAGGTAGCCGTAATCCACGCCGGACGTGTTCCTCACGGAGATGGCCTTGCTGAAGCCCGTCGCGTTTCCGGCCAGATTGTACGTGCCGCTGGCCTGCGTGCCGTCGACCGTGAGCGTGTAGCCCGGCGTTCCCATCAGGATCGAGAGGTCGTTCACGAGCGCGGCCGCATCCGGCGCGGTCTGCGTCAGGTCGAAATCGAGGATCGAGCCGACGAACGGAATCACTTCCGCGCCGGCCACGAACGTCATCTGTCCGGTGAGCTTGGCTCCGTTGTAGATCAGGAGGCTGCCGCCGGAATTGACGACGACGCCGTCGATCAGGCCGCCGGAGTTTCCTTCGACGATACCTTTGTCGTTGACCGTGGTGTCGCTCGCGATGCCGCCGCTGTAGACGTAGATTCTCCCTTTGTTGGCGGCGGTGAGATTGCTCCCCGTGGTGCCGTCGTGAATCGTGCACCAGTCGTCGGCATTGTTGTAAACATATCCGCCGAACGAATTGGACACGAACGTCGCGGTCGCGCCATCATTGACACTCGCATATCCGCCGTTTTCCTTGACCAGCGTCGCGACGCCGCCGTTGCGGACGTAGAGATCGCCGCCGAAATTGACGGTGAC
>JAEEQO010000277.1 GCA_016285335.1 Victivallales bacterium | reverse complement strand
ATCGGGGTGATGACGACGGCGGTGCCGCAGGCGTCGACTTCGGCGAAGGTCGGGAGTTCCTCCTCGGCGACGATCGGGCGCTTCTCGACGGTGATGCCGAGGTCGCGGGCGACCTGCATGAGGGACATGTTCGTCACGCTGGGCAGGATGGACGGGGAATCGCTGGTGACGTACTTGCCGTCCTTCGTGATGGCGAGGAAGTTGCTGGTGCCGAACTCGTCGATGTACTTGTGCTCGCGCGGATCGAGGAAGAGCGGGATGGGGAATCCGGCCTTCTTCGCGAGCTTGGCGGGCATGAGGGACGCGCCGTAGTTGCCGGCGACCTTGAACTGGCCCATGCCCTTCGGGGCGGCGCGGTCGAAGTCCTCGATGACGAGCGCGGGAACGCCCTTCAGGCCGTCCTTGTAGTAGGCGCCGACGGGCATGACCATGATGAGGAAATCGTATTCGGTGGCCGGGGAGACGCCGATCTGCGGGCCGGTGCCGACGAAGAGCGGGCGGATATACATGGAGCCGCCGGATCCGTAGGGCGGGACGTAGTCGACGTTGTCGAGCACGACGCGGTGAATTGCCTCGAGGTACATCTCCTCGGGGATTTCCGGGTGGAGCAGCTGGTGGCCGGTGCGGTTCATGCGGGCGATGTTTTCCCAGGGGCGGAACACGCGGACCTTGCCGTCCTTGCAGCGAAACGCCTTCATCCCCTCGAAGCAGGCCTGGCCGTAGTGGAGGCAGGTGGCCGCGATGCTCATGGTGATGTTCGGGTCGGTCTTGAGCTCGCCCTTGTCCCATGCGCCGTCCTTCCAGTGGAAGGCGATGTGGGAACGGGTGGGCATGTAGCCGAAGGAGAGGGCCGACCAGTCGATGTCGGTGCGGATGGGACGATAGTCCATGATGAAAACTCCATTGTTGAAAGGTCCGGCGGCGTGAAAAAAGCCGCCAAAATGAAATGAACATAAAGAAATTTACACGTTTTTCGGCGATAGTCAATGTTTTTTTCGGAAATCGTGTTGATTTTTTTTGATTTTGGGCTAATTTAAGATGTAAAATGTATCGACAACCAAACATGAAGGAATCTCCACATGAAATTTTCCCGCTTCTCCATCCTCGCCGTGGCGGCGCTCACCTGCGCCGCGTTCGCTGTTTCCTGTGAATCCGATGACCCGAGCCGGGCGGTCGCTCCGTTCTGGACGGACGGCGACGTCGACGGCGACGGTTCCGGCCTGAACGGCGCCGGCCTGAACGGCGGCGACGGCTTCGGCGACGGTTCCGGCCTGAACGGCGGCGACGCCGGACTCCGCGGCGGCGACGGCTTCGGCGACGGTTCCGGCCTGAACGGCGGCAACGGCTTCGACGACGGCCCCGGCGCGTTCGGCGAAGACCTGAGCAAGACCCCGTACATCGACGGCTTCGGCGCCAGGATCGAGGGCGTCTCGTTCACGCCGGTCTATTTCCCCTACGACCAGAACACCATCTCCTCCACCGAGGAAGCCAAGGTCTCCGCGGTCGCCCAGTACCTGCTCGGACACCCCGAGGCCGGCGTCGTGGTCGAAGGCTATTGCGATGAACGCGGCACGGAAGAATACAACCGCGCCCTCGGCGAACGCCGCGCCCTTGCCGCCAGCGAACTGCTGATCGACGTCTACGGCATTGAAGTCTCCCGCATCAAGACGGTCAGCTACGGCGAGGAACGCCCCGCCGTGACCGGCACCGGCGATGCCGTCTGGTCGAAGAACCGCCGCGACGAATTCGTGCCCGTGTATCTGAAGAACAACTGACGTCCCGACCGACGGACGGCTTCAGCTCAACTATGAATCCGGGCACAGGCGACTGCGCCCGGATTTTCCTTTTCAAGCAGGAACGGAATCCATGACATCCCTGGAAAACATCGTATCCGCCGGAGCGGAAAACGCCGCCGGTGAAGTTCAGGATGTTTCTGTTCCCCTGTCCGGTCCCGCTCCTGAAACCGAACCTGTTTCTCCGTCCGTTCCCGCGCCCCGGACGACGTTCAAAATGGAGCTGTCGTTCGACGGCACCGCGTACCACGGATGGCAGCGCCAGCCGAACGGCATCACGGTGCAGGAAGTGGTCGAGGAGAAGCTGTACCGGCTTTTCGGCGAACGCGAGCGCATCCGCATCCAGGGCAGCAGCCGCACGGATGCCGGAGTCCACGCGCTCGGCATGGTCTGTTCGTTTTCCGCTCCGCCGTCGCCGTACATCCCGGACTGGAAGCTCAAGAAGGCGATGAACCGTCTGCTGCCGGACGACATCCGCATCCGCACCGCCGAGGTCGCGAACGACGGCTTCAA
>JAEEQO010000074.1 GCA_016285335.1 Victivallales bacterium | reverse complement strand
TCGGACGCACCGAATACTACAAGACCGACCTGAAAGACCTGAGGAAGACGGCTGTCGTCCAGCTCAACGACACGCACCCGGCGCTCGCCATCCCGGAGATGATGCGCCTGCTCATCGACATCCACAATTTCTCCTGGAACGACGCCTGGGACGTCACCACGCACGTCTTCAACTACACCAACCACACGCTCATGTCCGAGGCGCTCGAACGATGGTCCGTGCAGCTCTTCGAAAAGCTTCTCCCGCGCCACCTCGAGATCATCTACGAGATCAACTTCATCTTCCTCCGCCAGGTCGCCACGCGCTATATCGACGACAACTGCCGCCTCGCCCGCATGTCCCTCATCCAGGAACACCCGGAGAAGATGGTCCGCATGGCGTACATGTGCGTCGCCACGGCGAACCATGTGAACGGCGTGGCCGCGCTCCATACCGAGCTGCTGAAAAACGGCCTGTTCCGCGACTTCAGCGAGTTCTTCCCCGGCAAGTTCGTGAACGTCACGAACGGCATCACGCCGCGCCGCTGGCTGAAGAAGGCAAACCCCGGCCTCTCCCGCCTCATCGACAGCCGGATCGGCGACGCCTGGCCGAAGGATCTCGACCAGCTCGAAAAGCTCGTCAAGTTCGAGAAGGACAAGGAATTCCTCGGCGAACTCGCGAAGGTCAAGCGCGCCAACAAGCTCGTCCTCGCCAAGTACATCTATGAACACAACGGCGTCGAGGTCAACCCCGATTCCATCTTCGACGTGCAGGTAAAGCGCCTCCACGAGTACAAGCGCCAGCTCCTGAACATCCTCCATGCGATCACGCTGTACCTCCAGCTGAAGGACGACCCGAACATGGACTTCGTCCCGCGCACCATCATCTTCGGCGCGAAGTCCGCCCCGGGCTACTACATGGCCAAGCTCATCATCAAGCTCATCAACTCCGTCGCGGAAGTCGTCAACAACGACCCCGCCATCGGCGACCGCCTGAAAGTGCTTTTCCTCGCCAACTACCGCGTCTCCCTCGCCGAAAAGATCATCCCCGCAGCCGACCTCTCCGAGCAGATCTCCCTCGCCGGGACCGAAGCGTCCGGCACCAGCAACATGAAGTTCGCGCTGAACGGCGCGCTCACCATCGGCACGCTCGACGGCGCGAACATCGAGATCCGCGACCGGGTCGGTGCCGACAACATCTTCATCTTCGGCCTGAACGTCGACGAAGTGAAACAGCTCCGCGAGCAGAGCTACCGTCCGCGCGAATACGTGGAGAAGTCCCCGCTGCTGAAACGCGCGATCGAGCTCATCCGCAACAACTTCTTCTCGCCCGGCGAGTTTGACATTTTCAAGCCAATCCTCGACAGCCTCGACTACGACAACTACATGTGCGCCGCCGACTTCGATTCCTACGCCGCGGTCCAGAACCAGGTCGCGGAGCTCTACCGCAAGCCGATCGAGTGGCAGAGGAAAGCCCTTCACAATGTCGCCATGATGGGATTCTTCTCCAGCGACCGCTCCATCCGCGAGTACGCCGAAAAGATCTGGGACGTCAAGCCCTGCCCCGTCAACGTCTCGAACAAGCACGGCTACGGCCTCGCCGCAAACCAGCTGACGGATTGACGCCCGGCAAGGTCTGACAGGACATCCCCCCATGAACTGGCTCAGCTCCGGCCCCTACACGGTCTTCGACCTCGAAACGACCGGATTCAGCGCGCTCCGCGACCGCATCATCGAGATCGGCGCGGTCCGCGTGGAGACCGACGGCACCGTTTCGAGGTTCCAGACGCTCGTGAACCCGGGCGTGCCGATCCCGCCGCACCTGACCGCGCTGACCGGCATCGACGACGCCATGGTCGCCGACGCGCCGAGGTTCAAGGAGGCCGGCTTCAGGTTCATGGATTTCGCCCGCAAGTCGCGCCTCGTGGCGCACAACGCCCGGTTCGACCTGTCGTTCATGCAGGAGAGCCTCGCGCGCTGCGGCATGGAGCTGATCCAGGGCGGAGCCTACGACAGCATCCCGATCTTCCGCCGCGCCTATCCCGGCCTCTCCAGCTACAGCCTCGAATTCCTCCGCGCCACGTTCCCCGTGCCGGACAATTTCCCCGGCCGGCCCCACCGCGCCGCCTACGACGCCGACGTCACGTTCCACCTCTTCAAGATGGCGATGAACATCCTCTGCAACACCACCGATCAGGAAGAATCCGCCGGGAATTGAGCAAAAAAAGTGGAAGGGCGTATCAGAGCAACGCTATTTTCTTTCCGCAAACACGGGCGTATTTGGCAAGCGTGGAGAACGTGATGTTTTTCCGTCCGCGCTCTACAGCGGCGATATAAGACTGTTTCGTCCGCATCCTCCGTGCCATTTCCTTCTGGGAAAGTCCGGCCTCCTTGCGGGCTTTGTACATCGCCTGCACAAGCTCCATGCGGGCGAACGTAGCCGCGATTTCATCCGCATTCGCAGGGTCGGTGAAATACGCGTCCCGCTCGAGTTCGTCCTCGTCCGGGATGCCGGCCTTTTCCCTGGCAATTATTTCTGCAATGTCGGCGGCGATTTCCTCGTCAGTCCAATCTTCCTGTCTTTTTCTCATAAAGCGCCTCCTTGAATCAGCAGTTTCAGCATTTTTCGTGCTTGTTTCAGTTCGTTTTCCGGTATAGATTCGGTTTTTTTCACATAACCGTGAATGCCCCACACGCGGTCATGGGAACCGTAAACGTAAAAAACGCGGATGTTTCCGGCTTGGACCACGCGAATGGCAAACAGGTCCTCACCCTCGACTTTCTCCCCATAAGGATAGCTCAGATAGCCGTCCCGTTCAAGCGTCCAAACAATATTGTTGAACTCTTGCTTAACGTCTCCTGACTGCCCGCGCAAAAAGTCCTTTACCCTTCCGAGCAGTCTGAAATGTTTTTTCTTTTCCGGTCCGGACGGGTTCATCGGGTGACTCATGTTTTGTCTCTCCTGTCACGTATAAAATATATCCCTTTGGATAAATTTTCAAGCGTTTTATGTTTTTTTTCCGAAAAAACATGAAATCAGGTGAGACAATGAAGGGGAGACCCGCAGGATGAGCGGATCTCCCCTGATTTGTGCCTTGAAAACGGAACGGGGCGAATTACGCGCCGGGCTTCTGCTCCGGGGCGTTGACGAACGTGATGACGCGCTGCGGGAACGGAACGCGGAGTCCGGCGGCCTCGATCGCGGGCTTGAGCTGGCCTTTGATGGTCCAGTAGGCGGGCCAGTAATCCCCCGTGGCGGTCCAGTAGCGGAGCGTAAGCTGCACGGAGCTGTCGGCGAGTTCGGACACGAGCACTTCCGGCGCGGGATCCTTCAGGACCATTTCTTCGCGTTCCATGATCTCCTTCATCGCCTTCACGGCGACGGGGAGGGAATCGGCATACGCGATGTTGACCGTGATGTCCGAACGGCGGGTCGGGTTGCGTGAGTAGTTCTTGATCGGGGTCCCGAAGACCACACTGTTCGGGGTGGAGACGAAAAGCCCGTCCGGAGTCTTCAGGATGGTGGAGAAGAGCCCCATCTGCTCAATGGTGCCGCTGACGCTGCCGCTGTCGATGTAGTCGCCCTGCTTGTAGGGACGCAGGATGAGGAGCATGATGCCCGCGGCGATGTTGCTGAGGGAATCCTTCATTGCCAGGCCGATGGCGAGGCCGGCGGCGCCGAGGACGGTCAGGATGCTGGCGGTGTTGAATCCGAAGAGGTCGAGGATGATGAGCAGGCCGATCACCCAGATGAGCGTGCGGACGATCGTGTAGGTGGCGTGGCTGAGGGATTCATCCATCGCCTCGAAGCGCTTGAAGGAACGGGTGATGAGCTTTTTCGCGACCACGCAGAAGAGCTTGATGGCCACGAGTACGACAAGCGCCAGGATCACGACTTTCACGAAACGGATCACGTCGTCGCTGTGGTTGTTCCACAGGTTCGTGAAGAAGCCGATCCCCTGTTCGTCGATCTGCCGGACCACGTTGTCGGCCTCGCTCAGCTGGCTTTCGAGGAGGGACTGTTTGGGCTGGGCGCCGGCGGCGGTTGCGGACGCGGTTTCGGTTGCGGTTTCGGCGGCGGGCGCGACGGCGGCCGCGAGGATGGGAAGGATGCTGGAAATCATGGTAACGCCTTTCCTTAATTGTGAAATGTGAGGGTGATTTATTCTCAGAAAACGATTCGGATTTGAGGCTGGCTCAACCGGCGAACATACGCTGGAGTTCCAGCTGGAATTCCTGGAGGTCCTGACGGTCCGGCTTGCCTTCGAGCTTCTCGAACATCAGGCGGCCCATCTGGTCGAGGCACCAGCTCCCGCTCGCGCCGGATCCGAACTTCACGCCGCCGGTGGCAAGGAATCCGGGACGGGCGAGCTGGTCCAGCGTGACCGTGGTGACGCCGCGCGGGGCGGATTCGCCGTCGGCGGCAGGAGCGGCGGCAGGCGCGGGTTCATCCGCAGGCAGGGCTTCGTCGGCCGGGGCATCCTCCGGGAAATCGTCCGCTCCGGCGTCGGCATCGGCGGGCGCGGCGGCCTGTTCCTGTTTTTTCTCCTCGGGCGCGGGTTCCGCCTCGGGTTCGGCCTGTTTCCAGAACGTCGTCTCGATCTCGGACGCGATCAGGCGCAGTTCCATGAACGTCATCTTCACGCCCTGTTCGGCGAGCATGTCCTGAATTTTGGAAAGGCTGTTTCCTTCGCGGGTACGGTCCGCGATGAACGCCTTGATTTCATCGTGTGTCATAATACGGCCTCTTTGATACGTATGGATAAAACATGCAATAGAAACAATAGGCTGTGCGGACGAAAAATCAAGCGGAAAAGCCCGAAAAAAACGGAAAATGCCCGAAAATACCCGTTCCGCGGCGTCTGAAGTCCGCCATTCGGATGCCGCTGTCCGGTTCGCGGCGGATTTTTCTAAAATATACTTTAATAACTCCGCTATACGGTTGAAAAACAAGGTTTCGGGATGTAGATTATGTTTCCCAACGCACCCCCGAACCGATACAAACCCTATATTCACAGGAGAAAACTTATGAAACATTCCAGATTTGCATGGATCGCGGCGTTCTCGCTCCCGGTCCTCGCCGCGGTCACGTTCCTCGGCTGCGGCAAGGAAGAACCCAAGGCCGTCACCGGACTCGGAGGCGCTGCCAGCTCCGCCCCCACCGTCTTCGACATCACGACGTCCCGCCTCGAAAAGGGCGGCATCGCGTTCAGCTTCACGGACGGCGCCGCGGCCTACCAGATGGTCGACAAGATGTTCGATTCGTTCGACGGCATCATCCCGGACATCCCCGAAGCCAAGAAGATCTTTGCGGACATCCGCGGCTTTGCCGGCGACGAACTGGGACTGAAGACCTTCCGCGGCTGCGGCACCAGCGTGAAGAAGAACGGCGACTACTACCGCTGCATCGATTTCGAATTCGCCCCGGAACAGAAAGGCCTTTTCTGGGACCTGATCGGCAAGGGCGCATCCCAGGGCCCCGCGCCTGAGCTCAAGCTCGCCTCCCCGAAATCCGCCGTCGCCATTTCCACGAAACTGGAACCCGGCACGGTCTACGCCTTCATCGACAAGAAGCTCCGCGCCTCGCTGGATGAAGACACCATGGCGATGATCGACCAGCAGATCTCCGGGCTTGCCAGCTCCGGCATCCAGCCCGACAAGCTCCTCGACTGCATCTCCGGCATCTCGTTCTACGTGGAAGCCCGCGAGTTCAAGGAAGAAGACCTTCAGGGCGTCTCCGAGGTCGAAGATCCCGCGGCCGCCATCACGGACATGATCCCGAAATTCGCGCTCGTCTTCACCACGAAGAGCGACCTCTGCTGGAAGGCGCTGGAAAACTTCCTCTCCCAGTCCTCGCCCGATCTCGTGAAGGACGGCAAGATCGTCCCGATGGAAGGCATCGCGATCTTCCAGGCCGGCAACTACCTCATCGCCACCAACGATGAAGCCGCGATCCGTGACCGCATCGCCGGAAAGGGATCCGACCTGACCGCCAACGCCGAGTTCGCCAAAATGGTCGCGCTCGCCGACAAGGACTTCTCCAGCTTCTCCTGGGTTTCCGAAGACTACTTCAAGATGATCGCCAGCCTCACTGACACGTTCGGCGCGCTTGCGGCCAACATGGTAGGCGGCGCGGTCCCCGTAAACAATCCTTCCCTCGACCTCATGAAGGGACTTCACAGCACCCTCACCACCACGAAGATCGACGCCGAGGGCCTCACGTTCACCACGATCACCGCCGATCTCCAGGTCGCGCTCCTGAACTCCGGCACCGTCGCCGGCGTCATCACCGGAATCCTGCCCTACCTCGGCCCGATCACGCAGAGCGTCATCACGGCTATCAACAGCTCCAACGATCTTGAAGCCGCAGAGAATCTGGAACGCCAGGCAAAAACGAATGCCGTGTACACCCTGCTGAAAATGTACGCCGCCGCGGAGGATTTGCCCGAAATCCCGGCCGGCACCGTCTTCTTCACGCTCAACGAGGAAACCGAATTCGTCTTCGTGAAATGGGACGAGGCGGCGAAGGAATTCACGCCGGTTCCCGAAGACACCGAAGAAGACGAGTTCCCGTTCGTCTTCGTGACCACGCCGGACGCGGCGGCAAAGGCCGAGAATCCGGAAGAGACCGTCGTCTTCTATGAAGACCCGACCGAATTCATCGACGGCATCTTCGTCGTGTTCGGCGACGGCTCCGTGAAGTTCCTCGAAGGCGATTTCGACGACCACACCGAGGCCCTCGAAGCCGCTGCCAACACGTTCGGGCTCTCCGAAAAGGCTGCCGCCGAACTCATCAAGAAGGGCGCCGCCATCGACAAGATGCTGGAAGACTGACGTCCTCCCGGTCTCCGCTTTGCGGAATTGATTCCCGCGCCCCCGGTCCCGCCTCGGATCCGGGGGCGTTTTCATGTCTTCGAACGCAACAAAAAAACCGCCGGCTGAAAACAGTCGACGGTTCTGTTGTTTGAGGAGAAAGTGCCGGGATCAGCAGATGTTCCCGAGGTACACGTTCGGGAAGCCGCGCCCGATCGCATGCGCCTGGATGCTGTCCAGCAGGGAACGCGGCGTGCGCGGGCTTTCGTGGTACAGATAGGCCGGATGATAGGCCGTGAAATGGACGGGCGTGTCGATGCCGAGGCCGTCGCGGACCCAGTCAAGGAAGCCGTCGATCTGCTCCGGCGAATCGTTTCTGCCGGGGATCACGAGGTTCGTGAGTTCGAGGTGGCCGCCGCAGACCTTCTTGAAGAACTCGCAGGAATGCTTGACCGGTTCCAGTTCGCCGTAGCACATGGTCGGATAGAAGTCGCCGAAGCCCTTCACGTCGATGTTGGCGGCGTCGAAGAGCGGGAAGACGTCCTGCATGCACTCGTCGGAGAAATATCCGTTGGAGACCAGGATCGTGCTGATCTTCTCGCGGCGGGCGAGGATCGCGCAGTCGCGCACGTACTCCGCCCAGACCGCGGGCTCGTTGAACGTGAACGCGACGCATTCGCTGCCGTGGCGGAGAATGAGCTCGATCAGCTCCTCGGGCGAATAGTAGCGGTAGGCGGCGTGCGGATTGAACTTCTCGCGCGAGAGATGGCAGTTCTGGCAGAACACGCATTTGAGATTGCAGCCGTAGGTCCCGACGGAAAACGCCTGGGTGCCGGGACGGAAATGGCGGAGCGGCTTCTTCTCGATCGGGTCGATCTGGAGCGCGCAGGGGTAGCCGTACGCCATGGAATAGATCCTGCCGCCCTGATTGAGGCGGACGCCGCAGAATCCGGTGCGTCCCTCCGCGATGAGGCAGTGACGGGGACAGACGAGGCAGCGTGCGAAACCGCCGGATTCCGGCTTCTGCCAGTCGGCGGGGAAAAGCTTGTGTTCACGGTCCATAACGGGAAACCTTCTTTCGGTCGGATGAAATTGAACGGACGATCGGGCGGCTTCAGGGAAAAGGCCAGGTTCGGAAAAGATCAGGGCGCGGGCTTCTCTTTCGGCAGGGACTTCTGCGCTTCGTGAAGCTCGGCAATGGCGGTCCGAATGCCCTCAGCAGCCCGGAAGACGGCGGTCCCGGCGACGATGACGTTCGCACCCGCGGCCGCAGCGTCCTTGACGTTGTCGTGCGTGATGCCGCCGTCGATCTCGATATGGGCGCGGCTGCCGATGCGGCGGAGCATGTCGTAGATCTCCGTGGTCTTGCGGAGCATTTCCGGCTGGAACTTCTGTCCGCCGAACCCCGGCTCCACCGACATCACCAGCACCATGTCGATCTCGGGCAGGACCGCTTCGAGCGCGGAGGCCGGAGTGCCCGGATTGAGCGTGATCCCGGCGGAACATCCCTGCTCGTGGATCTGCCGCACCACCGCGAGCGGGTCGCATTCGCTTTCGATGTGGAACGTGATGTGGTCGGCGCCCGCCTTCGCGAACGGCTCGACGTAGCGGTCGGGATGGACCAGCATCAGGTGCACGTCGAACGGCAGGCGCGTGCATTTGCGCATCGAAGCCACAACGGGCGGGCCGAACGTGATGTTCGGGACGAAGTGGCCATCCATGATGTCCAGGTGGATCATGTCCGCCTCGGCCTGTTCCGCGGCCTGAAGCTCGGCGGCGAGCTCGGCGAAGTTGCATGCCAGGACCGACGGCGAAACCAGAAGACGGTTGTTTTTGAACTCACTTAGGGGATGCTTGATCGTCATGGGATGCTTCTTCCTCCTGAGATGCGGGATTCTGTTTCTGCGGGTACGGGCCGCGTCCGAAGTCCAGCCAGCGCCGGTGCGACCAGAGCCACTGCTCCGGGAACCGCCTGATCTGCTGTTCGATCATGTCCGTGTAAAGCTGGGCGACCGCGCGGATGTCCTTCTCCGTGTCGCCGGTCGGCTGATAATCGGGCATTCTGGCACAATAGAACGTGAAATGGAAATCGTCGTCGTCGCGGATCAGGTACGGCATTGCGATCACGGTGCGCGTGCGGAGATACAACCACGCCGGCGTCTTCTGCGCCATGGCGGGATGGCCGAAGAACGTCACCAGGACGCCTTCCTTCTCCGTCGCGTGCTGGTCGGACACGATCGTGACGTTCTCCCCGGCCTTGTGCGCCTGGATCAGCGGACGCACGCCCTCCTCCTTGGAAAAACTCCGGTGCAGGAACCGGCAGCGGCGGGCATAGACGTAGCGACCGATCTTCGGATTCTCCAGCGGGCGCATGATGCTGGTCATGCGCTGTTTCGTGATGTAGCTGTGCAGGCCGCCCGCGAGCTCCCAGTTGCCGATGTGCGCCGTGGTCAGGATGATCTGCGGCGCGGTCGCCGGGTCCATGAACTCGCGCGTCAGCGGGTCGTCCGCGATGCGGATGTGTTCGCTGAAGTTGTCCTCGTTCACGATCTGGTCGAACTTCACGACCTCGACGTACACCTTGGCAAAATGCTTCAGGCTCTCCAAAGCGAGCTTGTTCGCCTCCGCCTTCGTCTTCACGAACCCCGAATGCAGGATCAGCTTCGGCGTGCGCGGACCGTGCCGCATATTGAAATGACGCACCGACCACGCGATGAAGTTCAGCAGTGCGTAGGCCGCGTGAAGGGGCAGAAGCCGGACCGCCGCGGTCACGCACAGGAAGACCGCGTACTCGAAATTGATGGCGAGCGCGGATTTTTTCTTCTTTTTCTTTTTCGGCTTCGTGTTCACGGCATGTTTTTCCCGGCGGACTGAGACGGTTTTTCTGGCGAAATAATAATATACATCATATTCATGAAAAATAAAAACGCTTTCGGGAAAAAAGCCCGCTTTTGTCCGACAAAAAGCGAAAAAAAGCGGGAGGGAAACCGCCTGTACGGTCCTCTCCCGCATAATCCGCACCGTTTCAAGCGGCGCGGCAACGGAAAAACCGGTCATTCCGTCTTGTTTTTGCCGGAATGTTCCCGGTCCCATTCCTCCAGCTTGCGTTCCGCGAAACTGCGTCCGCCGAGTCCGAACGCAATCGCGAACGCGGCGGCAAATGCGCCGAGCACGATCCCGAACGCGAGCAGCGCGGCGGCTCCGCCGATCCCCGCCGTGGTCAGAGCCGCGACGCCCGCGAAGAACAGCACGGCAATGCGGACCGCGAACAGGAAGACCTGCGACTCCACGCCGTTGCGGCGTACGCAGTCCGCCGAAGCGTTCGCCAGCGCCATGCCGATCACGAAGACCACCGCGCCGAGCACAAGGCGTCCGGCAAACGGCAGGAAGGACCGCACGAGCCCGGCGGATTCCTCCAGCTGAAGGATCTCCAGGGCGGCGATCAGCGAGAAGACCAGGATGCCCGCGAACAGAAGCTTGCCCGCGATGTTCGAGGGGGTCATGGGACCCTGCGCCTTCCAGCCGAGTTCGCCGACGCGGCGGTCCAGTCCGGCGTCCGCCAGCAGACGCGACACGAGGCGGGCGACCAGCGCACCGACCGCGAACGCCACGAAGATCACGATGGCAGCGCCCACGATGTTGCCCGCGGAATTCAGCATCCGCGTGAAGAGGTTCGAGACCGATTCCGTAAGGGCGTCGATCCCGAGCGCGGAGAGCGCCGCCGCCGAAACGGGGATCACGATGGCGACGAACACCAGCACGCCGCAGATGCGCGCGAGACTGTCGCGGGAGAACAGCTTGCCGCCGGACTGTTCGGCGTCGCCGAGCCCGCCGGACGACAGGATGAGGCGTTCCACGAGCTTGCGAAGCACGGCGGCGAGGAAAAGTCCGGCCGCCACGATCAGCACGGCGGCGAAAATGCGCGGCAGATACCGCAGAACGTCGGCGGTCATCGTCTCGAACGGCCTCGCCAGCCCCGTGATCTTCAGCGCCCCCAGGATCGCCGGGACGAACGCCAGGATCACCAGCCAGAACAGCGTCGTGGCGATCGTGAAGCTCAGATTGCACTCGCGTCCGCCCGTGTCCACCGCGCCCTCGACCTTCTCGTCCAGACGCAGCGCGTGCATCAGCAGCTGCGAGGCATAGCGGAGCGCTGCAGCCACTCCCCAGGCGATCAGCCCCAGGATGACCGCGGCGAACAGGTTCGGCAGGTATCCGACGACCTCGGACAGCACGTCGCGGAGCGGCGACGCGGCGTCGTGCAGGCTGAGCAGGTTCAGCGCCTGCACTACGGCAAACAGGAAGACGATCCAGAAGACGATCCGCCCGGCGACCTTCTCCGCGCGCACCGCGGGCGCCGCCGCCTCGTCCGAAATGCACATGCTCAGGCGTTCCCCGATGCGGCATTTCCGGACGCAGTTGAACGTGAGTTTCTGTAAAATCCAGGCGACGATCCACCCGGCGAACAGGACCAGGATGGCCAGCAGGACATGGGCGATCCCGTATGCGGTCAGCAGTTCCGCGATTTCGTTCCAAAGATCTTTCATGGCGCACTCCTTTTGTTTGATTGCACGGCGTTGATGCGGTTTTTGCCGGGAATACTATACCACGGACCGGGGAAAAATGCAACCGGCGAAACTTTTCGAGCCTGTTTTTCGGAAGAAGCAATTCCGGGAAGGTTTCACGTCCGATCGCTTCCTCACCGGACCGGTCCATATCGTCGTTTGCCTGACGGAACGAACGTTTTTTGAGGGAAACGGACTATTTTTTCGATAAATACCGTAGAAAAAAACTTATTTTTTCGGAAAAAAATCATATTCGGGCTGTTTTCGGGCTTGAAAAAACAAAACTAGCTTGTATAGTAGCATGAATGGAGGCGGCAAACGTTGCCGCTTCACCTCAAAAACAGTCAATCGTCTTTGATTTTCCTACCGATGCCCCCGGCAGGGAGGTCCGGTCAACAAACAGCAAGGAGCAATACAATGTCCAGCAAAACCCTGAAAGCGATGTTCGCGGCCCTCTGCACGCTCGTGTGCGCCGCCGGCATCGTGAAAGCCGACCAGCCCGTCATCAGCCATGTCTACACGGCGGACCCGAACGCGTTCGTGTTCAACGATCGCATCTACATCATCTGCAGCCACGACCTCCCGAACCAGCGCGGCTACGACCTGTTCGACTACGAACTGGTCTCCACCGACGACCTCCAGAACTGGACCGACCACGGTTTCGTGTTCTCCGTCGGCCGCAACCACGATTTCGGCTACGGCCGCGGCAAAGGTCCGTACGGAGAGGACCAGACCGTTGCTCCGTGGGCAGGCCACTGCTACGCCCCCGGCACCGCGATCCGCGACGGCAAAGTCTACCTCTACTTCCCGGACGGCGGTTCCTCCATCGGCGTTGCCGTGGCGGACAAACCCGAAGGCCCCTACACCGACCCGCTTAAGAAGACCCTCATCGCCGGCAACGTCTCCAACTACGCGTCCCGCTGGCTCTTCGACCCCGCCGGATTCGTCGATGACGACGGCCGCGCGTTCGTGTACTACGGCGGCAACGGCAACGACCAGGCGCGCATCCTCGAGCTCAACAAGGACATGATCAGCGTCTTCCCGGAAGCCATTCACCTGAACGTGCCGAAGTTCTTCGAAGCCTCCTACATGCACAAGTACAAAGGCAAATACTACTTCTCCTACAGCACGCAGTTCAGCCCCACCGCGAACATC
>JAEEQO010000073.1 GCA_016285335.1 Victivallales bacterium | reverse complement strand
GCGGGGAATTTCACTTCGCCGCCGACGAGCGCGGCGATGTCGCGCGCGACGCCCCAGTAGGAGAGCCAGTCGGGGCGGTTCGGCGTGATTTCGAGCGTATAGACGGTGTCGGTGGGGACGTAATCCTGAAGCGGCTTGCCGATCTCGAACGTGCCGGGGAGCAGCATGAGGCCCTTGTGGTCCTCGCTGAGGCCGAGCTCCTTGGCGGAGCACATCATGCCGAAGGATTCCACGCCGCGGATCTTGCCCTTCTTGATCGTGAAAGCGCCGCCTTCGTCGTCCTTGAAAACTGTTCCGATGGTGGCCAGCGGGACGATGTTTCCGGTGTCGCAGTTCGGCGCGCCGCAGACAATCTGAAGCGTTTCGGAGCCGGTGAAGACTTCGCAGATGGAGAGGTGGTCGGAGTTCTCGTGTTTGCGGCGGGAAATGATCTTGGCGACGATCACGCCGTCCGGGATCTTGCCGATCGTTTCGATCTCTTCGACCTCAAGTCCCGCCATGGTGAGCGCGTTGGCGAGTTTTTCCGGGGAAAGGCTGATGTCGATGTAGTGTTTCAGTCTAAACAGGGAAAGTTTCATGTCAGTCTTCCTTTCTCAGAACTGTTTGAGGAACCGCAGGTCGTTGTCCGAGAAGATGCGGAGGTCGCTGATGCGGTGTTTCAGCATGGTCAGGCGTTCCAGGCCGAACCCGAAGGCGAAGCCCTGGACTTCTTCCGGATCGTAGCCGACGTTGCGAAGCACGGCGGGGTTCACCATGCCCGCGCCCATGATCTCAAGCCAGCCGGAGTTCTTGCAGACGCGGCAGCCCTTGCCGCCGCACATCACGCAGCTGAAATCGCATTCCACGCTGGGTTCCGTGAACGGGAAGAAGTGCGGACGCATGCGGACCTTGACGTCCGTGCCGAAGTATTCCTTCGCAAACTTCAGAATGGTGCTGCGGAGGTCCGCCAGCGAGACGTCCTTGTCGATGTAGAGGCCCTCGAGCTGGTGGAAATGCACGCCGTGCGTGGCGTCCGGGGTGTCGCGGCGGTAGCAGCGGCCCGGGGAGACGATGCGCACGGGGGGCTTGGAGCCGAGCATGGTGCGGATCTGGACCGGTGAGGTCTGCGTGCGGAGAAGGCGTCCGTCGGGAAGATAGAAGGTGTCCTGCGGGTCGCGGGACGGATGGTTCGCGGGCGCGTTCAGGGCGTCGAAGTTGTACCACACGGTCTCGAGTTCGGGTCCGGTGACGGCGATGAAGCCCATGCGGCGGAAGATGGCGCAGCAGGCATCGATGGTCTGGCTGATCGGGTGCTTGCGTCCAAACGGCCACATGCGGCCGGGGAGGGTGACGTCGACGGCGGGGGCGTCTTCGGCGGCCTTGGCGCTGAGGCGTGCGTTCGCCTCGTTCAGGGCGCCCTGGATACTCTGTTTGGCCTCGTTGAAGGCCATGCCGGCGGCGCGTTTGTCTTCGGCGGGCAGCTTGCCCATCATGGGGCTGAGGGCCGTAATCGCGCCGTTGCGCCCCAGTGTGCGGTTTTTGACGGCCTCGACGTCGGCCGGAGTCGAGGCCGCGGAGAGGGCCGTTTTCGCTTCGGCCGTGATGGCCTGGAGCTTTTGCAGCAGTTCTTCCAGCATGTTGGAAACTCCTTGAAGGAAACTTATAGGAAAGAAAACTTGAAAAAGAAAAACGCGGGTCTGCCGGGAGGCGGCAGCCCGCGAATCACAGATAGTCTGTTTGATGGGACGTCCTGCAGGGGGCAGGGTGGTCCTGTCAAGTTCGTCAGCAGGCGGCCTTTGCCTTTTCAAGCAGGGCCGTAAACGCTGCGGGATCCTTGACGGCGAGGTCGGCGAGGACCTTGCGGTTCAGGTCGATGTTCGCCTTCTTGAGGCCGTCGATGAACTTGCTGTAGGTCGTACCCTGGGCGCGGCAGGCGGCGTTGATACGGACCGTCCAGAGGCGGCGGTACTGACGCTTTTTCTGCTTGCGGCCTTCGTAGGCGTGGACGTTCGCCTTGTCAACGGCATCGTACGCTGTGCGGATGCGCTTGGAGCTGGCACCGTAGAAACCTTTTGCACGATCCAGGACGCGTTTGCGGCGTTTTCTCGAATAAACAGCGCAAGTAACTCTCATGATGGATTCTCCTGTTTTTCAAGCTCAGCCGTAGGGCAGGGCCTTTTTGATTCTCTGTGCATGGGCGGCGTCGAGCAGTCCGGCGTTGCGTTTCTGGCGCTTGTTCTTGCCGGATTTGTTCGTCATGAGGTGGCGGCGGCCCGGCTTCGTGAACTTGTAGCCGCCGGAGGCGGTGCGTTTCACGCGCTTGGCGATACTCTTGCGAGTCTTCATTTTCGGCATCGTTTGGTCTCCTTATGTTAGAGTTGTGTCTCGACCGGGCAGGCAGACGCCATCAGCCTCGTCCGGCGGTTTTGTATGTCATGCCTTCGGGTTGAAGGACATGTTGATGTTCTTTCCAAGCAGTTTCGCCGGCGCGTCGACGACGGCGACTTCCGCCAGGTCTTCCGTGATCCGCGTCACAAGCTCGAATCCCATCTCCGGGTGCGAAAGTTCGCGGCCCTTGAACGTGATGGTCACGCGCAGCTTGCTGCCCTCGGCCAGAAACTCCTTCGCATGGTTGAGTTTGACCTCGTAGTCATGCGTGTCGATGTGAAGGCGGAACTTGATTTCCTTCACCTTCTGGGCCTGCTGGTTCTTCTTTTGCTCCTTCAGTTTTTTCTTCTGTTCATACAGGAGCTTCCCGAAGTCCATGATGCGGCAGACGGGCGGGTTGCTGTTTTCCGACACGAGCACGAGGTCCAGATGCGCGTTCTGCGCGGCCTGGCATGCGGCCGCGAACTTCATGACGCCCAGCTGTTCTCCGTCGGCCCCGATAACGCGCAGGGACTTGTCGGAAAAGGCACGGTCATTGCTTTTCAGTAACTTGGCGATGGTAAACGCCCTCCATGTGAGTGGTGCGGAATGCCTCCGCCGACGTGGCGGAAACATATAACAAGCTTATACTATAGCACATCAAAGCTTATTTTCAAGCTCCGATTGCAATTTTTTGATGAAAGTTTCGAGATCCATCGCGCCGAGCTGGTCTTCGCGGCGGGAACGGACCGCCATCGTGCCCTCGCTCTGCTCCTTCTCGCCGATCACGGCCATGAACGGGATGCGCTGGAGGCGGGCATCCTTGATCTTGGCGCCCATGCTTTCGGAACGGACGTCGCACAGGACCTGGAATCCCGCCTTGCGGAGTCCATCGGCCACCTTCTGCGCGTATTCATGCTGCTTTTCGGTGATCGGGATCACGCTGACCTGCGTCGGGGCGAGCCACAGCGGGAACGCGCCGGCGTAGTGTTCGACCAGAATACCGAAGAAGCGTTCGAGCGAGCCGAAGAGCGCACGGTGGACCATGTAGGGCTGGTGAAGCGCGCCGTCCGCACCGACATACGTGATGCCGAAGCGTTCCGGCAGGTTGAAGTCGAACTGGATCGTGGAGGTCTGCCATTCGCGGCCGATCGCGTCCTTGATCTTCAAGTCGATCTTCGGACCGTAGAACGCGCCGCCGCCTTCGTCCACTTCGTACTCCAGGCCGCAAGCCTGGATCGCCTGCACGAGCGACTTCTGCGCCTGTTCCCAGCGGGCGGGATCGCCGACCGCCTTGGCGGGACGGGTGGAGAGGTACGCCTTGATCTCGGGGAATCCGAAGGTCTTCCAGATGTAGAGGCAGAACTTGAGGACTTCCATGATCTCGCTCTCGATCTGTTCCGGTGTGCAGATGATGTGCGCATCGTCCTGCGTGAAGCCGCGGACGCGCATCAGGCCGTGCAGCACGCCGCTCTTCTCGTAGCGGTACACGGTGCCAAGTTCGGCCCAGCGGCACGGGAGCTCGCGGTAGGAACGCACGCGGCTCTTGTAGATCTCGATGTGGAACGGGCAGTTCATGGGCTTGGCGTAGTAGTCGAACTCGTCGATCTGCATCGGGGAGTACATGCTCTCCTTGTAGAATCCGAGGTGGCCGCTGGTCTCCCACAGCTGGCTGCGGCCGATGTGCGGCGTGTAAAGCAGATCGTAGCCGTGGGCGAGGTGTTCCTTGCGCCAGAAAGTCTCGATGACGTTGCGGATGTAGGCTCCCTTCGGGTGCCAGAGCACGAGGCCGGGGCCGACCATTTCGGAGATGCTGAAGAGGTCGAGCTCCTTGCCGAGGCGGCGATGGTCGCGCTTCTTGGCTTCCTCGATGCGCTGGAGGTACGCCTTCAGTTCTTTCTTGTCGGCGAACGCGGTGCCGTAGACGCGCTGGAGCATCGGGTTCTTCTCGTCGCCGCGGTAGTAGGAACCGGCGATGGAGAGCAGCTTGAACGCGCCGATCTCATTGGTGTTGGCGACATGCGGGCCGCGGCAGAGATCGGTGAAATCGCCGCAGATGTAGAACGTGATCTCGCTGTCGTCCGGGATGTCGGCGAGGCGTTCGAGCTTGTACTTCTGGCCGCGTCCGGCGAGGAACGCATGGGCGTCTTCGCGGGTCATGACCTTGCGTTCGAACGGGAGATGCGCCCTGGCGATCTCTTCCATTTTCGCCTCGATCTTCGCGAGGTCATCGGCGGTGAGGCGCGTTTCCAGGTCGAAGTCGTAGTAGAAGCCGTCCTCGGTCGCGGGACCGATATCGAATTTCGCGTTCGGGTAGAGTTCCTGCACCGCCGCGGCCATCACGTGCGCCGCGCTGTGCCGGATCGTTTCCAGCGGGTATTTTCCCATTTGAGTTTCCTCGTCGATATGTGATTGTGATATGTGATTGCAAGTAAAAAACATGAATCCATTTAATATAGCCGATTTCGGGCGAAATGCAAGCCCGCGCCGCCCGCGGACGCGACAAATCTTCGTTTTTTATGACTTCCCCGCGTTTTTGCGCTTGATTTTTCGCGATTTCCGCATCATATTAAACTGATAGATCTTTACCGTGCCGTCGCGAAGCACGGCACTGCGACAGTGGAGACTTTGTCTCCTGCCGTCGCGAAGCACGGCACTGCGACAGTGGAGACTATGTCTCCGAGGTTTCATTATGACCGGACGTTTTCATCTCTGCAGCCTATCCCTTCTGATGGCGGCGGCGTTCACCGTTCTGCCGTCCGCTCTGCATGCCCGTGCCGTGACGCGCGGGCCGCTGAACGGCGCATCGCTGGGCGGGATGACCGCCGGGACCGTCACGAACCTGCCGTTCACGGCGCAGGCGGGCGACGAAGCATACGGCGAGATCCTCGCCGCGATCCGGCGCGGCGCTCCGAGCCTGCTGGAACGCGTGCTGTCGAACTATGCCCACACGCCGCGTTATCTGGATACCCGGCTCAACTATATGGAGACGCCTGTCATCTTCCATGCGATCTCCGAGCTCAAACTCGAGCATACGGACCTTCTGATCCGCTACGGCAGCATCGTCAATTTCCAGCTTCCCGACACGCAGTTCCGCAAATTCCAGAAGATCGCGGCGCATCCCATCGACGCAAAGCAGACCATCAAGGGCTCCTGCACTCCGCTGGCATACGTCTGCTTCATCCCCACCCTCACGGCGTCCCAGAAGCGCGACACCCTCGCGCTCGCCAAGCTCCTCATGACCTGTGGCGCGGACTGCAATCTGCCCGGGTTCGAGGGCAAGGTCCCCGTGCAGATCCTCTGTGAAAACGACCGCATGGACATCCTGAAATACCTCCTCAGCACCAAACAGGTCGAATTCAAGTCCGACGTCCTCGCCGAGTACATGCGGACCCACAAGGAAGACGAGGGGGTCAAGCTCCTCAATGCCTACATGCTCGAACGCGAGGCCGACAAACAGAAGAACGCCGATGCCGCCCGCAAGGCGAAAAAGCCCGGCTTCACCGGCAAGCCGACCCTCACGTTCAACGCCGCCGTTCTCACCGACAATTCCTCCGAAATCAGAAAGCATCTCGGCACGATGGACGACGTGGACGACCCGCTGGACGAAGAGGACAACAAATACAGGCAGACCCCGCTCATCCGCGCCGTCGAGCTCGGAAAGCCCGTCGCCGTACGCCTCATCCTGGATTCCGGCGCGGATCCGAACCACCCCGACGCCACCACCTGCACCCCGCTCGTCTACGCGAACATGAAGGGCGTCGAGGAAGTCACGAACCTGCTGACGGCGTTCGGGGCCACGCTCCCCGTCTGCCCTGACATCGAGACGGCTGCGAAACAGGACCGCCCCGACGAGATCGAACGCATCTTCAACGAGGCGACCGCCCGCAAACAGAAGACCGCCCCGATGCTCGCGCAGGGGGTGATCGCCGCGCTCCAGCTCGAACGCGAGCAGGCGTTCGCCAAGCTCATCAAGCTCGGCGCCAACCCGAACCAGATCAAGGTCAAAGACCAGGTCCCGCTCGTTTTCGCCCTTATCGACCGCAATCTCGACGCCTTCCTGCTCGACTGCAAGGAAGCCTCCACCCCGGTCGACCTGAAGGTCCGGCATCCGCTCGTGAAGCTCCCGCCCATGCTCTACGCCGCGTCCGGCACGAAGACTTCGCCGGAAGTCATTCAGGCGCTCGTGAAGCTCGGCGCGGGCGCCAATTCCTACGGACCGAAGCACAAGACCGCGCTCATGTATGCCGCCGAATCCGGCAATAAAGCAGTCGTGGACGCTCTGCTGAAAGCCGGAGCCGACCCGAAGGCCACCGATTCCGACGGCAGGACCTACCTTGATTACGATAAGTGATCTTCCGCTTCCGTTCATCGTCATATTCCGGTCTGTTCCTCTTCCGATCTCGGATAAAAAAACGGATTATTTTTTTATGAGATTTTGCAAGAGGTTTATGTCAAGCGTATTGCAAAATCCGCGCTTTTTTCTCCATTTTGTCTCCCGGATGACTTGAAATTGAGCTTATCCGTGCTATTGTATTAGAAAAAATGTGGATTTATCTTGTTTTAACCTCAAAATACTCATAGCAAAGGAGCCATCCATGAGCAAACCCTCCTCTCCTGTCGCATACGCGGACATCACCGCGCCGACCAATCAGAACGTGACGGTCTACGCGACGTTCGACGAAACCGCCGTCGTGTGCAAATACGCCATCGACACGCCCAACTCCTGGTACGACTACACTGAAAATGGCGTCGTGCTCAGCAAAAACGGCAAGGTCTACTTCGCCTGCGCGAATGCGAACGACGAAGGGTCCGACATGACCACCTTTGAAGTGACGAACATCGACAAGGTCGCGCCGGACGCTCCGGTCGTTTCCGTCGAAAGCGCCGCCTCGTTCGACGGCGTGATCGTTTCCGCCGCGTTCAGCAAGGATTCCGTCGTTCAGGAATACTCGTTCGAAGGTCAGCGGTGGATCCAGTACGAGGGCGCGATCTCGGTCATGAATGCCGACACGGAGATATTCTTCCGCGCCACGGACGCCGCCGGAAACGAGTCGTTTGCCGAGTACAAAGCGGAAAACTTCCCCGTCGGCGGCAATGAAGGCCTTGACGCCCCGGTCGCCCGTGCGAGCACGACCGAGCCGACGAACACCGATGTGTTTGTGACCGCGATCTTCGACTCGGATGCCGCCGTCAACCAGTTTTCGACCGACGGCCAGACATGGGAAGAGTATGCGGACGGGATAAACGGCATTCCGTTCGCAGAAAACGGCACGGTCTCCTTCCGCAGTCTCGACGCGGCGGGCAGCGCTTCCCCGACCACGACCTACGAAGTGACGAACATCGACAAGATCCCGCCGGACGCCCCGGTCATTTCCGTGACCCAGGCCGACACCTTCGAAGGCGTGATCGTTTCCGCCGCGTTCAGCAAGGACTCCGTGTATCAGGAATACTCGTTCGAAGGCAAGAAATGGATGCAGTACGAAGGCGCGATCTCGGTCACGGAATCCGGCACGGTGGTGCTGTTCCGCGCCACCGACGCCGCCGGCAACGAGTCGACCACGACCTATGAATTTACGGGCGCCACCGGCGGCGAAACCGGCCTGGCTGCCCCGACCGTTACCGCCGACATCCTCGCGTTCACCAACACGGACGTTGTCCTGAGCGTCAGCTACAGCGATGAAGCCTATCTGAAGGAATACAGCCTCGACAGACGGATCTGGCTGGCATTTCCGACGACCGGAACCGCCATCGCCACCCCCGTGAGCGGCGGAACGACCACGATGACAGACGGCGACGGCACAACGGCAGGCGGCGGCACCCGCTCGGTCATCCCGGCCGACGAAGGCGCCGCACCGGTCACGCTGACCGTGACTGCCAACGGCACGTACTACTTCCGCGGCACGACTGCGGACGGCATCGTGTCCGATGTGACGAGTTTCACCGTGCGCAACATCGACAAGGTCGCGCCGACTGCGCCGACCGGTCTCAATTCCTGGACGACCGAGAACGCAGACGGCTCCGTTACGCTCACGTTCGGCTGGTCCGAATCCACCGACGATTACTCCGGCATCAGCAAGTACATCGTCAGCTACTGGCAGAACGGTTCCGGCAATATTACCACGGTCGAGACCACGGACAAGCAATTCAGCATTGACTTCCCGGCCCCCATTCCCTCCTCGGCCACCGGTGACGACGGGACCCCGATCGACGTGGACGGGACCGTGGGCAGCTCCGACGTCACCCCGGCGCTCGCCTCCGTCCAGGTCGATCCCTCCGACTGGAGCTGGAGCGTTCAGGCCGTCGATGCCGCGGGCAACTTGTCCGAAGCCGCGGTCCTCGACAACGGTCCGAAGATCGCCGCCCCGGTCGCCATCGCAGGCAACACCGAACCGACGAACATGGACGTATACGTGACCGCCAGATTCGACGAGACCGCCGCGGTCAACGAATATTCCCTGGACGGCCAGACCTGGCTGCCGTATCCGGAAGAACCCGTATTCACGGGCGGCCCGATCGCCGTCTCGATTTCCGAAAACGGCACGGTCTACTTCCGCAGCATGGACGCCGACGGCAACTATTCGGCGGTCACGGAAATCATTATCAACAACATCGACAAGGTCGCGCCGGACGCCCCGGTCGCTTTTGCCGATATCACCGAGCCGACCAACCAGAACGTGACGGTCTACGCGCGGTTCAGCGAGGATTCCGTCATGCGCAGCTACGCCGTGGTCGACGCCGGCAGCGGAAACTGGCAAGTCTACGATGAATCGACAGGCGTCGTGCTTGAGTACAACGACACCATCCGCTTCTCCTGCGTGGATGCGGCGGGCAACTACTCGCCCGTAACCACCTTCGTCGTGTCGAACATCGACAAGGTCGCCCCGACGAAACCGACTGTGACCGTAACCGCCGCAAATCTGCCAGCCGGCAAGGGACTTGACATCGCCGCCGCGTTCAGCGAAGATTCGGTCAAACAGGAGTATTCGTTCGACGGCACGACCTGGCTGGAATACAGCGGCGCGATCACGGTCACGGAAGTCGGCAAAAAGTTGTACTTCCGCGGCACGGACGCCGCCGGCAATGTGTCAAATTCCGCGTTCTATCTTGTGGACAAGCTCAGCCTTGCTCCGGCCGCTCCGGTCGCCTATGCGGACATCACCGAGCCGACCAATCAGGACGTGACGGTCTACGCGACGTTCGACGAAACCGCCACTGTGCGCAAGTACGCCATCAACACGACCAGCTCATGGTACGACTACACCGACGCAGGCGTCGTGCTCACCCAGAACGGCACGGTCTACTTCGCCTGCGTGGACGCGGACGGCGAAGGGTCCGATATGACCACCTTCGTTGTGTCGAACATCGATAAGGTCGCGCCGGAAGCCCCGCGCGCATCCGCTGATGTCACGGAGGACACCGACGGCATCGTGACCGTCTCCGCCGCGTTCAGTGAAGATTCCGTAACCCGCGAGTACAGTCTCGACGGCGAAACCTGGCAGGCGTACACCGATCCGATTCGGTTCGAACGGAACGGCATGGTCTGGTTCCGCGCCACTGACGCGGTCGGCAATATCTCCAACTCGCTTTACACCGTGGACAACATCTACGAACCTGTCGATCAGGAGAGCTACGCCGACGACGGCTGGAACGACTGGGCGATCAACAATACCACCGGCGCCGTCAACGAAGATCTTAACTCGGTCCTTATTTCTCCGGAATACGAATTCAAGGACGAAGTCCTCATCGACAAGAAGCACTCCATCGATGTCGACGGCTGGCATAATTTCGTCGGAACGGACGAAGCCGGAAATGTCGACTCGAGGGACTTCGTGCGTCTCCTGCTGGATGAAAACATGAGGCTGTGCTTCACCGTTACAGCGAGCGAGAAGGCGAGCATCAACCTGGTGGCGCTGACCCAGAGCGTAAACGACGACGGACGTACCGTCCTCGCGATCAGAAGCCTCCGGTTCAAGGCGCTCAAGAAGGACAAGGAGACCGGCCTGTACACGCTCACGACCGACATCCAGCTTGAGGCCGACAGTTATGACGGCTCCAAGTACTTCCTCGCCGTCAATCCCTCCAGCAAAAAGAAAAGCGTGTTCTACAACGTCGAGCTCGAACGGGGCCTGACCGAGTTCTACCGCTACGGCAACAACGATGACGACGGTGGCCTGGAGAAAGGCGAGTACAACGAGATTCAGATGGACCAGGATTTCCACGTGGAAGGCTGGGTCGGATTCGGCGATACGGTCGACTTCTACAAGTTCACGCTTGACCATGCGGCGAAACTCAATTTCGGCGTCGTCGCGGGTACTTATCTGGATTTCGACCTGTACGAAATCGCGGACAAGAACGGCAAGCAGACTCTGAAAAAGATCGGGAAGACTCTGTCTCTCAAGTCCGAACTCGTGGAAATGCCCGAAAGAGGCAAAACGGGACTCGTTACGCTTGATGCCGGCGATTACTTCTTCTCCGTAAAATGCTTCAATTCGCAGAAATGCGGAGAGGAAGAAATCAATTATATCATTCAGCTCGCACCCGACTCGGTCTTCTACGACGTCGCCGACGACGGCTGGAATAACTGGGTGACCAAGGCGGTCTCCAAAAACAATTACGTGCTGAATACGGAAATCACGAACGCCGACGAGGTGCTCCTTGATGAAACCTGCGATGCCATCCAGCTCGACCGGGAAGGGTCTGTCGAAAAGAATTTCACCTACTTTGACAGCCTGTCCGGACTGGAAATAGATGACGTCTATACCAACTACGTCGGCATCGGCGACCTGATCGACTACAAGAAGGTCTCTCTGGGTGTAGCGGCGAACCTGAGCTTCTCCATCCATGCCAGCGATGTGTCGACGTTCACCATCTACAGGCTCGAGCGGAACAAGCTTGGCGCGTACTCCCTGAAGGCTCTCCAGACGACGAAAGTCAAGGGGAATACAATAGCCGGAGAGTTCCAGGCGAAGACGAAACGGCTCCTGCTGGAAGCCGGAGACTACTACATCTCCATGCAGTCGACAAAGAAGAACGAAGCATTCTACAGCGTGTACGTCTATGACAATGATGACGACCGCGAGCATTCGACCGTGTTCTTCCGCGACGCCATCGGCGGAGATGTCGACGACTGGTCGGATCTGGTCAAAACCGGTCCGAACAACGAATATATCCGCGATCATATCGTCGAGCTCGCTCCGAATAACACCTGGATCGCGTCCGACTGGGTTGGCTACGGCGATCCCATCGACTACGCCGGATTCTCCATCAGCGGTCCCGCGAAGCTCGTCTTCGACGTCGCGGCCAGCGATAAGGTCAAGTTTACCGTCTATTCTCTTGAGCAAAAGAAAGGCAAGTACTCCCTGAAGTCCGTTATGGCGGCGACGCTGAAGGAGAACAAGAATGCCGAAACCGCGGATGAGAAGTACATGATCGAAACGGTCGGTCTGCTTCTGAAAGAATCGGGTACGTATTATGTCTCCGTGCAGTCCACGAACGCGGCGTCGGGCGGAAACGCCTATTATTACGTCGACGTCAATGCGGACAAGAGCGCGTTCTTTGACCCGGCGAAGATGAACGATTCCGGCAACGATAACTGGAAGACGCTCAGTGCCGCCGAGGAAAAGAAGCATGTCATCACGCAGAAAGGCACGGTGCTCGAAGGCTGGGTCGGCTACGGCGACACGATCGACTACTACGGGTTCTCGCTTGAGAACAACACGAATGTGGTGTTCTCGGTCACGGCCACCGACCAGGCGAAGTTCACGCTTTCCGCTTACACGGAACGCCGCGGCAAAGTCTCCCTGAAGACCGTCCAGAAGAAGACCGCGCTCAAGTACAACAGCGACACCGGTCTGTACGAGTTCACCATGTCGAGGACATTGCTGAGCGGGGACACGCTCTACTACATTACCATGGAATCCCCGAACGCCAAGAATGGCGGCAGCGCGGATTACACGGTGTCGGTCGAGACGTTCCAGCCGAGTTTCGCAAGTGCTCTGGCGATGTCGGAAGCTCCGTCCGACGTCCTGCAGGACAACCTGTTCGCCGAAACGTCCTCCGCGATCTCCTCCGCGGTGACGGACGCGCTCGACGACAAGCTCGGCAGTGTCATGAACGCCAGCTGGACCACGCTCGCATAAGCAGAAAACACGGACCGGATTCCGGGGAGGCCTGAATCCGGT
>JAEEQO010000072.1 GCA_016285335.1 Victivallales bacterium | reverse complement strand
CTCGCCGGATTCGAAGGGACCGCCGCATGGAAGACCGGGACCAGCAACGGACTCCGCGACGCATGGTGTTTCGCCTGCACGGAAACGCTCACGGTCGGCGTCTGGTTCGGCAACAAGGACGGCGCCCCCTCGGAAGCCCTGGTCGGCGGCACTTCGGCCGCGCCCGCCGCCGGGGAGATCCTCTCCGTCGCCGCCTCGAAATACGATTTCACGGAGTTCCGCAGCGTCTGGCCGCGGGAGGACGCGCTGGAAGCCGTCGAACTCTGCGCGGCAAGCGGCATGGCCGCATCGCCCGACTGCAAGGACACGGAGGAATCCCTGAAGCCCGCCGGCATCCCGCTTGCCGTCTGCAAATCGTGTTCGTCCGGCGCGGCTGCGGAAAAAGCATTCCGCATCATCTCGCCCATGCCGTCCGTGTACGTCGCGGAGGACGGCGTTTCGGTCCGGCTGGACCTGAATGCCGGGCCGGGGGTCCAGTGGTTCGTCGACGGCGTGTTCCTCGGCGAATCGAACGAAAAGCAGTCCTTCGTCCCGGGGACGCACCGCGTGGATGCCGTCCGCACGTCCGATTCCGCGCTTGACACGGTCGTTTTCACGGTCGTGCAGAAAAAATAAGCCCTTTTCAGGCTTTTTTTATTAAAAAGATAAAAAAACCTTTTGCTTTTTCAGCAAGGCGGGCTATATTGTGTGAAGCATTTTTGTTTTCAACCCCAAATTGAATTGAAAGAGAACGGAAAAAATGTCGGAACAACCGATTGATACCTGTATGGAAAAGATCGTCAGCCTGTGCAAACGGCGCGGCTTCGTATTTCAGAGCTCCGAAATCTACGGCGGCTTCAACGGTTTCTGGGATTACGGCCCCTACGGGATCGCCCTGAAACGCGCGGTGGAACGCCAGTGGTGGCTCTACATGGTCGAAAAACGCAACAACGTCGTCGGCCTTGACTCCTCCATCATCTGCCATCCGAAAGTCTGGAAGGCCTCCGGACATGTCGACCGATTCGGCGACATCATGTGCGACTGCAAGCAGTGCAAGACCCGCTTCCGCGTGGACCAGATGCCCGATCCGACCACCTGCACGAACTGCGGCTCCAAGGACCTGACCCCGCCGCGCGAGTTCAACCTGATGATGAAGACCTACGTCGGCCCCGTCTTCGACGAAGAGCACATCGCGTATCTCCGCGCCGAGACCTGCCAGCCGATCTTCCTCGATTTCCACTCCATTCGCATCGCCACCCGCATGCAGCTGCCCTTCGGCATCGCCCAGGTCGGCAAGGCGTTCCGCAACGAGATCACGCCCCGCATGTTCACGTTCCGCTCCCGCGAATTCTCGCAGATGGAAATGGAATTCTTCTGCGCGGACGAAGGCTCGATGGAATGGTTCGAGTACTGGCGCCAGGAACGCTGGAACTTCTACCTGAACGTGCTGAAGTTCCCGGTCGAAAAGCTCCATCTGCATCCGCACGACAAGCTCGCCCACTACGCCAAGGCGGCAGTCGACATCGAATACGAATTCCCGTTCGGCTGGGGCGAACTCGAAGGCATCCACCATCGCGGCACCTGGGATATGTCCCAGCACCAGCAGTTCTCCGAACAGGACCTCCAGTACCTCGACCAGACCAACAATACGCGCTATCTGCCGACCGTCGTCGAGACCTCCGTCGGCCTCGACCGCATGGTCCTCGCGATCCTCTGCAACGCCTACGACGAAGACCGCGCCCCGACGCAGAAGGAAGGCATGGAGGACGACGTCCGCGTGGTGCTCCACTTCCCCGCCACCATTGCCCCCGTTCAGGTCGCGTTCCTCCCGCTCTCCAAGAAGCTCAACCAGAACGCGCAGGACCTGCAGGCGAAGTTCCTCGGCCGCTACCGCACCGAGCTCGACGTGACCGGAAACATCGGCAAGCGCTACCGCCGCCAGGACGAGATCGGCACCCCGTACTGCGTCACGTTCGACTTCGATTCGCTCGAAGACAACGCCGTGACCGTGCGCGAACGCGACTCGATGGCGCAGGAACGCATTCCGATCGACAACCTGCGTGCCTACCTCGACGAAAAGGTCCTCGGCTGAGCATAATCTGACACGGAAAACCACAACGGAGACAACAGGACCATGAAAGGCGCGAAACAAATCCTGCTCGCGGGCTTCGCCGCCCTGTGCATGGTCCTGTCCGCGTGCCACACCCCGATCTCGGGAGAAGAATTTGCCCACTGGGCCCCGCTGGTCAGTTCTCCCGAACCGCTGAACACGGTTTCCTACACTGCCGAATACACGCAGGACGGCGCCCTGCCCTTTACCTGCGAGGTCAAGCTCGCATCCGACAACCGCATCCGCCGCGACTACGTCTGGAAGGACGAAAAAGGCGCGGAAAAGAAAGCCGCCGTCGTCATCAGCGGCGCGGAAGCGATCAAGTCGGAGGACGGAAAATCCGTCCCTGCAAAGGATACCGCCAAAGCAATGGCGGAACTGTACTCCCGGCTTATTCTGAATCCCGCCTCGTTCATCGTATCCGCGTTCGACATCGCACGCGGAGAAGATACGAACACATCCCGTCCCGTTTATTTTTGGACTCTGGACCTTGCTGATGTTCCCGGCGCCAAGTCGCCGCTACTGCCGCCGGTGCCGTCGGGAGAATATATCGTGGCAACCGACGCGGAAACGGATCGCTGGCTCACTTTCTATATCCAAAAGGCCGACGATTCCGACACGTACTTTTCCACCAGATTTCAGGAATACAAAACGGAATCCGGCGTGACCTACCCGTCCCGCATCGTCAGCACGACAGAGGGCGGCGTGGTCGTCTGGTGCACCATTCGCGACGTCAAGATCAACCCCGAACTCCCGGACGAGCTTTTCCGGCTCCCCGATACCAACGGATAACAACGCTTTTCAGCTTCAACAACAGGATATTCCCATGAAACTTCAGTCCATCCTCCTTCTGGCCGGAATCGCCGCCGGCCTCATGACAGTCTCCTGCCAGTACTTCGAGTCGACGACCGAAAAGGAAGCCGAGGAATTCTTCGGCAGGCCCGCCCCCAGCAGAGAAAAAGCCGAAGCCCAGGATGCGAAAGATTTCGACTACGACTTCTACAATCAGGTCAACTCGCATATCGACCGCAGGCTGAACGAGTTCAACGAGAAGGAGGAAGTGAGGAAACCCGTCTTCGTCTCCAAAGAGGCAATGGAGGAATTCCGCAACCTTTCCTTCATCAGGACCGCAGACCAGATCAGCCTGCTCTCCATGGATTTCTCCGGGTCCGGCGACTCGACCCTGAACCTGGTCGTCGACCGCGAGTCCCGCACGCTCACCCGTACGCTTAACGGCAAGGAAGAGACCTTTGCGTTCGAGCCGTTCACGAACGGCATTCCGCCCGTCATCCCCTACGACGCTCACATCCTCTATGCGTTCGCCACCGATTTCAACCGCATCGCGGAATCCGTGACGCTCCGCTGCTTCGAGAAACTCGCCCAGGGCGAAAACCCCGGGATCGCCCAGATCGAAAACGAAGCGAACATCGACGAAAAAGGCAACAAGATCGACAAGAACTTCGTCGAGCTCAAGCCGAAAGTCATCACCGAGCCGCAGGAATACCGCATCGACAACCGCTGGTGCAAATGCTACGACGTGAAGCTGAAAAGCATCTGCTCGCCCGCCGTCTCCATGGCGGTCTACGTCAGCGACCTGGAAAAGACCATCTCCCGCCTCGACATCGTCCTCGACGACGACAGCCTGATCTCCTACATCATGGACTGGCGCGAACAGGACGGCATCGTCCTGCCCCGCGTGATCCGCGGCCGTGCCGGCGACGACTCCGTCTACTTCCGCGAAGACGCCAAGGTCATCCTGAAGAGCGACCGGATCGAAGCGGCGGCGAAGGCGGCGGCCGAAGCGGCTGAAGCTGAAGCGGCGGCGAAGGCTGAAGCTGAAGCGGCGGCGGCCGAACAGGATGCCTCCGAAGACGAAATGATCGAGATCGACGCCTCCGAAGGCGCCGGAGAAGAAGAATCCGCAGAAGAGGAAGACGACCTCGGCGACGAGTGGTGATCCGATCCTGAAAAACTCCGCCCGGTCCGTCGCGGTCGTCCGCCGCGGGAAACCGGGCGTTTTTTTATGCCGTTCCGTCGTTTTTCACCTGATTCGCGGTTGATTTTTCCGCGGATGGATGTATCTTATTCTGTTTTAATATGAACACCTGACATCAATACACACGAACCGAAAGGAATTCCAACGTGAAACTCATCGTCGACGCAAGCAATCTCCAGGGGCGGATCAGCCGCCATGTCTACGGCCAGTTCTCCGAACATCTCGGGCACTGCATCTACGACGGCCTGTACGTCGGGGAAAAATCGAAGATCCCGAACATCGACGGCGTCCGCAAGGACGTGATCGACGTCCTCCGCAGGATCAGGATCCCGAACCTCCGCTGGCCCGGCGGCTGCTTCGCCGACTGCTACCACTGGCGCGACGGCATCGGCCCGCGCTCCAAGCGCCCGTGCATCGTGAACGACACCTGGGGCGGCGTCACCGAGGACAATTCCTTCGGCACGCATGAATTCCTGCGTTTCTGCGAGCTCATCGGCGCGGAACCGTACATCAACGGCAACGTCAGCAGCGGCACCGTGCAGGAAATGTCCCAGTGGATCGAATACCTGAACGCCAAGGTCCAGGGCCCGATGACCGAACTCCGCCGCAAGAACGGCCGCAAGGAACCGTGGGGCGTCAAGTTCTGGGGCTTCGGCAACGAACCGTGGGGCGACGGCCACATGCGGCCCGAATACTACGCCGACCAGTTCCGCCGCTACACCACCTATGCCCGCGACTACGGCGACACCAAGCTCGTCCGCATCGCGGCGGGCGCCAACGGCGGCGACATGGAGTGGACCGAGGTCCTGATGAAGAGCGCCGGACAGTGGCTCGACGCCGTCACGCTCCATTACTACACCGTGCCCGGCGTTTGGGAACACAAGGGCTCCGCCACCAAGTTCGACGTGCCCGAATACTACACCACACTCGAAAAGGCCGCCGCCATCGAAGGCATCATCGCCAAGCAGTCCGTCATCATGGACAAATACGATCCCGAAGGCCGCGTCGGACTCTTCGTCGACGAATGGGGCACCTGGTTCGACGTCGAGGAAGGCACCAATCCGGGCTTCCTCCACCAGCAGAACACCATGCGCGACGCCATGGTCGCCGCGATCTCCCTGAACATCTTCCACCGCCACAACCGCCGCGTCCGCATGGCGAACATCGCCCAGCTCGTGAACGTGCTTCAGGCAATGATCCTGACCGAAGGCGAAAAGATGCTCGTCACTCCGACCTGCCACGTCTTCGACCTCTACAAGGTCCACCAGGACGCCGATCGCGTCGAGACCTTCGCGCAGGCCGCCCCGGTCGACAACTGCAAGCTCCCGGCCGTCACCCACACCGCGTCCGTCAAGGACGGCGTTCTGCACGTCAGCGCCGCCAATATCTCCGCGGACAAGGCGCTCCCGGTCGAGCTCGAGACCTGGGGATTCGACGCCGCGTCCGTCTCCGGCGAGATCCTCGGCGACGGCGACATCCACGCGCTCAACACGTTCAAGAAACCGAACGCCGTCAAGCCGCGCAAGCTTGACCTCGTCGTCAAAGGAGGAAAGGTCCTCTTCGAACTCCCCGCCTGCTCCGTCGCCACGCTCACCTTCAAGCCCGCGGCCCCGGCAAAGAAGGCCCCGGTAAAGAAGGCTCCGGCGAAAAAGGCTTCCAAGTAACCGTAAACTCACACAAGCGACCCCCGGCAGACCGACATGAATCTCCTTGGTCACATCATTCGCGGCGTATTCTCTCTGATGCGCCGGATTTGCCCCGGCAACGCCGGAAAACCCAGTCTTTCCGCCGCCTGCCGGAGATTCGCCGTCATCCTCTCTCTCTGCGTCGCATCCTGCGCGTTCTGCGCGGCATGTTCTTCCGTCGATTCCGCGGGGACCATCCCGCGTTCCGGCGTCCATCCCCCGCGCAAGCCGCACCGCCTCACGGTCCTCCATTCCATGCTGTTTGAATTCGGAGACAATCCGCTGGAAAAACGGACGGTCAACCTCCCGGAAGGCGAATACGTCTTCGAGGGCGAGGACGATATTTTCATGTATTTCCGTTCGCCGGAACCGCTCGAATACCGCGTCAACCACAAGGAAGGCTATGCGGACGGATTTTTCCAGATGGGCGGCATCGCGCTTGCGGCCGCCGATCAGTGGGACAAAGTGAAGTACCCCGTCTGCACCTACACGGACGGCGAGAAACAGAACCAGAAACGCCTTACATGCCCTCTGGAGCCCGCCTTTGTCACGAGCAAACGCGGCACCGACTGGGTAAGCGATTTCGACGCGGAATAGACAATTCCAGTCATCCCCCCGCATCTTTGACGCCCGTCTGAACACAATCGTTCAACGGGCGTTTTTCATGGGGGAAAAGAAAACAGACAGGGAAAAGAGGGATGGAGCGGGCGACCGGAATCGAACCGGCGTAGCCAGCTTGGGAAGCTGGAGCATAACCATTTTGCTACGCCCGCACAAAAAGATTGTGTTTAGGGCAACTCTTAAAATTCAATCGGATGGATTTTCAGCGGATG
This sequence comes from Victivallales bacterium, assembly GCA_016285335.1. The sequence continues at coordinate 5,946 of JAEEQO010000072.1, read as the reverse complement.
GGCAAAAAGGCCAATGCAGGAAGATTTGAAGATGGCTACCTGAAAACGTAACCATCGAAAATCTTACCAGTTGGACTTTGCTCAGACGCGAAAAGCCGCCGAACACCAATTTTAAGAGATGACCTTTTATAACATACTTCCGAACGGCGAAAAATCAAGTGCGAAACGGTCATTTTCCCGAAAAAGTCGCGGAAAGGCCGTCTCTTTCATTTTTACTTCTCTGCAAATTTTATAAATTCCAAACATAGCCTTAAATCGCCCGGAAAGGCCGTTTCCGGCGATTTTCCGCTTTTTTTCGTCATTTTTCTCGCACACGCGCACACGCGCGCTTGAAAACAGCGCATTTCCGTGGTATATTATACCATCAGAAAATCAACAAACAACCCGCACCTTCTTCTGAAAGGCCACCAGCATGTCCGACACTCCCCACAATGTGTTCCCGATCAACATCGAAGACATCATGCACACCGCGTACCTCCAGTACTCGCTGAGCGTGAACGTCGGCCGCGCCATCCCGGACGTCCGTGACGGCATGAAACCCTGCAACCGCCGCATCCTGTACGCCATGGGCCAGCGCGGACTCACCAAGTCCCACAAGACCGTCAAATGCGCCAAGGTCGTCGGCGACGTGCTCGGCAGCTACCATCCCCACGGCGACGCCTCCGTCTACGACACGCTCGTCCGCATGGCGCAGGATTTCTCCATGCGCACGCCGCTCATCGAGGGTCAGGGCAACTTCGGCAGCATCGACGGCGACCCGCCGGCCGCCTACCGTTACACCGAGTGCCGCATGGAACGCATCGCGGAGGAACTCCTCGCCGACATCGACAAGGAAACGGTCAACATGATCCCGACCTTCGACGAGGAGACGACGGAACCCGAAGTGCTCCCGGCGAAGTTCCCGAACGTGCTGGTGAACGGCAGCGTGGGCATCGGCGTCGGCATGGCGACGAACATCCCGACGCACAACCTCGGCGAAGTCGTGAACGCCACCATCCATCTGCTCGACAATCCGACCGCCACTGTCCGCGACCTCATGCAGTATCTCCCCGGCCCGGACTTCCCCACCGGCGGCATCATCTGCGGCATCAACCCCGTCCGCGCGCTCTACGAGACCGGCCACGCCGTGCTGAAGATCCGCGCCAAGACCAAGATCGTGGAGAAGGGCGACCGCGAACAGATCATCGTGACTGAGATCCCCTACGCACTGAACAAGGAACTCCTCGTCAAGAAGATCGCCGACGTCGTGAAGGAAAAGCGCATCACCGGCATTTCCGGCCTACGCGACGAATCCAACAAGAAGATCGGCATCCGCATCGTGATCGACATCAAGCGCGGCGCCATGGCGAGCGTGGTCCTGAACCAGCTCTTCGCCACCACCCAGCTTGAAACCGCGTTCGGCTGCAACATGCTCGTGGTCGACCACAACCGTCCGCGCGTGATGAACCTCGTGCAGATCCTCCAGGCGTTCATCGACCACCGCTTCGAGGTCGTGACCCGCCGCGCCGAATTCGAGCTCCGCAAGGCACGCGAACGCGCCCACATCCTCGCCGGACTGCTCATCGCCGTGCGCAACATCGACGAAGTCGTGAAGATCATCCGCGAGTCCCGCGACCGCGAATCCGCCGCGAAGGCGCTCATGGCGCGGTTCGACCTCGACACGATCCAGGCGGCGGCGATCCTGAACATGCGCCTCCACCAGCTCACCAACCTCGCCGTCGACGACCTCGAAAACCAGTACAACGAGCTCATGCGCCGCATCGCCGAGCTCGAAGAACTCCTCGCCAGCCGCGAAAAACGCCTCGAGCTCATCAAGACCGAACTCGCCGCCATCCGCGACAAGTACGCCGACCCCAGACGCACCGAGATCACCTACGACGACGGCGACATCGACATCGCCGACCTCATCCCGCGCCACTCCTGCATCATCACGGTCTCCGACACCGGCTACATCAAGCGCGTCCCCGCCGACACCTACCGCACGCAGCACCGCGGCGGCCAGGGCGTCATCGGCATGAGCACCAAGGAGGAAGACCACGTGGCGCGCCTCTTCAGCGCCGACAGTCACGACATCATCTTCTTCATCACCGACCGCGGGTTCATGTACTGGCTGAACGTCTACGACATCCCGGAAGGCGCCCGCACCGGCAACGGCAAGGCGATCGTGAACCTCATCAAGTTCGAGAAGGACGAGCAGATCCGCGCCATGGTCACGATCAACCGCGCCATGTTCGACCAGCCCGGCGTCGCCCTCGTGCTCGCCACCCGCAACGGCATCATCAAGAAGACCCCGCTCTCCGCGTTCCGCAACCTCCGCAAGGTCGGCATCCGCGCTCTCGTGATCGAGGACAACGACGACCTGATCGCAGCCGACCTCTCCGACGGCTCCAGCGAGATCATCCTCTCCACCGCGAAGGGCATGGCATGCCGCTTCAGCGAATCGAAGGTCCGCCCGATGGGACGCGCCGCGCGCGGCGTCCACGGCATCAAGTTCAAATTCGAGGGCGACTACGTGATCGGCATGGAAGTCGTCGCGACCGGACTGCCGCCCGTCATCGAGGCGCCCGCGGCCGATCTTGACGTCGACGCCGACAATGAGGAAAACGTCGCCCCGATCAACGACGCGGACGTCGATGCGGACGCCGCGGACGAAGCCGCCGCGATCGACGGCGCGGAAACGGCTGAAGAAGCGGAAGAGGCCGAAGACGCCGCCGCGGATTCCGACGAACCCGTCGCGGAAGACGACACGCGCCCGCAGCTCCTCGTGGTCACCAGCAGCGGCGTCGGCAAGCGCAGCTACGTCGACTCCTACCGTCTCACCGGACGCGGCGCGATGGGCGTCCGCAACATCAAGCTCGGCGAGGGCGAAACGGTCGTGGCTGCCATCAAGGTCCACCACGGCGACGAGATCATCCTCACCACGCAGCGCGGCCAGGTGGTCCGCACCCGCGTCGACGAGATCCGTCTTGTGGGCCGCAACTCCATGGGCGTCCGGATCATCAACCTCCGCAAGAACGACAGTATCATCGGCGTTTCCACCGTGGCGCAGGTCGAGGAAGAGGAACCGAAGGCCGAGGCCGAAAACACCGGCGTCTTCGCGGCTGCCGGAGAGCCCCTGCCCGTCCGCGAGGACGCTGAGGCCGAGGCGGAAGCCGTGGAAGAGACCGGCGGCGACGACGATTTCGACGACGACGCGCCGAAGAAGCAGTCCGAGGACGAGGACGACGATTACATCGATCCCGCCGACCTCGGCGGCGGAGACGACGGCAATGTCCCGTTCTGACCGCTTCTTCGAATCCCTGAACCAACCGACACGGCCGGGCGCAACAACCCGGCCGCGTCTTTTCGGCATCCTGAACCTCACGCCGGATTCCTTCAGCGACGGCGGCGCGCACAACGCCTCGGCGGAGGTCGCGGCGGACTTCGCCGCGCAAATGGTGGCCGACGGCGCGGATGCGCTCGACCTCGGCGCGGAGTCCACCCGTCCCGGCTCGGAGGAAGTCCCGGCCGACGAGGAAATCCGTCGTCTGCTCCCCGCCCTGAAGCTCATCCGGGCGCGTTTCCCGGACATTTTTATCAGCATCGACACGCGGAAGGCCGCCGTCGCCGACGCCGCGCTCGCCGCCGGAGCCGACTGCGTCAACGACGTGAGCGGGCTCCATTTCGATCCCGGCATGGCGGACGCCGTCGCGGCGCATCGCGCCTCGCTCATCGTCATGCACATGCGCGGCACGCCGGACACCATGCAGGCCCCGGAAAATCTCGTGTACGGCGACCTGATCGCCGACGTCTCGGCGTTCCTGCTGGACGCCGTGGAGAAGGCAGTCCGCGCCGGAGTGGACCGCGGTCGCATCATGCTCGACCCCGGCGTCGGGTTCTCCAAGAACGACGAACAGAACATGGAGCTCATCCGCCGCGCCGCCGAGTTCAAGAAGCTCGGCTATCCGCTCTTTTACGGCATTTCCCGCAAGGGCTTCATCGGGCGCATGTACGGCATCCCCTGCCCCGCCGACCGCGACGAAGCCACCGCCCAGCTCCAGCTTGATCTCTGCCGCGTCGGCGTCGAAGCCCTCCGCGTCCACAACCCCGCCGCCACCCTCAATGCGATTAAAGTTGCCAGCATTTAAGCGCGGAAAAGCCATTTTGTTTTTCTCTTTTTCTTAGTTTTAATTTGACTTTTGCAACCTCTTGTGTTATATTTGACACAAAATAAAACACAGGAGGTTTATTGTGCCGACAGCAACATTCAGTGTCCGTATGGACGAAAAACTTAAGATGGAACTCGACGATCTTTGCGCTCAGTTCGGAATGAATACTTCAACAGCAATCAACCTTTTTGCCCGTGCCGTGGTACGGGAACGCCGGATTCCCTTTGAAATCTCCGCCGCCCCGTCCGACACGGGTCTGAGGGCGTTTCAAAGCCTGCGCCGCCAGGCAAAGGCGAACGGTCTGCAGGGAATGTCCCTGGCTGAAATCAACGCGGAAATCACAAATACAAGGAAACGCAAGGGCAAATGAAGTTTTATGCCGTGATCGACACAAATGTCTTTGTATCGGCTTTACTTGCGAAACGAGTTGATTCTCCCCCGGTAACGGTCGTCGAAAAACTCTTCGATTCCACCGTGGTTCCCGTTTTCAGCAAAGCGATTCTTAAAGAGTATTTCGAGGTCCTGCATCGGGCAAAGTTCGGTTTCGATCCGGCTACGGTCGATGTTTTTCTTCGGGATGTGGCACAAAGAGGTGTTCTTCTTGAACCCGGGCATATGGACATCGTATTGCCAGATATGAACGATGTGCCGTTTTATGCAGTCACGCTGACGAACGGAGCCGATGAAACATTTCTTGTCACGGGGAATTTGAAGCATTTTCCTGTAAAGCCGTTCATCGTCACTCCTGCACAGTTTCTTGAAATCATAAAGCAGCCTCCGACTTCGTGAAAGGCCCGAAACCATGTCGAAATCAGCCCGCGACACAGTCTTCGCAATCCTCGCGATCATCCTGTCCGCTGCACTATTCACCGGGTGCAGGACGACGGAGGAAGAGAGATTCCGCCTTGCGTTTGACACGGAATATGCCCAAATCGGGTGTTACTTGGGGTATGCTGACTATCTCGGGGATGATTCGGAAAAAAGGGAGAACCGGCCATGTCTTCGAATCGGGTTTCCGTTCTGGGTGGATTTCGGCGACTCGGAATCGGCCGGTCGCGACGGCAACGACGGCGGTGTGAATGGTCTCCTTTTATCCCTTTATGATCTCAGCGGCGGGGTAAACGGGGTCGCCGTCGCTCCGGTCTGCGCCGGCGTGAAATTCAATGGTCTCGAGCTTTCCCCTCTGTTGTTCTTCTCGGGCGATCTGAACGGTTTGAGCGTCGCGCCCGCCAATGGATGTTTCGACGGGAACAGCGTTCAACTCGGCATCGTGAACTGGCGCGGAGCCTGGGGGCGGATTTATTCCGGTCAGAAGGACAACGGCATCGCGCAAATCGGCGTTTTCAACAGAGCGCTTGAAACAAACCGTTTTCAGATCGGTGTTCTCAATGACAGCAGACGGGAAGGAAGCAAGGTAAAAAGCGACCCGTATCTGCAATTCGGGCTAATCAATCTGTCCGACAATGCCGTCGATGAGTCGTCCACCGGGACGGAAAAGAGTTTTTCCCTGCAAATCGGCTTATGGAATTACAATGGCCGCTGGTGGGGTCTTCCTTTCCTGAATGCAACTTGGTAACAACTCCATAAAAGGGCCTGAAACCATGTCGAACAAAAAGAACCGGAACATTCTCATCGCGGTCGTTGCGGTCGTTGCGGTCGTTCTGACCGTCGCGGCGTTCGTCGCACACAAAGTGTTCGAGGAGCCCGCCCATGCGGAAATGAAAGCGGGGCGGGCCGATTTCAGACGGGGAAATTTTGCGTCGGCGATCCGGCACTACACCCTTGCCGCCGAACAGGG
>JAEEQO010000071.1 GCA_016285335.1 Victivallales bacterium | reverse complement strand
GTCGGCGATGCGGAGCATTTCCGGCTCCTTCATGCCGCGCGTGGTGACGGCGGGCGTACCGATGCGGATGCCGCTGGTGACGAACGGCTTTTCGGGATCGAACGGGATCATGTTCTTGTTGACCGTGATCGCGGCCTTGTCCAGCGCGGTGGCGATCTCCTTGCCGGTGGCGTGGCGCGGACGCAGGTCGACGAGCATCAGGTGGTTGTCGGTGCCGCCGGAAACGATGCGGAATCCCTTGTCGGCGAGCGCGTCGGCGAGCGTGGCGGCGTTCTTCACGATCTGCTGCTGGTACGCCTTGAACTCGGGCGACATGGCTTCCTTGAAGCAGATGGCCTTCGCGGCGATCACGTGCATCAGCGGGCCGCCCTGGAGGCCGGGGAAGACCTTCGAATTGATCGCCTTGATGTATTTTTCCTTGCAGAGGATCAGGCCGGAACGCGGGCCGCGGAGGGTCTTGTGCGTGGTGGTGGTCACGACGTCGCAGTACGGGACCGGGTTCTGGTGCAGACCGGCGGCGACCAGACCGGCGATGTGTGCCATGTCCACGAAGAGGAACGCGTTCGCCTTGTCGGCGATCTGGCGCAGGCGGGCGAAGTCGATGGCGCGCGGATAGGCGGAGGCGCCGGCGAGGATCATGCGGGGCTTGTGCTCCATGGCGAGGCGTTCGATCTCGTCGTAGTCGAGGCGCTCGGTCTCGGCGGAGACGCCGTAGGGCACGATGTGGAACAGGTTGCCGCTGAAGTTCATCGGGTGGCCGTGCGTGAGGTGGCCGCCGTGGTCGAGGCTCATGGAGAGCACGGTGTCGCCGGGATTCAGCAGCGCGAAGTAGACCGCCATGTTCGCCTGGCTGCCCGCGTGGGGCTGCACGTTCGCGGCCTCGGCGCCGAAGAGTTCCTTCGCGCGGTCGATCGCGAGCTGCTCCACCTCGTCGACGAATTCGCAGCCGTTGTAATAGCGCTTGCGCGGATAGCCTTCGGCGTACTTGTTGGTGAGCACGGAACCCTGCGCGGCGCGGATGGCGGTGCTGGTGAAGTTTTCGGAGGCGATGAGCTCGATGCCGTTGAACTGGCGGCCGGCTTCCTTGTCGATCAGACTGGCGATCTCCGGGTCGACGGAACGGATCGCCGCGATGTCGTCGTAGGTGCGTTTTTCGAGGATTTCGAGGCGGCGCACGTGGCGGGCGTCACCGGAGAACGGGGTGGAGAGCCACACTTCGATGAGCTCCTTCATCTTCGCCTCGTCCATGTAGTCGGCAGGAATGACCAGCACGTTCGAACAGTTGTGCTCGCGGCTGGCCTTGGTGTTCTCCTTGCAGAATGCCACGACGGCGCGGACGCCGTGGAAGCGGTCGGCGGTGATGACCATGCCGGCTCCGCTGCGGCAGAGCAGGATGCCGAGCTGGATTTCGCCCTTGGAGACGGCCTTCGCCATCGCGGAACCGAACACGGAGTAGTCGTCCCCGGCATCGTAAACCGTGGGGCCGAAGTCCTTCACGGTAAATCCCTTGCCTTCGAGGAACGGGATGAGTTTCGCTTTCAGTTCGAATCCGCCGTGGTCGGCGGCGATGCCCATGGTCAGCCCGGTGGAGCCGTACCAGTCCGTGATCTTGTTCATTTGTGGTGTCCTTATTGATTGGCTGTTTGCCGTTGAAAAAAGCGTATTCAGCGCCCGTTTCCGCCTCAATTTTGTTTAAAACGAAAACAAGCCCATATAATATACAGCATTTTCCGGAAATAACCAGTCGTTTCCCTTCCTTTTTATAGAGTTTTTCGCGCGATGGCGCGTGCGGGACGGGCGGCCCGCCGGAGCGGCGGCATCCGCGGAAACATCAAATATGGAAGACGCCCCCGACGGCCTGCACGAACCAGAGCAGCAGCCAAAGGGGACCCCAGAAGAAAAAATCTTCAAGCAGCCCGAGCGGAAGCGACAGGATCCGTCCGCACCAGGTCCGGAACGGCGAAGCCGGCGTATCCCAGGTGATCCGGTTGATCTCGGGATGCTCCTCTATGATCTGCCGGTAAAACGGCACCGGGCCATTATCCCACATGGCGCAAAGCATGACATGGCGGTCGCCGTCCCGGTCGTACGGGATCAGCACCGCGGATCCTGTAGGGCTGAAATAATTGTAGCCGCCATTTGCATTCCTTACCTTGGCAAGCGAATCGTTCCATATCCGGCAGGAGAAATTCCCGGAAAGGAGCGGTAGGTCGTCTACGCGTAGGTGCAGACTGCAATTCGGGCCGTCCGGCAGCTTCTGCGTGTCGCCCCGGGTCTCCCGGGATTCCGGCTCAGGATCCGGCACGAGAATGCCCATTACAGGAAACGACGGCGGCCATTCCGAACCGCCGATCCTTTCGGACCCTACATAACGGACCGCCTCGACATTCGGATCGACGACGACGTTCACAACATAACGCTTCACGGTGTCCGGCATGGGGTCCAGCGGGATGCGTGTTTCCGCCTGACGGGACGCCGCCAGGAATCGGCTATTTTCCAGCCAGCCCTCCTGCATCGTCACCAGGTCGTAGGAGACCACGAGCTCGTTCCGGTCGGGAGTCAGCGCGTATCGCACATTGCCGAGATAGGTCGTGTGTCTGCCGATGCGGCACAAGCCCGCATCGATTCCCGGCCAATGGAGATAACTGATATCATATATGGCGAAAGCCACAAAAAGAACAAAAATGACAAGCAGGATGAACCTTCGGCGATAATGCCAGAAGAACTGAAACAGGCTCTCGGGCGTTTCCATGTGGCCGCCGGACCGTTCGATCCGGGGAGCCGGAGCGCTTGGCGGGGAGCCTGTTTTTTCAGTTTCTTCGGAGTTTTGCATGGAAAGAAGCAAGTACGATTTGATGAACGGGAATCAGAGTTCCTTCAGGATTTCCAGAAGCCGGGCTTTCAGAGGTTCCAGATCGTTCCGGTATGCGTCCCACATGTACTTCGGCTGGGGCTTGACGTAATCGTGGATCAGAATGTTCCGCATCCCGATGATGTCTCCCCACGGAATCTCCGGAAGACGATGGAGACCTTGTTGGCGGCTTCCCCGAGAATCGCGAAGTTGAAAGACATGGCGTCCAGCAGAATCCTTGATTGAAAGAAATCCTCCTCGGAAACGTCTTTCATCGCATCCTGAATACGCTCAATGCTTTGAAGCATGTGCTCGATTCTGGCGCGGTCGTCCGTCATAACAGGATCATTTCCTTTCGGGCATTTGCCGCGAACGCATCATCCGCCAGAGAATCCTCCGGGATCAGGTCGACCCTGCATCCGAGGAACTTTTGCAGATCATACTGCAACCCGCCGATGTCAAACAAAGAAGAGTGCGGAGCGAATTCGGCGACAAAATCGATGTCGCTGTCGGGCGACTCTTCCTTGCGGGCGCAGGAACCGAACACATAAACCTTTTCGGCTTTGTGTTTTCTGGCGATCTCGTAGATTTCGCGTCTTAAACTGTGCAGTCGGTCGAGCTGGCACATGGTTCCGTCTCCCGCGTGAAAAAAACGTTTTCCTTTTAACGTTTACGTTTATAATTTACGACAGGAACAGACAAAAGTCAAATCGTTTTTGGATGGCATGGCCGTTTTTTGCGCGGATGCCGCGCGCGTCAGGGGCGAAGTTTCTTCAGTTTGTCCTGAAGGAGCTTGACGCGCTGTTCGGAACGTTCCAGGCGCTGACGGACCAGATCGATCTGCTCTTTCGTGCCGCCCGGCGTCTGTTCGAGCGTCCGGTGCAAGGAATCAAGCTCGGCGTGGTTTTTGACGGCTTCCTGCAGCTGCTGTTCCAACTCCGCCTCGCCGAACTCCGCGCCGTTCGGCTGAAGCGCCTTCAGCTGTTCCTGAATGCGTTCGATCTGCTGATCGTAGACTTCGATGCGCTGGCGGATCAGGTCGGTCTGCTCTTTCGTGATGCCTCCCTGCGTCTGCTGGAGCGAATTGAGCAGGGACTCAAGCTCGGTACGGGTTCGCTTCACGTCTTCCAACTGCCGTTTCAGTATTTCATCCGAGCGGATCACCATCGAGCCGGGCAGAACGGCGGGCCTGCCGCTGTCGGCGGACTTTTTCGGGGTGCGGTCCGGGTCGAAGATGTTCAGCGCCACGATGGCGTCGATTTTGTCTGCCCTGGTTACGCTGTCCTTTTGCGGCCGGGCAGGATCGTCATTTCTGACAAGGGATACGGACGAGGAAACGACGTCGGCCATGATCCTCTGCTGCATTCTACCGATCCTCCAGTAGGGGAAGACCATGCGTCGTTCGAGGTCGATTCTGGCGGTCTCCGTCTGGATCGTGAGGTCGCAGTTTCCGTTGTTGAACCGGAAATTGGTCACGAGCGCCTCCTCGGGGAGCGCGAGAGTCAGATCGTAAAGTTTGGCGAGGAAATCCGGATCGCCGGGATAGACCGGCTCTTTCTTCACCTTTTCCTTCGCCGAGGCGGAGTCACCGGCCGCCGGAACGGTCTCCTTTTTGGCGGGTGTGTGCCTGATAACTCGAATCTGCCCGAGCATACGGAACTTTCTGGCATCGGTCTTCGGTTTCTCCTCGGGAAAGGCACGGCCCCCGACGGGCTCGACGCGGATTTCGACACGGCGCCAGCGCAGACGCGGCGTGGTCTTCTCGATTTCATCGATGAAACAGACAATTTTTCTGAAGTCGTCGGTGATGAAAAAATCAACGTCGGCGGCGGAATGTTCGGCGTCGATCGAAGTGGTCATGACGGCGCCGATCGAACGGAGATTGGCTTCCGCACGCTTCGCCGTATCATTGACGAGTTCGCGGAGCCGGATTTCGGGCGGTCCGTCCTGCTCCGGATTCCAGAGCGGCACGCCCGCGAGGAGGTCCTGCTGCTTCCGGTCGACGTCGGCTTTTGATGCGGCGGGTCCGCTCGTCTGCGTCGTGGCGGAACCCGGTCTCGCGGCTGTCTGCCACGGCGCTTCTGGCGGAGGGAAGGTCACTCCGTCGCGCTCGTTACTTGAAACCGGCCCCAGTTTTAAGGAAATCGCCCCGTTCGCGAGCCGGACTCTCGCATTTTTGAGCATCCCGTCATAAAGAAGAAGGTTCTGACGCATCTGGCTGATCTGCTTCCTGTCGGCCGCGGGATCCTGCTCGAGCGCCTGAAGATCCGCTTCCATTTTATTGCGGAACTCAAGCAGTTTCTGCAAATCCTCGTCGGCCTTTGCCTCGTCAGAGTCCAGATCGTCCAGAGCTGCTTCCTTTTCGGCGAGCTCTTCCAGGCGCCTGATGTTACGGTCGGCATCATCGATCTGCCTGCGCAGCATGTCGATCGACTCCGTCCGGGACCGGGAAGACGGAACCCGGGAAATCTCCGGGGTGACCGGTTTTTCCTCAAGAACTTTGAGCGCTATTTCCAGCTCGGCGCGTCTTTCGCGCTCCGACTGCAGTTTTATTTGGTTCGGGCCCATGGGGATCAGAACCGGGCGGGAACTGCTGTGGATGTTTTTGACAATCAGCGGGACCGCGAAGTGCGTCGCGCGGACGGCGGGCGGGTCGGGATCAGTAGGGTTTTGCATCTGGTATCGCACGGCCCCCTCGGGGTCCCTGAGCGTGAGCTCGACCCGGTCCGGGCCCCGAAACAATGTGACTTTGCTCCCGTCTATTTTTCCCCTGGCGGTGACATCCTCGAAATCCGGGGTAAAACCGAGCTTGAACGGCTGATCCAGGTCCTTCCACGGCTTGCCGTCGACAGTGACGTCGGTCGGGGCCGGGTATATGGGGACTATGGTGCGGTGTTCGTACCGGACCGTGTCGCCGGTGAGCACGAACGTGACCTGACCTTTGTAATTCCCTTCCAGGGTGAGGATGACTTCGGGTTCATTCTCCTGCGCGAACGCCACCGGGAAGACTGCGAACGCAAGAACTGTGCCGCAGAGGATCGCGGCGATGGTGCTGACCGATTTATGTTTCATGTTATTTTTACTCCGTGGTGTCGTGGTTAGTCTGCCGGGGGTGGTGAGGTCGGCTTATTTTACGTTGTTCAGTTCATCGAAAAACTCTTTGGTATAAATAGCCGATGGATCTTTTCCAGCTTTCTTTATCTCATTCATTTTCTCTAATATACGACTTTTTACTTTGTCATCCATATCCAACTTGTATAACACTTCAAGCGCTTCATCTCCCTCGCCGAAATGCTCCAGAGCATATTTGCTCCTGAGGTAACTCAAGGTATATTTCCTGGCTTCCTCATGTTGCTTTAAATCCTTTTCCAGCTGGAGCTTTCGGCCGGGATGCGCTGCGTAGTCTTCGCAGTGATCAAGTAAAATTCTATCTAAATCATGAAATATTTCAAGCTTGTCATCCTGAAAAGCCCATTCGAGCGCCTTGTGAAGAAGCCTCTTCCTGCGATTCTCATCCTTTTCTTTCAGAATTTGTTTTTTTAGATCAAAACATACGCCACTAAGTCTGTATGTGGTTGAGTCGGTTTTATTTATTATTTCAAGAATCGGTTTATCATCAAAAATCCAATCAGGGTATGCGTTTATATACCCATAAATGACCATTTCAACATAATCCGGTTCCAATTCGGCGGTTTTCTGAACCAATTCCATGAACTGTTTTTGAGGTGGCGGATAATATTGGAGACCGGAGACAGCATAACGATGCCACATCATAAGTTTTTTATTATCCGATTCATTTTCCAGCTCCCCAAAATAATCTTGAATCGTTTTGACGAAAAGATACGTCATATCATCTTTTTCGAGCTTTTTTTCTGTACGCCAGCGCTCAAGAAATTCATCTGTGCTGATTCTGGTTTCCGATTCGCGTCTGTCATCATGCGACGACCAGAATCTCAATTCACGCATGAGTGATTCGGCGAGTTCTTCCCATTGATCATTGTTCCGAGAAGAGCCCGCCGATTCATTACTGTCGGCGTTCGTTGCCTCGGTCGCTGTTATGTCCGCATTCTCCAGCTCCTCCAGCGTGTATTGCGGCACCGTTCTCCGTTCCTTTTTCCCGTCTTTGTTCCAATGCGTGAACGCCAGCGCAAGGACGACTGCGAGCGCGCCCAAACCGATGATCGCGGCGGTGATCCAAACAGTTTTCTTTTTCATGTTATATTCTCCGTGGTGTCGGGGTTAGTTGGCTGGGGGTGGTGAGGACTGTCTTAAAGGCATGCTTCGCCCCTGCACCCGTATAATGACTTTTCCGGTCAATGGCTCCGGAAGCGACAATTCGGGAAAATCCGGATGCGTGACGGAAAGTTTATAATACACATCCTTCGAGCTTGCCCCGTCGAAGGACCTCTCGATTTCACCCGCCTGCGCCGCGCTCATTTTCCGGAAAATGAATTTCTCCCCCTCCAGACGAACGATTTCATTCTTGAATCTCTTATCACGATACAGGCATAATGTCATCTTCAGACCCGGAACATAGAAATCCGCATTTTCTCTGAAGTATTTGTTCCCGCTTGTAGTAATGCCTAATGTCATATAATCAGGCAAATACGCGATTTCATCAAGCGGGAAAGGCGCCATTTCGGGTACGCTGCAGACGATCACGCGATCTCCTTTCCGAAAAACGCCGGCAGGTTGTATGGGTTCTATGAATGCCACAAGGGCATACGGATTCTTCTGAACATTCACCTGAGATAGAAGGATCCGGTCCACGGTTTCATTCCGGGGAGACTTCAAGGCTATTTCCGAAAAGTAGAACGTATGTTTCCCCGTAATATAATCTTGTTCGAAGATGTTTCTGCTCGGTTCCGTGAGATACGGCAGATACCGTTCCATTATCGGCTCAAGTTCTTCCCGTTCCTTCCGCGCTTCATTCTCATCCTTGAAAACAACGGAGTAAAGGAACCATGGCTCGATCGCGAACCCCTGCTTCCTATACTTTTTTCCAGTATCGACAATAGGGAGCGGAAACACCTTCTTCGCATCTTTTTCCAATTCGACATGCTCGTCGATCCGCAGGATCTCTTTTCCGTTGTTGGTGACGGAATAGCCGTACAGGTCAATCGTTCTGCCGGACCGGTTCGCGATGGAAACAGACTGCGTTCTTACGTCCGGTTGTGTGGAGCGGACGCTGCCGGAATACTGTCCCAGCTGAATGGTCGCGATCTCCAAAGCCTTCACCTCAAATGCTGCATCGCCTTTTCCCGAAAGCTCTTCCGCGTTTTCTCCGTCATTTGCTTCAGAAGCGGCATTGTCTTCCCGTAAAGAATGATCCGCATTTCCCCCGCGTTTGCCGCATCCGGTGAACACTGCAACGGTCAGGAAGACCGCGACTGCGGCGAAGAAAGCACTGCAAATCGATTTCGTTTTCATATCGGGACCTCAAGTGTGTTGTTGTTTCTTATTATAACGTTTTTCCATTCGCCGATATTGTATTATATCACAACGTGCTTTGCTTTTTTTCGCGTTTGCGGGCGGTTTTTCCGCGCGAAAAAACTTGCGCCGCCTTGATTTCTTTCCGAAACTAATGTATATTATGCGGAAAACGCCCGGTCAACCCACGCAACAACGAGCGGCGCGCCGCACAAACCCGGTCCGCCGTTCCACACAGGAGATCGCCCATGTCATACAGCATCCGTCCCGTCCGCCACGCCTCCGCTTTCCGCAAGTTCGCCCTCGCCGCGTTCTGCATCCTCGGCTTCACCCTCGCCGCCATGGCGCAGAAGCCCGTGCCGGAACCCGCCGCGAAGGACCGCACCTGCTATCTTTTCGCCTACTTCAACGGCAACAACCCGGACCAGGAGCAGATCCGCTTCGCCGTCAGCACGGACGGACGCCATTTCTTCGCGCTCAACGGCGACAAGCCCGTACTGGACGCAAAGGCGTTCACGCGCTCCGGCGGCGTGCGCGATCCGCACATCCTGCGCAGGGAGGACGGCGGGTTCTACATGGTCGCCACGGACATGACCTCCTCGAAGGGATGGGACTCCAACCGCGGCCTCGTGCTCATGAAGTCCGACGACCTCGTGAACTGGTCGGCGAAGGCGATCCACTTCCCCGAGCGCTTCCCCGAAATGCCCGGCATCCAAGACATCCTGCACGTGTGGGCGCCGCAGACCATTTACGACCCCGCGGCGAAACGGTACCTGATCTACGTGGCGCTGATGTTCAAGGGCGGCGTGAACAGGATGTACGGCGTGTACGCGAACGACGATTTCACGGACCTCGAAGGCGAGCCCATGTACATGTTCGGCATCCCCGGCGTGCACGTGCTCGACGCGGACATCATCAGGTTCAACGGCAAGTACCACATGTTCTACTGCGGCAAGGAAAAGGTCGTCTCCGACACGCTCTTCCCCGGCAAATGGGAAAAGCCGGAGCCGGACTACAAGCTCGATCCCGGATTCGCGATCGAAGGCTCCAGCATCTACCCGCTCGTGAACACCGACACGTACGTTTTCATGGGCGACCTCTTCCGCAACGGCCGCTGGTATTTCGCCGAGACGAAGGACCTGAAGACGTTCACGCAGGGCGATTTCTCGGTCGATTTCCACGCCCGCCACGGCAGCGTGGTCTCCATCGCGCGCTCCGAGCTGAACGCAGTTCTCAAAAAATGGGGCAAGCCCGAGAAGTTCGAGCCCCCCGTGCAGAACAACCCGATCATCGAGGCGTTCTACGCCGACCCCGGCACGCTCTATTCCGAGAAGACCGGCAAATACTACATCTACCCCACGCACGACGGCGTGCCCGGCTGGGGCGGAAAGGATTTCCAGGTATTCTCCTCGTCCGACCTGAAGGAATGGAAGTTCGAGCGCACGATCCTTACGCTCGGCGAGGACGTGAAGTGGTCCAGCGGCAACGCCTGGGCGCCGTGCATCATGGAGCGCAAGCAGCCCGACGGATCCTATAAATACTACTTCTACTTCTGCGGCGCGCTGAAGGGCGACGGCCGCAAATGCGTCGGCGTCGCGGTCGCGGACGATCCGCTCGGGCCGTTCGTCGACACCGGCAAGCCCATCGTCGACTTCAAGCCGGCGGGCGTGCGCGGCGGGCAGGAGATCGACCCGGACGTCTTCCACGACCCCGTGAGCGGCAAGTATTACCTCTACTGGGGCAACGGCTACATGGCGGGCGGCGAGCTGGCCGACGACATGCTGAGCGTGAAACGCGAAACCGTGAAGGAGTTCCGCCCCGGCCGCACCTTCCGCGAGGGCACGAATGTGATCTACCGCAACGGCAAATATTACTTCAGCTGGTCCGTCGACGACACCGGCAGCCCGAACTACCACATCCGCTACGCCATCGCCGATTCCCCGCTCGGCGACCTCACCGTCCCGCGCGACAACGTGGTCATCGAGAAGGATCCGTCGAAGGGCATCCTCGGCACCGGCCACCACCAGATTCTGAAGGTACACGGCACGGACGACGAATGGCGCATCGTGTACCACAGGTTCGCGTGGCAGAACGGCAAGGTCATGGACGGACCCGGATTTCACCGCGAAGTCTGCATCGACAAGCTCGAATTCAACCCGGACGGCTCGATCAAGAAGGTCGTCCCGACGCTCTGACGTCTGAACCGCGTCTCGCAAATTCTCTCCTCACCACAACACGAAAGACACACGACCATGAAACTGTTCCACCGCATCATCGTTGCCGCCGCTTTCCTCTCCGCATCGTTCGCGGTCTCCGGCGCTGCGGCAGCCGACAACGCCCCCGCCAATCCGTCGCAGCACAGCGTTTCGCGCCACTATGATCCACTTCCGCCTGGCCCCAGACCCATTCAGCTTTTCGCATACGAACGCGACAACCGCCTGTACTACGCATGGAACGCCGACGGCATGGAATGGCACGCGATCGACCACGGCTGGCTGAGCAGCGACTACGGCGCCTGGGGCGCGGAGAAGAAGATGCACGATCCGTACCTCTTCCATGACAAGGCAAACGGCATGTGGTACTGCATCTTCACGCCGAACCCGGACGATCCGGTGTTCGCGCTCACGTCCTCGCCCGACCTCGTGCACTGGCACGTGCAGAACTACTACCCCATGGAGAAAGCGCCGCGCGGCTACGCGCCGCTCATCTACTTTGATTCCGGGGAGGGGGAGTATTATTACATCGAGTGGTTCAAAAAGAATGAAAGAATGCTCGAAAACGTCTACGCCACGCGGGATTTCAAGCATTTTTCCCTTGCAGAATCCCCGAGTCGGGATCTGGAAGGCGGAAGTATCGTCAAGCTCGGCGACCGCGAGTGGACCGGAAACATCGTGACCGTCACGAAGGCCGAACTTGACGCTATCCTCGCCGCGAAGGCGGATGCCGACCGCCGCGAAGCGCTCCGGGGCGAACGCATCAATGCGAACGTCCGCCTGCCGCGCAATCTCCGAGCCGACAGCCTCGCCGCCGAGGTCGCAGTCGACCTGAACCGAACTAAGGAGATCAGCCCGCTCCTGTGGGGCATCTTCTTCGAGGACATCAACTATTCCGCGGACGGCGGGCTGTACGCCGAACTCGTCCGCAACCGCGATTTCGAGTTCAACAGCCTCGATAAAGGCGGATGGAACGCCCTCACCGGCTGGACCGTTTCCGAAGGTGCAAAGGCGACCGTCGCGACCGACGATCCCATTCACAAAAACAATCCGCACTACCTCGTGCTGGAAGGTCCCGCCGCGCTCGTCAATGACGGCTTCCGCGGCATGGTCTTCCGCAAGGGGGAAACGTATCGTTTCAGCGTCTTCGCGAAGTGTCCGGACGGCGGCGAAACCGGACTGGGAGTCGAACTGCGCGACGAAAAAGAAGAAGTCATCGCCAGCGAGATCATCGCGCTAAAAGGAAACAAATGGAAAAAGATTGAGTTGGAGCTCGTTGCCAATTCAAGCACGGATCACGGCAAACTGGCGCTGCGCACGCTCGGCGGCGGCAAAGTCGCAATCGACATGGTCTCGCTCTTCCCCGAAAAGACGTTCAAAGGCCGCAGGAACGGCCTTCGCGCCGATCTTGCGCAGACGCTCGCCGACCTCAAGCCGCGTTTCGTGCGCTTCCCCGGCGGCTGCGTGGCGCACGGCAACGGCCTTGAGAACATGTACCACTGGAACCGCACCGTCGGCCCGCTGGAGGCGCGCGTGCCGCAGTCCAACCTCTGGGGCTACCACCAGTCCGCCGGGCTCGGCTACTTCGAGTATTTCCAGTTCTGCGAGGACATCGGCGCGGAACCTCTGCCGATCCTTCCCGCGGGCGTCCCGTGCCAGAACTCCTCGCGCGGCGGCAAGGGCCAGCAGGGCGGCATCCCGATGGACCGGATGGACGAATACATCCAGGAGGTGCTTGACCTGGTCGAATGGGCGAACGGGCCCGCGGATTCCAAATGGGGCAAGGTCCGCGCGGATGCCGGACACCCCGCGCCGTTCAACCTGAAGTACATCGGCATCGGAAACGAGGACCTCATCGGCGACGTCTTCAAGGAACGCTTCACGATGATCTTCGAGGCTGTGAAGGCGAAACACCCGGAAATCACCGTGGTCGGCACCGTCGGGCCGTTCTTCGAGGGCGCCGACTACGAGGACGGCTGGGAGCTCGCGCGCAAGCTCGGCATCCCGATCGTCGACGAGCATTACTACCAGTCGCCCGGCTGGTTCCTGAACAACCAGCATTTCTACGACACCTACGAGCGCGGCGGTACGCGCGTCTACCTCGGCGAGTACGCCAGCCACAACGGACGGC
>JAEEQO010000276.1 GCA_016285335.1 Victivallales bacterium | reverse complement strand
GATCATGCGGAACATGGCGGATGAGACATAGACGGCGCTGACTTTTTCAGTGCCGGCATATTTCTGATAGATGCTTTTCCCGTTTTGCGCGAAAACGGGCAGGGTAGTGAACAATAAGGCGGTAAGTATGAGAATTCGTTTCATGGCTATTGCTTGTTTATGATTTTGGCCATATTCTGGCCGATCAAATGGAAGGCCTCTTCGACTTGGGCATAGGCCAGTTGCGGATCGTCGAAAGTATCTTTCGGCTCTCGTGCACCGACGGACGGCAGGGCCAGGACCGCGGCCAGTACGGCCGCAGCCGCCACGGCCGTCCAGAGAATCCGGCGGCCTGTCTTTTTGGGCGCGGGTTCCGCGACAATTGCCCGGGCAGTCAGCTTTTCGGAGATGCGTTTCTCCAGCCCTTCCGGCACGGAGATGTCTTCCTGCAGAGCGGCAGTTTCCAATTCCTGCCAGTCCATTTTTTCAAGATCTTCCAGTCGTTTCATCTTTTTGTTTTCAAGGTTTTACGGGCGCGTGCCAGCAGCACGCGAAGGGTGGCTTGGCTCATCCCGGTCTGTCGGGCGATTTCCGCGTAGGAACGGCCTTCGAAGCTTCGCAGGACGAGGATTTCGCGCTGCCGCTCCGGGAGGGCCTTGATGCCTTCCAGCACCTTGTCAAGCCGCTTGCGCGCATCCAGGGCTTCGTCCTGCGGCCGGCCTGTTTCCGCTTCCGGCAGTTCAGCCGTGAAGCGGAGCTGCCGTGCCTGCCGGATCCGGTTCAGGCAGAGGTTTTTCAGCAGACGGATGCTGTACGCCTTGGGCGACTGGATTTCGTCGAGCCGGTCTCTCGTCTCCCATAGCTTCAGGAACAATTCCTGCACGGCATCTTCGGCTTCTGCACGGGACTCCAGCATATAGAAGGCGATCCGGTAAAGCGTTTCCGCGAGCGGAACATAGTCTCGGTGGAAAGTCCTTTCAGTCATTGTTTTCCATCATCCGGGCGATCGTATTCATCGAGACGGAGCCGAAAATGCAGATCAGGGCGCATTCGGAGGGCGTGTACAGGACGAAATCGCGGACGGCATCCGTGCGTTCGTCGTACAGGCCGAAGATTTGCATCCGATCTTCTTCGTCGTTGACTTCCATCAGCAGTTCGGTGTTGCGGAAGATCCGGTCGAGCCGCCGGCCGATCCGGTCGCGGAGCGCCGGCGAGCAGGAGGCATAGTCAAAAACATAGAGGCTTTTGACCCCTTTCATCAGGGACAGGGCTTCGCGGGCGTCGGGATCGCCGATGGAGGCAACCCGGACCACGCCTTTGACGGCACCGGTCGCCAGCCGTCCCAGCCGGACGACATCCACCCCTTCACAATGGCTGTATTCAGTAATGAATGAAGTAATCTGTGTTTTGGGAATCCTGCCGTCGGGCGAAGCGGCCGTTGCCGTGATCGGCCCCAGAAGAAGCAGGAACAGGAGGAGTTTTTTCATGGTTTTTTGTCATTAAGTGGTCCGGACTCGACAATAAGACACGCAAGGGCGGGATTTGTTAACAACTTTTTTTACCTTTGAATCCCGCAACGCAGATGAACAATTTTGCTGCCATAGATTTCGAAACGGCGAACGAACAGCCCTGCAGTGTGTGCAGCGTGGGCGTGGTCGTGGTGCGCGGCGGCGAAATCGTGGATACGTTCTATAGCCTGATCAAGCCGGAGCCGGAGTATTATCGCTGGTTCTGCCAGCGGGTACACGGGCTCGGGCCGGCGGATACCGACGGGGCGCCGGTGTTTCCGCAGGTATGGCGGCAGATCGCGCCGCGGATCGAGGGGCTGCCGCTGGTGGCCCATAATGCGCGTTTCGACGAGGGTTGCCTCAAGGCCGTTTTCCGGGTCTATCAGATGGATTATCCCGATTATTTCTTTTACGATACGCTGGCTGCGTCGCGGCACTGTTTCGGCCGGACCCTCGAAAACCACCAGCTCCAGACCGTCGCCGCGGCTTGCGGCTTCGATCTGAAGCGGCATCACCACGCGCTGGCCGATGCCGAGGCCTGTGCCCGCATCGCCTTGAAAATTCTTTAAAAGGTGGAGACGCATTTCGGGACTTCGTGTGTTTATAGGGCAGAAACGCTAAAAAATGCAATGACAGAGGACAGGTAAGTGTATCGGGAATTGGATGAGCAGGCGTTGGCCAGCTATTGCTCCAAGCGCGACAGACTGGCGGAAGAAGAACTGTATAGAAGATATGCAGACAGGGTGTTTGCGCTCTGCAGGCGGTATGTGGGCGATGCGGATGAGGCGAAAGACCTGATGCTGGAAGCCCTGATCCAGGCCCTCGACAAGATCGACACTTACACATTTCGCGGGAAAGG
>JAEEQO010000275.1 GCA_016285335.1 Victivallales bacterium | reverse complement strand
GCTGTCCTCGGTCGCGCCGGAACGGTCGGACGCGTGGCCGCCGACGGTCAGCGGTTCGATGAGGGCGATCTCCTCCTGCTTCATGCCGTCGGCGTCGAAGAGCTTGGTCCAGGGCACGACGATGTATTTCGTGAGTGCGCCGTCTCGCTGGACGCCGAGCGTCTGGTTGAACTGGCAGCAGTTCGGGCGTTCGGCGAGGCAGCTGGGGCAGACGCCGCAGTTGGTGTACGGGGAGACGGTGACCTTCTGGCCGACGCGCCAGCAGTCCGGCACGCCGTCGCCGACGGATTCGATGACCGCGCTGATCTCGTGGCCGGGGATGCGGGGCAGGGTGATGAGCGGATTCTTGCCGCGGAAGGTGTTCAGGTCGCTGCCGCAGAGACCAACGTACTTCACGGCGAGACGGACGCAGCCGGGCGCGAGTTCGGGTTCGGGGATGTCAAGGTAGCCGGTCTGAAACGGAGCGGTGATGGAAAATGCGCGCATGATGGATCAACCTCCAAAATATGCTTTCAGGGCGGTTCCGCCCATGATTTGAGTCTTTTCGTTTACGCTGAGGCGCGAGATGAATTCGCCGACGAGGTTCCGCCAGGCGGAGTAGGTGGTGGCGCAGGTGCAGACGGGCCAGTCGGAGCCGAACATGACGCGGCCGGGGCCGAAGGCGTCGATCACGGTCTCGACGTACGGGCGGAGCTGGTCCGGCGTCCAGTGGTGGATATCCGCCTCGGTCACGAGACCGGAGAGCTTGCAGAAGACGTTCGGGAACGCCGCGAGCTTGCGGAGATTGTCCGCCCATGGCTGCATTTCCCCGGCGGCGATCTTCGGCTTGGCGATGTGGTCGAGCACGAAGAGCTGTTCCTCCGAGTGGCGTTTCACGAACTCGATGGCATAGGGCAGATGGCGTTCGAAGATCAGGATGTCGTAGACGAGGTGCGTGTTGATCAGACGGTCGATGCCGCGGTTGAACGCCTCGCCGAGGATGAACCGGTCGTCCGGCTCGTCCTGCACCACATGGCGGATCGCGCGGAGCTTCCGTTTCGCGGCGAACTTTTCGAGCAGGGCGGGAAACTCCGGCGAGGCGACGGGGAGCCAGCCGACCACGCCCGCGATGAAGTCGTTTTCCTCCGCGAGCTTCAGGAGCCATTCGGTCTCCTCGACGCACTGGCGCGCCTGCACGGAGACCACGCGGTCGATCCCGGCGGCGGCAAGCTCGGATTTGAGGTCGGCGGGGAGGAAGTCGCGGCGGAGCACGGCCATTTCGTCGGAGATCCAGCCGTAGTCCTGCGTATTGTAGTGCCAGAAATGATGATGCGCGTCAATCTTCATCGTCGATGACCTTTCTGCGTTTGAGTTCGGTCCAGAACTCCGCCGGGGACTTGTGCTGCGCGTAGGCGGCGTTCATGGCGATGCGGCCGGGGACGGAGGTGTTCAGCGAGACGGCGGCGACGCCGGGCTGGCGGAACCCGAATTCGACGGCGGCCGCGGCCGGGTCGATGTTGAAAGCTTTGCATACGTCGAGGTAGTCGGCGCGTTTTTGGAACAGCGCGGCGTCGCGGACCGGATCTGCCTTGCGGTAGTCGAGCATGTCGCCGCCGGTGAGGAATCCGCCGTTGAACAGCGCGGAGTCGATGATGCCGACGCGGTCGTCCTTCAGCTTCAGCATGAAGTCACGGAGCTCGCGCGGATGGCGCAGGATGGTCGGGGCGCAGGCGAACATCACCCAGTCGAACTTGATGTCGTTGTAAAGGCCGCGGATCACGCGCCAGTCCTTTGCGCCGATTCCGACGCCGCGGGCGCGTCCGGCATGCTTCAGCTCGAACAGCGCTTTGTACGCGCCGAGGATGTCCTCGACCGTGCCGCCGCCCGCCAGGAACTCATCCGTGTCATGAACGGAAACGAGGTCGATCGGGCGGCCGCCGAGGAGTTCGGACGCCTCCTCGTAACAGCGCATGATGCCGTGGTAGGAGATGTCCTGTTCCGCATCGTATTCGAGGCCGGCCCAGACGCCCGGCTCGAACGTTGGTTCCGGCGTGGCGAGCGGTTTCCGGCGCCAGCCGAGCTTGACGCTGACCGTGATGCCGTCGGCGGGGACGGAGAGGTCGCGGAGGGCGCGTCCGATGCATTCGAGCGCGAGGCCCGCGCCGTATTTGCCGGCGGAGTCGATCGCGGGCTTCGCGGCGGTGCGGAACCATGCCCGGGCGAGCTCGAGCTTCGTTTCGTACGGCAGGACACGGTAGAGGTTGCCGAGGCAGCTGGTTCCGAAAATGACCGGCGTGACCTCGATGCCGTCCCTGGTCAGGTAAGTTGTCATGGGCGTTGTCGTTATTCGCGGGTTTGGGAGAAAAAA
>JAEEQO010000274.1 GCA_016285335.1 Victivallales bacterium | reverse complement strand
ACGGCACGCTTCAGCCGTCACTCTTCCACTGTCCGGAAACCGACACGCCCGTCCCGCTCGTCGTCGGGCTCCACACCTGGAGCTACGACCGCTCCAACCAGCTCGAAAACTATCTCCCGCTGTGCGAACGCTACGGCTGGGCGCTGCTTCTGCCGGAATTCCGCGGGCCGAACCTCGCCTCGAATCCGCATCACGCCGACGCCTGCGGCAGCCTGAAGGCGAGGCGGGACATCCTCGACGCCGTGGACCATGTGCTTCGGACCGCGCCCATCGACTATGAAAACGTCTTTCTGCTCGGGTGTTCGGGCGGCGGCCACGCCGCGCTGCTGACGGCCGAGGATGCGCCGGACGTTTTCCGCGCGGTGGATGTCTGGTGTCCCGTTTCCGACCTCGCCGCATGGCATCGTCACCTCACCGAAACACAGCAGCATTATGTTCGCGATCTGGAGGCGTGCCTCGGCGGTGCCCCGACGGTGCGCCCGTTCGAATATGCGGACCGTTCCCCCTCGGAACGCCTCGCCTTGCTGAAAGACCTCCCCGTTTCCATTCACCACGGCAGACACGATACTGTCGTCCCGTACCGCCATTCGCTCGAATTCGTGCGGAAACTGGAGGCGGCGGGCGCGGAAAACGTCTATTTCGACCTGTTCGACGGCGAACACGAACAGTTCCCCTCGCACAGTTTCGAGTGGTTTGCACGCCTCGCGCGCCGCGCCGACGCCGCGGTCCGCATCACCGGCTGAGGGTTCGATTCTCCGGATTCATCACCGGAGGAACAGCCACATGATGAACCTGGTCCATCCGTTTCTTATGCTGGACGGAAGCTCCATGATCGTTTCCACCGTGGAATCGTACCAGTATTCGAGCAGGGAATCGCGTTTGTTGAGGACGGCCTCGGCCGCGCAGGACCACTTCAACGCCTCGAAATATTTCCCCGTTTGAAGAAGATACATGCCCAGAAGCCCCATCGCAAAATACGACCTCTGTTCCGCGGCCATTCGCATCCATTTGATGCCCTCCGCCCGGTCCTGCGGCACGCCGGCGCCGTGCCAGCAGCGTTCGCCCAGCTGCCGCTGCGCGTAAGCGTAGCCGAATCCCGCGAGCTTGCGGAACAGCCGGACGCCTTCTGCCTGTTCCTCCGGCACGGCGCTTCCCAACAGGATCACCGCATAGTCCATCTGATCGTCGAAATAGCCCAGCTCCGCGAAACGGCGGTCGAGCGTGTCGGGGTCCAGTCCGGCGAACCCCGGATGATACCGGAACTCCCTTTCGAGCGAGCGAATGAACGCCGGGGCGAACTCGTAGTCGCCGTGTTCGATCAGCTCCCACAGGCGCGGCATGATCCGGTTCACGAAATCCTCGCGGCTTTCTCCATGCGTGAGCTCCTCCAGATCTGTTGTCAGGATGTGATACGGGAAAATGCCGCCCAAATCTTCCGCGCTGCCCCTGTTCAGGTGTTCCATGGCGATGTCGAACGCCTTCTGCCGCCACATCTTCGCGGCCTCGGCTTCCGGCGAATCCATTTCATCCCGCGCCCGCGCCGATTTTTCAAGATTGTCCGAGTAAAGAAGCATACCCGTGATGCTGCCGAGCTCGGCGGCCCTGCGATACATTTCGGCGGACTCGGCCGGATCGGAATGCCACGTTGTGGCTCCGACCGTGAGCATCGCCTCCACGTCGCCGTGTTCGGCGGCCTCGCGGAAAAACGCCAGCCCCGCCTTGCGGCTTTCTTCCTCATCCGCGTACTTTTCCCTCGAACCGTGCCCGTGGAGCAGCGCTTCCGGCTCGCCGTTCGCCCCGGCTTTGGCGAACCATTCGTCCCGCTCTTTCTGATTTTGGATGAGACGTCTTGTGGTTGGTTCCGACGTATTCTTGTATGACAGTACGTCGACGAGCGGGGCAAGGATGTACTGCGCCCTCGCGTGGCCCTGCAGAGCCGCCTTGCGGAACCATTTTGCCGCCAGCGCGTTGGATTTGATCACGCACCGGCCGCGTTCGAGGTCGGCGTCGGAAGACCGCACTCGGCTTTTCCCCGCGTAGAAACATCCGAGCTGGAATTGCGCCTCCGCGTCGCCCTCTTCGGCATGTTTCAGCACGTCCCGCACGTCGTCGGTCCAGAAGGATTCCTCCGGGAAACGTTCATGGATGAGGCGTGCTTTTTCGTCATAGGAAAGATCGAGCAACGCGATATCCTCCAGCGCCTTCAGCGCCTCTTTCCGGGCGGCCGACTCTTTGTCCGGGTTCGCCCGGATGATGTACTGTTCGGTCCGTTGCGCGAGCACCCACAGGCTTTCCGGGTCATCGTAGTCGACTGGCGTTTCCGGCCAGGGACGCGCCGCGACGCGCAGGAGCAGCCCCGCGA
>JAEEQO010000070.1 GCA_016285335.1 Victivallales bacterium | reverse complement strand
AGACTACAGCATCCCGGTCGCCGATACCACCGCCGAAGCGTTCGCGGACGGCATCAATAAAGCCGCGGAGAAATTCGCGGACCATATCGTGGGCGTCCTGAAGAAAGAGATCAACGACCGCGCGGCCGACGCGAAGGCCCCGGCGGCGAAATGATCCCGTCCGCCGCCCGTTTCCCGTTTCGCAACTCAGCTCCTGTCCGGCCATGAGCAACGCGATCGATCCCGACGCCGTCTTCAGGCATTTCTACCCGGAGGACACGCCTCTCCGGCGGCTTCTGCTGCGCCACTGCACGCAGGTCCGCGACAAGGCGCTTGCCATCCTCGCGAACCCGTCGCGCCCGCCGCTTGAGCTTGATCCCGCGCTCGTTTCCGCGGGCGCCATGCTGCACGACGTCGGCGTCCTGCAATGCCATGCCCCGTCCATCCTCTGCGAGGGCGCGCGTCCCTACATCGCGCACGGGATCATCGGCGCGGAAATGCTCCGCGCCTACGGGCAGGAGCACGGGATCGACCTGGAGCCGTTCGCCCGCATCTGCGAACGCCACACCGGGGCCGGGATCACGGCGGATGAGGTCGTGGCGCAGGGGCTGCCGCTTCCCGTGCGCGACTATCTGCCGGAGACGCCGGAGGAAAAGCTCGTCTGCCTGGCGGACAAGTTCTTCTCGAAGTCCGGCGACATGCTGGAAAAACCGCTCGACAGGGTGCGGCGTTCTCTGGAGAAATTCGGCCCGGACACGCTCAGCCGTTTCGATGCGTTCTGCCGCCTTTTCGGCGTCGTCTGACCTGTTTTCGCCGCGGCATCCGCCTTCTTTTTCCGTTTTTACGGAAAAAACCTGTGTTTTTTTGTCAAAACCATTCGATTTTTTTAAAAAGTGTGGTAATGTTTTATGATAACACCGAAAACTGCGACAGGCAGGCGGTTCACAGGCAGCGGAAGGAAAAGAAATGGCTTCGTCAGGACAAACAATCATCACCGGCATTGAGTTCGGCACGGACAAGATCTGTGTCATTCACGGCAGGCCGGACCGGAACGGGAACATCGAGGTGCTTTCATTCGCCTCGGCCCCAAGCAAAAACTCTGTGGTCAAAGGCATGATCGTCGACCAGAACGCCGCGCTCGGCATCCTCAAAACGGTCATGGAGGAATCGGAAAAAGGGCTCGGCAGGTTCAGCCGCGCCGACCGGCTGGTTTATTTCCTGATCAACGGGATGCACGTCAGGTCCATGGTCGGGGAGGGGACCGCCCTGAACTACAACGAGGACAAGAAGATCACGGACGCCCATGTGCGGAAGGCGATCGAAAGCGCCAGAAACCTCGCGGTCTCGACCGACCTGGTGAACATCCAGATCTATGACTCGTCGTTCCTGCTCAACGGGACGAAACGCACGTTCGACCCCATCGGCCAGCTCGCGGAAAAGCTTACCGCCGTCATTCACGTCGTTTTCGCGGAGAAAAAGCGCATCGAACTGATCCAGGCGATTCTCCGCGAGCTCGGATTCGAGTCCGGCTACCCGATCTTCACTCCGCTCGCCGACGCATACGGCGTGCTCACGCAGGACGAACAGAAACAGGGCACGCTCCTCTTCGACTACGGCGCGGGCGTCTGCTCCTACGTGCTGCTCTACCGCGACGGCGTGCTCGCGAGCGGGACGATCCCGACCGGGGTGAACAACGTGGCGAACGACCTGTCCGTCGCGCTGGAGCTGCCGTACGACTACTGCCAGAAATTTCTGCGGGAATCCACGCTGAGCCGCCTGCGGAACGAGGGGAAGAACTTCGTCGAATACATGGTCACCTCGGGCGGCGCGGACAGGATCCGCCGGATCCCGCTGGATTCCTTCGAAAAAGTCATGGACCTGCGCCAGCGGGAGACGTTCTCCATCCTCAGAAACGAGCTGGAACGCGCCAACGTGTTCGGATATCTCCGCAACTGCGTCGTCATGACCGGGGGCGGCTCCCTGATCGATTCCGCGCCCGCCATCATGATGAACGTCATGGGCCTCCCCGTCCGCTGCGGCGAGGCAATGAACGTGACGGGGGCGCTGTCCTCGTTCCGGAGCCCCATGCCGTGCTATTCGGCGATCCTCGGGCTCGTGAAGCACGCCGCCGTACTTGAGGAGGATTCGCCTTCCGGCGGCGGCCTGCAGAGAACGGTCGTACAGGCCACGGACCAGCTCATCGACAAGATCAAAGACCTGGGAAAGGCGTTCAAATTATGATGGAAAACAATGCAAACTCGTCCGCCGGCCTCTCCCGGGCTCCCCTCGGAAAAGCACTTGTCGTCGGGATCGGCGGCTGCGGCATCCGCATCCTCGGTTTCCTGCGCGACGATCCCCGCGCCAAATGGCTCGTCACGCTCGCGGTCGACACCGACGGCGGCGCCCTCGCCGGGTCGCACGCCGACGCGGTCATCAACGCCTCCGCGGACTGGAACTCGAAATCCAGCGCCGGATGCGGCGGCGACGTCCTCCGCGGCGAACGCGCCGTCTCCCACGAGCGCGCCAACCTGAAGGACCACATCCGCGGCTTCTCGCTGATCATCGTGACCGGCGGGCTTGGCGGCGGCACCGCGACCGGCGGCGTCCGCACGCTCGCCAGCGTCGCCCGCGAGGCGGGCATCCCCGTCCTCTTCCTGCTCACCACGCCGTTCTCGTTCGAGGCGCATTCCCGCCGGAAAAACGCCGAAGACTGCCTTCAGGAGATCATCCCGGTCGCCGACGTGGTCCTGACCATGCCGAACGACCTGCTTTTCAGCACGCTCCCCCCCGACACGCCCGCCGAAGCCGCGTTCGCCACCTCGGCGAAGGAAATGGCGGGGACCGTTGCCGGAATCGCCTCCGTCCTGCGCTGCCGCGACCTCCTCGGGACCGATTTCGCCACGTTCATGCGGGCGCTCCACAAACGCAGGGCGTCCTGCGGCGTCGGCGTCGGCGTCGCGGAGAACTCCGACGGCCTCGACCGCTGTGCCCTGGCGCTCACGCGCATGCTGGATTCGCCGTTCCTCGGCGGGCAGGAGGCCATGAAGCGCGCCGACGCCGCCATCGTGACGCTGACCGGCGGCCCCGACCTGGAACTCGGCGAGCTGAAGCGCACGCTCGAACTCGCCGCGGGCGCCATGCCGAAAGGCGTCGAGATCCTTTCCGGCGCGAACATCTGCGACGAGGCCGCCGGCTCCGTCCAGATGACCGCCGTCATCTTCCAGTACGCCCCGGATTCCAAGCCGCAGACCCTGCCTCCCCGCGCGTCCAGGCCCGCGGCCGCTTCCCTTCCGCTTTCCGGCGGGGACGAACCGTCGCTGCCGTTCAGTGCCGCGTCCGGCGACGTCGAGGAGGTCGAACTCGGGTTGCAGAGCTACGACAAGGGCGTCTTCGAAAAACTGCCCGCCGTGCGTTTCCGCGACGAAGACCTCGACATCCCGACCTACCAGCGCCGCAACATCCGCATCGACAAGGGGAGCTGACCGCCCATGAAATCCGCCCGTTTCCGCCTCGTTTCCGTCTTCGCGGCCGTAGCCGCCGCAACCGCAACCTCGTTTTCCGCCTGCACAGAAGGCATCGATTCTCCCCGGATCGACGGCGAGCTCGCCCTGAAGTACGCGCAGGGCAACTACGATCTTGGTCCGAAGATCTTCCGCACCGAGGGCGCGATGAGGTCCGCGGAATGGATTCTGAGAGAGGCAAAAAATATCAAATGGCTCGAAAAGGCCGGCGGCAAGCGACGGATCGTTACCAACATGACGGGCGATCCTCCCCCCGTCGTCTGCAACGTCGAGATCGCGTTCCCCGGCCCGACGGACGACTTTGTCGTCATCGGCGCCCACCACGACACCAAGATGCTTTTCGATGCACCGGATTTTGCGGGCGCGAACGATGGCGCGTCCGGAGTCGGCGCCCTGCTGGCGATGGCGGTGGAAACTGCATATTACGCGCAGAAGAAGCCGCTGCCCTGCGGCATCCGCTTCGTCTTCTTCGACGGCGAGGAGGCGCTTTACCAGTACACGGACACCGACGGGCTCGTCGGCAGCCGCGTCTATGTGGACAGCCTCAGGCGCGACGGCAGCCTGAAAAACTGCCGCGCCATGATCCTGCTGGACATGATCGGCGACAAGGACCTGGATTTCGAGATCGCCGGGAACTCCACGCCCGCGCTGGAGACGCTGGCGCTCAAGGCGGCAAAGGACCTTGGACATGAGAAAAAAGTTAACACCCGCGAGCACAGAGACATGATCGACGACCACGTGCCGTTCCTCCAGGCGGGGATCCCCGCGCTCGACCTCATCGACTTCAATTTCGGCCCGGACAACGCCTACTGGCACACGAAGGAAGACACCATGGACAAGATCTCCGCGGACAGCATCAAAACCGCCGCGGACGTGGCGTTCCGCGTGGTCTGGATCCTCGCGGAAAACGGCTTTGCGGACCTGGATCGGAAATGAGCACCGATTATTTCCATTGCCGCAGGAATTTCGAGGCGCTGCCGGGCATGAAGACCGCCCGCAGCGGCCCGTACCGGTTCGCCCTGCCGCCAAGCCCCTTGCAGGACTGTCTGGCGGAGCACGTCGCCAGCGTCGATGCCATGATGCGGGATGGAAGCCCCATGAAAACCTCGGTCGAGTCCAGCGCCGCCGTCTGCACGCTTCCCGGCGGGGAAAAAGTGTTCGTCAAGCGCAACGGCAACCGCGGGCTGCTGTTCTCGTTCCGCTATTTCTTCATGCCCGCCCGCGTCTTCCGTGCCGCGCTGGCCGCGGAGCGCGTCCGGGAGGCCGGGATCGCGACGCCCCGCGTGTTCGCCGCCGGGGAGAAACGCCGCGCGAACGTCCTGCTCGACGGCTACCTGATCACCGAGGCCGTGACGGACGCATGCGACCTGATGGCATACGTGGAAAAAAATCCCGGCGCGCCCGCCTGGATGCCCGCGCTGATCGGCGAGGCCGCCCGCATCGCCGCGACGCTCCACGATCACGGGGTCTACCACGGCGACCTGAAGCTCGTCAATCTTTATCGGACGGCCGACGACGCTCCCTGCGGAGTCTGGGACCTGGATTCCGCGCAGCTCTTCCCCGGCGAAGTCCCGCAGGAACTGGTCGTGCGCGAACTCGGCCGCATCGTGTCGTCCATCCTGATCTTCGCCGAAAACAATCCGGCGTTCCCGGACGACTTCTTCAACCTGAAACGGATCACATACAGCCTGCTCGACGCCTATCTGGCGGAAGCGAAGACGGCACGGCCGACCCCGTCCGGGATCATGGACGCGGCGCGGACGCGCTGGCTGAACAGACGCAGGCTCCGGTTCGACTACGGAGGCAAATCAGCATGAGCAAACACATCTTCACGCCCAGCGGCAATACGCCGCTCGTCGTCAAGGCGGACAACGGCGCACTCAAATTCATTTTCCCGGCCCCGGAAACGTTTACCATCTCCAACAGCGACATCCTTCACATCGACGACTTCTTCGATCCGTACGTCACGCCGGACGCTGCCCCGGGGTTCTGGTCCGGACTGCGCCCCGAAACGGATTCCACACCGGCGCTTTACCTCAAAAAACGCGTTTTTTCTACCGGTTTCGGCCTGCGGAACTTCTTCTCGCCGACCAACCTGTTCCGCCGCGCCGAATGGGCCGCCCTGGCCGCGGACGCGGGCGTCTCCACGCCGGCCGTCATGGCGATCGGCTTCCGCAAAAAGGGGCTTCTCATCAAGGCCGCCTACCTGGCGATGGAGGCCGTTTCCGACGCGGAGGAGGCTTCCGGCATCTTCTGCCGCCCGAACGCCCGCGCCCGCGTCGGGCTTTTCATCGAGGACAGCTCCCGCCTCATCGCCTCGCTTCATGCCGCCAAGATCTTCCACGGCAACTTCAGGCTTTCCAATTTCTTCTACCGCGGCGCCGTCCTCTCCCTCTGGAATCCCGGCTGGCTTCAGTCGTGGTCCGGGCACCTCTCCGAACGCAGCATCCTGCGCGACCTGGGGTCCCTCGGCGCGGCGGTCTGCACCGAAGCGGCGAAGCACAGGCCTGCGCTCGACGACTTCATCTCCTGCGATGCCACCGCCGAACTCCTGCTGGCCGCCTATTCGGAAGTCGCGCCCGGCTGGATCCCGCCGCTGGGGCATCTCGTCCGCGCCATCGAAAAGAACTGCACCCGCACACTCCGTTAATGCGAAGTCGCGAAAAATAAGAAAACCCTCCGGCGAACCGGAGGGCAACAAATCAAATCAAAACAACTTGCACGGCCTGCAGGGATCAATGATCCATCCGAAAAGCGCCGTCTTTGAACGGCATGCCGTTTCCGTCGGAAACGCGCAGCGGATGCGGAGTCGATCCCGCGGTCGCGAAAAGCTTACTCGGCCTTCTTTTCGCCGGCGGCCAAGGCGGCAAGACGGGATTTCTTGCGGTTGGCCTTGTTCTGGTGGATCACGCCGACCTTGACAGCCTTGTCGAGGGCGGAGCATTCCTTGCGGAGGAGCTCTTCGACGGCGGCCTTGTCGTCGGAAGCGGCGGCCGCGCGGAACGTCTTTTCGAGCGTGGCGAGGGCGTTTCTGTGGGATTTGTTTTTGATGCGGGCTTTTTCGCTGTTGCGCTGCGTCTTCACAGCGGACTTGCGGACATACGTTTTGGGCATGGTGTCACCTTTCGGTTTTCGATATGTTTTCAGATTGAATGTTTTCAAATAAAGTTTTCGAACAATTAATATAGCACGTCACCCCCCTGTTTTTCAAGGACGAATGCGAAAAAAGTGGCGTTTTTTTTCGTTTTCGGCGGTTTTCCGCAAGTTTTTCCCGCTTTTCGGACCGAATCCGCTTGAACTATTTTCTTTTCGATGTATTGTATAGATATACTGTGGTCCGTTCCCGCGGATCCCGGTACAAAGACGGCGGACCGCCCCCTCCGGGCGCATCCGTCCATGCAGGAACCGCCAGACCTCTGAAGCGGAAAGACTGCCGGACCGACCTCGGTCCGCGCAATTCGGACGGACAGGGGCCTGTGGGGTGTTTTTGCATTTGCGCCGGAAGAAGCGGGATGGAAAACGGCATGAAATGAACAGGAAACCGCGGACGGCGGAAGCCGCCCCCGGCATTACGATACCACACAACGAACGGCACCTGGAGGCACACAAAATGAACAACGAACTACTGGCTATGCTCGACTGCATCGAGCAGGAACGCGGAATCAGCAAGGAACAGGTGGTCAAAGCACTGGAACAGGCAATCCTTTCCGCATACCGGAAAAGCACCCGCCCGGCAAGCGATCTGATCGTGAACCTCAACCCCCGCACCGGGGAACTGAAAGCCTGGGCAAGGCTGAAAGTCGTCGAGGAATTCCCCACCGAGGACGAGATCCTGCTGTCCGAGGCGGTGAAACGCATCCCCTCGGCCAAGCTCGGCGACATCGTGGACTGGGAAGTCCCCGCCCGTGAATTCGGCCGCATCGCCGCCCATACCGCCCGCCAGACCATCATGCAGATGCTCCGCAAGGCGGAAAAGGACGTCGTGCACGAGGAATTCAAGGACAAGATCGGCGAGATCGTGACCGGCACGGTCCATCATGCCGACGCCGCCGGCATCTTCGTCGAAGTCAAGAAGTCCGAAGGCATCATCGCCGGACGCGACCGCATCCCCGGCGAACAGTTCGGCGCGGGCGACCGCATCAGCGCCCTGCTGGTGAAGGTCGACATGGAAGGATCCGGCCCGAGCCTCATCCTCTCCCGCACCTCCAACAATTTCGTCCGCCGTCTCTTCGAACGCGAAGTCTCCGAGATCCACGACGGCGTCGTCGAGATCGTCGGCATCGCGCGTGCTCCGGGATCCCGCTCCAAGGTCGCCGTCAAATCGAACGACCCGCGCGTCGATCCGGTCGGCGCCTGCGTCGGCATGCGCGGACTCCGCGTCCACAACATCACCACCGAGCTCGGCGGCGAACGCATCGACGTGATCCCGTACAGCAGCGACCTGAAGACGTTCATCGCGAACGCCATGCACCCCGCGAAACTCATCGACATCGAGCTCGACCCCGCCACGAAGACCGTCAAGCTCCACGTCGACCAGGAGAACTCCAGGCTCGCGTTCGGCCGCAAGGCGCAGAACGTCCGCCTCACCCAGCGCCTCATCCAGTGGAACATCAGCATCGTCATCGAGGAGAGCGAGGAAGAGGAATTTGCCCGCAAGAAACAGGAAGCCGCTGAAGAGCTTGCCGCTAAGGCCGGTGTTTCGGAAGAAGCCGCCGCCGCGCTCGTCGAACACGGCTACCTGACCATCGACGGGCTCGGGAACGCCTCCGCCGAAGACCTCGCCGCCATCGAGGAGCTCACGGACGACGACCGTGCGGGTATCGCGCAGGCCGTCGCGGCCGCCAAAGCCGCCGCACCCGCGGAGGAATCCGCGAACGGCGAACCGGTCGGAGAACAGCCGCCGGCGGCGGAATGAATGACATGATTTGAGGAGTACCCACATGGCTTCCAAAAATATCAGAATCAGAGAATGGGCCACGCAGAACGGCCTCCAGAACAAAGATGTGATCGCCGCGCTCGACGCGTTCGGATTCCCCGGCAAGACGCCTTCCTCCAACCTCCCTCCGGAGGCGATGGACCGCCTTGTCGAAAAATTCAACCTCAAAAAGAGCGCGGGAGCTGAGGAAAAGCCCGCTCCGGCGCAGAAACCCGCCAAGCCGGCTCCGCAGAAACAGGACGAACCGAAGAAGCAGGAGCCCGCGAAGCCGCAGCCTCCGGTCCAGCCGCCGCAGCCTCCGGTCCAGCCGCCGAAACCTCCGGTCCAAGCTCCGGTTCAGCCGCCGAAACCTCCGGTCCAGCCGCCGGTTCAGCAGCCGAAGCCCCAGCATGTGATCGGCGGAAACACCGCGAAATTCTCGTCGGACCTCGACGACGAATCCGACAGCATGCAGGAACGCCGCGAGAAGTTCAACCATCCCGGCGGAGGCAAGAACTTCCGCCATGAGACGCGCGGCACCGGCCATGACAACCGCGACAATCGCGGCGGACGCGACAACCGTGACAACCGGGGACGCGACAACCGCGACAACCGCAACCGCGACAACCGCAACCGCGACAATCGCGACAACCGGGGCCGCGACAACCGCGACAACCGTCAGAACAACGAGCCGCAGCAGAGCGCGAACCTCGCTCCCGGCCGCGAAGTGCATATCAAGACCCCGATCGTGGTGAAGGCGCTCGCCGACGCCATCGGCCGCAAGCCGAACGAAGTCATCATGAGCCTCATGATGATGAACGTGCTGGCGAACATCAACCAGACCGTGGAGTCCGATGTGGCGCAGAAGCTGGCGGAGAAGTTCGGCTGCAAGCTCATCGTGGACCACCGCGACAAGGACCTTCACATGCTCAAGAACGAGGTCGAGGAGCAGGTCGCTCCCGAGGACCGCGTGTACGCATGCGCCGAGTCCGAGCTCAAGGAACGTCCCCCGATCGTGACCTTCATGGGCCACGTCGACCACGGCAAGACCTCGCTGCAGGACTGCATCCGCAAGACCCACGTGACCGCCTCCGAAGCGGGCGGCATCACGCAGAGCATCGGCGCGTCCGTCGTGAACCTCGACGGCAAGACCATCACGTTCGTCGACACCCCCGGCCACGAGGCGTTCACGCAGATGCGCGCCCGCGGCGCCAACGTGACCGACGTCGTGGTGCTGGTCGTGGCCGCCGATGACGGCTTCATGCCGCAGACCATCGAGGCGCTTAACCACGCCAAGGCCGCCAAAGTGCCGATCATCGTCGCCGTCAACAAGATGGACCTCCCCGAGGCCAACTACGACCGCGTGCTCCGCAACATGCAGGAACACGACCTGATGCCCGAAGACTGGGGCGGACAGGTCGCCGCGATCAAGGTCTCCGCCCGCACGGGCGCAGGCATCGACGACCTCCTGGAGCGCATCCTGCTCGAAGCCGAAATGCTGGAGCTGAAGGCCAACCCGAAGAACCCGGCGCAGGCGTTCGTGCTCGAATCCGAGCTCGAACAGGGCCTCGGCGCCACCGCCAGTGTCGTCGTCAGGAACGGCACGCTCCGCGTCGGCGACGCCATCATCTGCGGCCAGTATTACGGCAAGGTCCGCTCCCTCATCGACAGCCGCGGCCACCGCGTCCCGCTCGCCGGGCCCAGCACCCCGGTGAAAGTCATCGGCCTTTCCGGCGTTCCCCCCGCGGGCACGAAGCTGGCCGTCTGCGAATCGCTCGCCGTCGCGAAGAACCTCGGCGAAGCCCGTGAGGCGGAAAACCGCCGCGAAACGCTCTCCGCGAAGCCCGTCGCCGCCACCGGCCTGGAAGCCCTGTTCTCCCAGATGGAGGAAGGCAAGCGCAACGACCTGAAGGTCGTCGTGAAGGCGGACGTGCGCGGTTCCACCGAGGCCATCGTGGAGTCCCTGAAGAAGAAATCGAACCCGAAGATCAGCATCGAGGTCATCCATTCGGACGTCGGCGCCATCACGGAAAACGACGTGATGCTCGCCAGCAGCGCGAACGCCATCATCCTGGGCTTCCACGTGCGCGTCAACCCCGGCGTGAACGACCTTGCCAAGAAGGAACGCGTCGAGATCCGCCTTTACAGCATCATCTACGAGCTGCTGGAAGACATCGAGGACGCCATGGCCGGCCGCCTGGAACCCGAAAAGCGCGAAAAGGAGCTCGCCACCGTCCGCATCCTCAAGATCTTCCACCTCTCCAACGGCTCCGATATCTGCGGCTGCATCGTGGAAAAGGGCACCGCCAAGGTCGGCGCGAAAGCGAGGGTCTACCGCGGCAAGGAACTCCTGTTCAACGGCGAAGTCCGTTCCCTCCGCCACCTCAAGGACGACGTCCGCGAGGTCCGCGCCGGCATGGAATGCGGCATCCGCCTGGACAACTTCGCCGATTTCGCCGAGGGCGACACCATCCAGCTCTACGAGATCGAACTGAAGAAGCAAACACTGTAACACGTCAGGAGGCTCGTCATGCCTCATAGAAACAATAAACATCCGGTCGCGTCCGTCGACCGCATCGTCCGCGTCAACGAGCTGCTGAAGCGCGTGCTCGCCGACCTCATGGAGACGCTTGCGCTCAACGAGGAAAACGGCTGCATCATCTCGATCACGCGGGTGGACTGCGCCTCCAACCTCAAAAGCGCCCAGGTGTACGTCAGCATCCTCGGTGCGAAGAACGACGAGGCGGAACAGCGCGTGATCCGCCGTCTGATCGAACGCAAGTCCGAGATCCAGACGCTCATGTCGCAGGAAGTCATCCTCAAATATACTCCTGTCCTCCAGTTTATCCTCGACAAGTCCGTCTCCGAAGGCGACCGCGTCCTGGATCTGCTGCGGCAAATGGAGGACGGCGACCATGCCGGAAACTGATTTCGCCGGCATGGCGGCCGCGCTGGAAGCCGTCCGCGAGAATCCCGCTCCGGTCCTTGTGGTCACCCACGAGTGGCCGGACGGCGACGCGGTCGGCTCCGCGTGCGGGATCTGCACTCTGCTGCGGGACAACGGCTTCCGCGCGGAGTTTTTTCTTGCGGCGCAGATGCCGGACTGCTACCGTCCGTTCCTGCCGTATCCGCCCGCGGAGTTCACGGCGGAGGAGATCAACACGAAGTTTTCGCTGGTCCTGAACGTCGACGCCTCCACGGTGAAGCGCATGCAGCTCGGCCCGGCGGAATTCTCCTCGGTCACGATCCCGGTCGTCACGTTCGACCATCACCCGGACGACGAGATGTTCGGCACGCTGACCTGTCTCGACCCGGAGGCCAGCTCCACGGCGGAGCTCATTTATTACTTCGCCGTTTCGCAGGGGTGGACCATCTCGCCCCTCGCCGCGACGTTCCTGCTGCTCGGGGTCACGACCGACACCGGCTGCTTCAAGTTCACGAACACGCGGGCGAAGACGCACCGCGCCGCCGCGGCCCTGCTGGAACTCGGCGCCGACCACGACCGCATCATCAACGAGGTGTACCTGTCGAAGCCGCTGAACATGGTGAAGTTCGAAAGCGAACTTTTCTCCGGCATCCGGACTGCGTACGGCGGCAGATTCGCCTGGATCTCCATTCCGCGCGAACTGCTCGACAAGTACGACGTGAACCTGCGCAATACCGAACAGCTCATCGAGCTCGTCCGCGGCATTCAGGGCGTCGTGATCGCCGCGCTCATCAAGCCGACCTCGAATCCCGGCATCTTCCGCGTCTCCATGCGCTCCAAGGACCCGGACCTCTCCGTCGGCCGCATCGCCCGCAGCCTGAAGGGCGGCGGGCACGAAATGGCCGCCGGATGCTCCATTTTCGCAAAAACTCAGGAGGAAGCCTCCGAGGTGCTTCTCCGCTACGTCAGGAAAGAGATGAACCATGAAATATGATCCGACCCGCCACCGCCTGCCGCCGTTCACGCAGAACGGCATCCTCCTCGTCGACAAGCCGAAGGGCTGGACCAGCCACGACGTCGTCGGGTTCTTCCGCAAACGGTTCAACGCGGTGAAGGTGGGCCATTGCGGCACGCTTGACCCGGCGGCGACCGGACTGCTCGTGGTCGTGTTCGGCAAGTTCACCAAGTTCAGCCAGAAGTTCTCCGGTGAGGATAAGGTCTACGAGGGCACCGCGCTGCTCGGCACGCGGACCGATTCGCAGGACATGGACGGCACGGTCGTCTCCACCGCCGACACGTCGCATCTGACCGTGGAACAGGTCCGCGAGGCGTTCCTGAAGTTCCAGGGCGACATCATGCAGACGCCGCCGATGGTGTCCGCCGTGAAGCACAACGGCGAACGCCTGTACGACCTGGCGCGGAAGGGCGTCGAGGTGCAGCGCGAGCCGAAGCCCATCACGATCCACTCCATCACGTTCCAGCGCTTCGAGCTGCCGTAC
>JAEEQO010000069.1 GCA_016285335.1 Victivallales bacterium | reverse complement strand
TTGTAAACGCTGTTGGAAACGAGCAGGACGGCCGTGTCGCCGGGAACCGCCCCGAGCTTCCCCCTCACGGCGGTCCGAATGGATTCCGCTTCCGGTTCCGGCGGACGGCGGCACGCGGGGTCCATGCCCGGCGGCAGCAGGAACATCCGGTCCGGCTCCGTATCGTAAGCGGCGGCATAGTCGCGCATCTGAGCGGGCGCAATGCACGCGATCCGCGTCCTCGACGGCGGCGCGATCACGGCCTGTTCCAGCCGGAGATAAGCCGCATAGCGAGGATTGAACCGCAGCGCGAACGGCGAATGGAGCTTCGACCAGTAAACTTTCATGCAGACGTCGGCGGCAAAATAGAAGTCCGCGCCGGGGATGCGGCTCATCGCCACGGAAACGTCGAAGTCGTGTTGTTCCAGCCGCCGCCGGAACGCCTCGGCGAACTTCACCATGCGGGCGTGGTTCGAACCGAATTTCGAGGCGGGGACGAGCTCGATCTTCGTCCCCTCGGGCGGCGGGGGAGCGTCCCAGGCGGTCGTGAACACGACGACCTCGTGGCCGCGTCCGGCGAGCTCCCGGATCAGGCGCATCGTGTCGCGCTGAAGTCCGCCGAAGGGATCGTATTTGTAGATGGCGAGCAGGAATTTCATATTATGTGCCTCCGGGGAAAGGATCGGCGTCGAGGGCGAGCTTGAGCGCGGCCCTGAACGCGCTCGGGATGGCGGTCTCGTTCTGGAGCGCGGAGCGCGGCACCCATTCGAAGCCGTCCGGCGGATTCGAGGTTTCGGCGAGGTAAAGCGTCATCACCCATTCCACATGCGTGAAGATATGTTTCGCGGTCCCGGCTTTCTTGATCTTATCGGCACGGAACGCCGTTTTGAGCGCGGTTTCGCTGTGGACGCCCTCAAGATTGGGAAATTCATAAAGCCCCGCCAGGAGGCCCGTTTCCGGCCTCCGGCGCACGGCAAAACGGCCCGCCGCATCCCGCAGGACGACCACCGCGAACTGTTTCACGGGCCGGGCGGCCTTCGCCTTGCGGACGGGGATCTCGTCCGTGAGGCCGCGCTGCGAGGCCAGGCAGATGCCCGCCAGCGGACACACCGTGCAGAGCGGAGCGCCGTTCGGCAGACAGACCGTCGCGCCGAGCTCCATCAGGCTCTGCGTGAACTCGCTGCACTGTCCGGCGGGGTAGACCGCGGCGAGTGCGGCGGTCAGCTCCTTGCGGAGTTTCGGCGAATCGATGTCTTCGCGGCTGGCGGCGACACGCGTCGCGACGCGCAGGACATTGCCGTCGACCGCGGGGAACGGTTTCCCGAACGCGATGGAAAGGATCGCCCCGGCGGTATAGTCGCCGATGCCGGGCAGCCCGCGCACATCGTCGTATGTGTCGGGGAAGACGCCGCCGTAGTCCCGCACGATCTTCTTCGCGGCTGCCTGGAGATTGCGAACGCGCCGGTAATAGCCGAGCCCCTCCCAGAGCTTGAGCAACCGCGTTTCGTCGACAGCGGCGAGCGCGGCGACGTCCGGGAGTTCGGCAAGGAACCGGTCGTAGTACGGCTTCACGGCCTCGACGCGCGTCTGCTGGAGCATGATCTCGGAGATCCAAACGCGGTACGGCGTCGGATCGTTGCGCCATTCCAGGTCGCGTTTTTCGCGCAGGAACCACGGCACGAGCAGGCCGGGCAGACGGGCAAAAAGTTTGGCGGGAAAGTGTTCGCTCATGGCAGTTTCTCCGCGTAAAGGCATTTCAGGTAGTGCGACTCCGGGAACAGCGCGGGATGGTCGGCGGCGTGTCCGGTGCGGGCGAGCTCGCGAACGTGCGTGTGGGCGAGCACGACCGGGAAGAGATCGTCGGCGGAGACGCGGCTGGAACATGACGCGAAGACGAGCGTGCCGCCGGGTTTCAGCAGGGAATCGGCGAGCGCGGCAAGGCGGGCATAGGAATGCAGCGCGCGGTCGTGTTCGGCGGCGGATTTCGCGAACGACGGCGGGTCCACGATCACGAGCCCGAACCGGCGTTTCTCGCGCGCCATCGACTGCATGACCTCGAACGCATCGCCCACGATGCCCTCGTGCCTGCATTTTTTTACGTTCGGATGCGTTGCATTGAGCTCGAAATGGCGGTCGCAGGCGGCGATGGCGTG
Source organism: Victivallales bacterium (assembly GCA_016285335.1). The sequence goes on along the minus strand of JAEEQO010000069.1, from coordinate 10,741 downwards.
TTTGTCCGCATCCACGCTGCACACGCTCGCGGCGCCGCCCCGGGCCGCATACAGCGAGAACCCGCCCGAAAATGAAAAGACGTTCAGCACGTCGCGGCCGGCGGACATCGTGCCGACGCGTGCGCGGTTGTCGCGCTGGTCGAGGAAGAACCCGGTCTTCTGCCCCCGGATCACGTCCGCCTCGAACGTCAGGCCGTTTTCCACGAACTGAACGGGATTCGCGAACTTATCGGGATTCGCCGTGAAGACGACCGCGGGTTCCGGGAAGAAACGGCGTACGGACGGGCTGTCCTCCAGCGCGCGGGAAAGCCGGACAACACAGTGAACGAGGCCGGGATTCGCAGAAAGAAACGCGTCCGCGATGTCGCCCGCCCACGGCGCGAACGCCTCGCTGTAGAGCTTCACGACGAGCGTGTCGCCATAGCGGTCGGCGACCAGCCCGGGGAAGCCGTCGCTTTCGCCGTTCGCCAGCCGGTACGCCGTGGTCTGGTCCGAGGCGACGCCGACACGAAGCGCGGCGGCCGTCGCCGTAAGCTCGTTGAAAAGCGCGGACCCGACCGGAGGGCGTGCGGGGTCCTTTTGCAGGATGCGCACGCGAAGCGGGGAATGCGGGTCCCACAGCCCGGCGGCGAGGATCTTCTTTCCGTCCGGGTCGTACAGCACTGCCACGTCGCCGGGCGCGGCATCGGGCGGCGCTTTCTTCACGGAGTCCTCGAACAGCCACGGATGCCCCGAGCGGATCGCGGGCACGGCCTTCTGCTTCACGCGGACGGCGATACGGCGCGGAGCGGTCCGGCGCGGGAGGGATTCTGGAGGACGGATGAGCATAGTGCGGGAAAAGGATCAGTTGCGGAGACGTGCGAAAAGTCCGGCGGGGAGCGCGCGGTCCGGCGCGGACGTCTCCGGGATCAGCATTTCGCCGGATTCGACCTGCGCGGCGAAGTCCGGGAACGCCTGTTTCACCATGCGTCCGAGCGAAAACGCGGAGAACCCCGGCGAATGGCACGTGAGGAGGATGAAGAAACGGCCCGAGGTGTCGAGGATGGCGCGGACAGACGCCAGCAGGTCGGCGATGTCGGACTCGATCTTCCAGACCTGGCCCTGTGCGCCGCGTCCGAACGACGGCGGATCGAGCACGATGCCGCGGTATTTGTGCCCGCGGCGCTGTTCGCGCGCCACGAACTTCATGGCGTCGTCGCAGATCCAGCGGATGTTTCCCTTCAGATCGTGGTTCAGCGCCTGGTTCTTGTTCGCCCAGTCGATGATCCCGCGCGAGGCGTCCAGATGGCACGCGTTCGCGCCGCCCTGCGCCATGGCGAACGTGGCGCCGCCGGAATACGCAAAGAGATTGAGCGTGTCGGAGCCCGGCGGCAGGAGCGCGGCGGATTCCCTCAGCCACGCCCAGTTCCCGATCTGTTCCGCGAAAAACCCGAGGTGGCCGAAGTGGGTCGGCTTCACGAGGAAGTTGACCTCGCCCCAGCGGACGATCCATTTTCCTTCGTCCGGCTGCCGCATGCCGCGTTTCCAGGTCCACACGCCGCCGCCCGTGCTCTGGCGTTCGAACACCGCGTCGGCGGCGTTCCACTCTTTTTCGGGGAGCGTGGGCCGCCAGAAGGCGTTGAGCGCGGGACGGATGATGCGGAACTGGCCGACCTGTTCGAGTTTGCGGCAGGATCCGGTGTCGAGGAGGAGATAAGGATGGATGCTTTTGCTGTTCATGAGGGGGGATGAGCTCAGATGTCGGGATTTTCGGAGTCGTAGATGATGTTGCCGCGGGAGACGGTCATGCGGACGCGGTTCGTATTCTTGTCGAGGATGGTGATGTCGGCGCGCTTGCCGGGACGGAGCTCGCCGCGTGTGATGAGGCCGAGGTCCTTGGCGGGGTTGGTGGAGATGCAGGCGGCGGCGAGGGATTTGGACATGTTGCCGTAGCTGAGGAGGTGGAGCCAGGAGTTTTCGAGCGTCATGGTGGAGCCGGAGATGATGCCGTCGACGTTGCGGATGACCTCGGGCTGGGCACTGGATTCGCGACTGTGCTCCAGCACGACCGCGTTGCTGATGACTACGATCTTGTCGGCGGGCTTGCAGCGGACGATCATGTTCACGATGGTCGGATGCAGATGCAGGCCGTCAACGATGATCTCGATGGTCACGCGGTCGTCGGTGAGCGCGATGGCGGTGAGGGAGGACGACCTGTGGTAGATGGACGGCATGGCGTTGAAGATGTAGGTGCAGCGGTGCGCCCCGGCGTCGATCGCCCGAAGCGTCTCGTCCTCGGTCGCCAGGCTGTGCCCCATGGAGGGGATCACGCCGTGTTCGAGCATGAGCTCGACCAGCTTGACCGCGTTCGGCATTTCGGGCGCGAACGTCATGACCTTGATGCGGCCGTGTCCCGCCTCGAAAAGCTCGCGTGCGAACCCGAGGTCGACGGGCGAAATGTTCGACGCGATCTGGTCGCCTCGTTTCTGAGGGTTGATGAACGGGCCTTCGAGGTGCATGGCCTGAGGTTCGGCGTACTTGTAGCCGCGCTGGATGGAACCGCAGATGGCGTCGACCTGCGCGATCATGGTCTCCCTCGGCAGGGACACGATCGTGGGGAAGAACGTGGTCACGCCATGCCGCGCCAGGATCCGGCTCATTTCCTGCACCGGGTCGCGATCTCTGCTGAACTCGGGCATGACGTTCGCCCCGAGCCCGTGGATGTGCGTGTCGATGAAACCGGGCAGTCCGTAGGCGTCCGGGAGCTTCACGACCTCGAGCCCGGGTTCATCCAGCGAAAATGCCGTCTCGCCTCCGATGGCGATGATGGTGTCCTTCTCGCACAGGATGCCGCAGCTTTCGATCCGCTCGAACGGCGTGAGGCAGTGGTCCAGAAGGAACAGGATGCGACGCTTTTTCTCCATATAATATGCTCCGTGTAAAAAAAAGTGATACCATAATATGCACCCGAAATATTTTTTTTCAACATGAAATCAACAGGATACGGGAAAAGTCCGAAAAATCCTTCGTTTTCGACTTGCTAAATCGGAAAAATGGTGCAAATTAAAGATAGCGTTCTTCGCGTTTTCCGCCTCCCGAACGCCTTTCTTCCCGCATCGCCCCGAATTCACGGGTCCCCCTGTGACGTTTCGCCGCGGCCCGGCAGGAGATGGCGCCGGAAAGCGGCGGCACGACGGACGTCCGCACTGTGTTTTTGACGCAGGACGCCGCGGCGATTGTCAACAACTTGTCAACAACTTGTCAAGAGTGCTTGTATGTCGTTGATTTTCGCAGGGTTGTCAGGCTTCCGAAAAAAGTGCGAATTTTTCGGGAAATCGGCTTGACTTTTCGAAAAGTCGGGCATGTCTCCCGAATCACCGGACCGATACAGTCTGCAAGCTCAAATCCAGGTGGGATCAGGACCCGCGGAAAACACGCGGAAGCCCTTTTGCGCCTGTCGTTTGCCGGGTGCGTCGTCCGGTCCGGACAAGGCGTCCGAACGGCTCCGGGAAGGGCTTTCGGAGGGCATTGTCAACAAGTTCTGAAAAACAACCTTAAACGATACGAAGTGAACGACTAGAGGAAAGACAAGATGTCGAACGGAGAAAGTAACGCCTCCGAGATATGGCAGGCCGTAATCGGGCATATCCGGGCCAGGTCCGAGAACGTGTTCAATCAATGGTTCAAGAAGATGGTGCCGATTTCGGCCGACGAAAAGCAGATCGTGATCGGGACGTCCGACCACTTCCTTGCCTCGTTTGTGACGGACAATTACGGCGACGTGCTCGCCGACGCGCTTGCCGCGGCGGGATACCCGGGGCTTGAGGTGAAATACGAGTTCGGCTACGGGTTCGATTCCGTTGATGTCGTGGGGGAAGACGATTTTTCCGGCTCCCCGCTTCCCGCCGAGCTCGACGCCGCCGGCGGCGTGCAGATCAGCCCGGCCCTGAAAAACCAGATCAGCAAGCATTCGTTCGACAACTTCGTGGTCGGCGAGGAAAACCGCTACGCCTACTGCGCCGCCCACGCCGCGGCCCAGAAACCCGGCGACATCAACCCGCTCTACATCTACGGCGGCTCCGGCATGGGCAAGACGCACCTGCTGTTCGCCGTGGCGCACGAGGTGCTGACGCACAACCCGTCGGTCCGCGTCCGCTACACCTCCTGCGAAGATTTCCTCAACGAGTTCGTGGATTCGCTCCGCAACAAGACCATGCACGAGTTCCACGAGAAATTCCGCAACGTGGACTACCTGCTCGTCGACGACGTCCACACGCTCGGCAACAAGACCAGCCTCCAGGAAGAGTTCTTCAACACGTTCAACACGCTCACCGGCCTCGGCCGCCAGATCATCCTCACCTCGGACAAGCAGCCGTCGGAGATCCCCGGCCTCGAAAAACGCCTCATCTCCCGTTTCTCCTCCGGCGTGACCACGCAGATCACGCAGTCCTCCTTCGAAACGCGCCTCGCCATCCTGAAGCAGGAACAGCAGGGGCTGCGCCTGAAGCTGAGCGACGAGATCCTGACCTTCATCGCCGAACGCATCTCCTCGAACATCCGCCCGCTGAAGGGCGCGCTCATGAGCCTGTCCATGTACGCCGCCGCGATGAAGAAGGAGATCGACCTGGAGACCGCGAAGGGCATCCTGTCCGACCAGCTCGAAAAGGAAGCGGAATCCCGCTCGATCTCCATCGAGGAAATCCAGAAGGCCGTCGCCGAGGTGTTCGGGCTTCAGGTCTATGACCTCACCGGCCCGAAGAAGCCGAAGAACATCGCCGACCCGCGCATGATCGCCATGTACCTCTGCCGCAAGCTCACCACCAAGTCGCACATGGAGATCGGGCACGCGTTCGGCGGTCGCTCCCACGGCACCGTGATCCACGCCGTGAAGCAGGTCGAGGCGAACTCGCTCAAAGACGACGAATACCGTTCCGTCCTGAACCAGCTCCAGCGGAAACTCCGCGGCGTCTGACGGGCCGTCCGGTCCCCGTTCGCCCCGCTCCGTTTCGCTCAGGCAGACTTTTTTCCTTGCACGCATCCATTCACGCAACCATCAAAGGATCGAATCCATGTCCGAAAACTGCACCGGTTCCTGCTCGACCTGCGGCTCCGCGGGTTCCTGCAACGAACGCAAACCTTCCCGTCTCGACAAGATCAAACACAAAATCATGGTGCTGTCCGGCAAGGGCGGCGTAGGCAAGAGCACGGTCGCCGCGGCGCTCGCGGTCTCCCTCGCCCGCGAAGGCATGAAAGTGGCGCTGCTGGACGTCGATTTCCACGGACCGAGCCAGCCGACGTTGTTCGGCGCGGCGGACCGCCGCCTCGACGGCACCGAAGCGGGACTTCAGCCGCTGTCCGTCGCCGGCGTGAAACTCGTCTCCATCGGGTTCCTGCTCGAGAATCCCGACGACGCGGTCATCCTGCGCGGACCCGCGAAGATCGGTCTGCTCGGACAGCTCTTCGAAGAAGTCGACTGGGGCGACGACCTCGACTACCTCATCCTCGACTTCCCGCCCGGGACCGGCGACGAATCGTTGTCCGCCTGCCAGATGATCCAGGGCGACAAGGCCGCCATCGTGGTCACGACCCCGCAGGAAGTCTCGCTCGCCGACTGCCGCAAATGCGTCAGCTTCTGCAACCGCCTGGATGTCCGCATCCTCGGCATCGTGGAAAACATGAGCGCGTACGTCTGCCCGGACTGCTCCGCGAAGCACGCCCTCTTCTCCTCCGGCGGCGGCGAAAAGCTCGCGAATCAGGAAGGCCTCGCCCTCCTCGCGCAGATCCCGCTCGATCCGAAATTCCTCGCCGCCTGCGACGCCGGAAAGCTCCCGCAGGGCTTCCTGGACTCCGAGGCCGTCTCCTCCGAAGTCGCCGGCATCACGAAAGCCGCGCTGGCGATGAACGACTGACGATTTTTCACGAAAAAAAGTGCCGGCCCCGTTTTTTTCAGGACCGGCGCCGTCGATTTCCGAAAAGCCGTTTCCGGCGCCAAAAATGCTTTAAAACGCTTAAAATATGGGAAAAAGACAAAAAAAAATCGGGTTTTTCGTATTACAGGCTTGCATTTTTTCGGAATTGAGGGTATTTTATCCCGTCATCGGAATACAAACCAATCTTTTATAGAAAGGCAGAAACTATGAAACCGGAATTCGTAAAGTACCTCCAGCAGGACTCCATCCTGATCGTGGACGGCGAGACGAAAAAGAAAGTGCTGGACGCCATTATCGCCCATGCCTGCACCCGCTGCACCATGGACGAAGACCAGATCCGCGAGGCGATCTGGAAACGTGAACGCATGATGACCACCGGCGTCGGCAAAGGACTTGCTCTTCCCCATATCCGCATCAACGGCTTCCCGTCCCCGCTCGTGATCGTGGCAGTCTGCACCAACCCGGTCACCGACTACAAGACGCTCGACGAGGAGCCCGTGACGCTTGCCGTCTTCTTCGCCGCGGACGAACGCGACCCCGAAGCCTACCTGAAGCTCCTGGGCAGCATCTCCTCCCGCCTCAAAGAGGACAACGTCATCGCCAGCATCCACGCCGCAGGCAACGACCGCAAGAAAATCTACGAAATCCTCGCCGCGGAATAACTGCCGCGAACCGCTCCCGGTTCAAAACAGTTCTTCCGACGGATCCTTTTCAGGCTCTTTGGCAGTTCCCGGAGCGTTTGCTCCGATCCGCCGCCGGACATGCTCCGCAGCGCCCGGCGGATTTGCCGTTTCTTCAGCGGACGGGCCGGAATCCCGCCTGTCCCGGAGCGAACGGCGCGGCGTCGGGCGGAAACGGCGCGGGAACCAACAGCCGGACCAGTCCGGCAATCAGGAAAGCAGGTCTTCATGAGCAGAAAAAAATTGTTCAGTCTGATTGAAATCGCGGTGGCAATGGCCGTCGCGGCGATTGGTGTGGCCGCCATCATGGCGCTTTTGCCGATCGCCGTCAAGTCCACCTCCGATTCCGTCGGCGACACGCTTGCCGCCGACGCCGCCAACACCGTGATCGCGCAGCTCGACCGTGCCGCCTGGGAGCATTTCGACTGGATCCAGGGATTGAAGACCACCAAACCCAGCACGTTCGCGGACGCCGCCCGCGCCACTTACGCCGGCGAAACGCTGGACGAGAATTCCTACCGGATCGAGCCCGCCACCGGCCTTCAGGACGGACATTTCGTGTTCCTCTTCGGCCCGCCCGGCGAAAAAGCCGACTTCGCGGCGGAAGTCTTCTGCTGGAAGGAAAGCAAGACCGACAACCTCAAGCTGACCTCGGCAGACGTCTCGTCGGGCAAGCCGAAGACGGTTAACCTCAACACCATCGTGCATCCCGAGACGAGAAAGCCCGTCCTGGTCCGCGTCTTCATTGAGATCACCTGGCCGATCACGAAGCCCTACAAGAAAAATACCGCTTTCCCGCGCCAGTCCCGCACGTTCGTCCGCGAGTATTTCGATCCCACCTACACCAGAGAGACGAACTGAGGAGGCCTTCCGATGAAAAAACCTTTTACACTCGTTGAAGTCCTGATCGCCATGAGCGTGCTGTCCGTCTTCCTGCTCGGACTCATGCAGTTCTACACCTCGACCGAAACCGTGCTGAGTTCCGGCATGGAGCGCTCCGAGATGTTCGAGCGTGCCCGCATCGCCATGGACATGATGGCGACCGACCTCACGTGCGTGTACTATTCGCAGACGGACGATGACATCACGCCGTTCGATCACAGCCAGAACAGCTTTTTCAAGGTCGCCACGGTCCGCCCGGAGAAGCTGAACTCCAGCGCGAAGACCAACATCGTCGGCGTGAAGTATGAGCTGAAATCCAACAAGCTCTACTATTCCAGCGACTCCGCGGGCGATACGTTCGATGTCAAAAACGCCACCTTCGGCAACGAGACCGAGCTCGTCGACGGCGTCACCAAGTTCGAAGTCCGGCCGGTCTACGGCGAAAACTTCAAGATCCTGCCCGCGATCGTCGTCCTCCGCCTGGAACTCGTCGACAAGAAGACCATGAAGCGCATGGAGGCCAATCCGGGCGCAAAGAGCACCATTCTGAACAACGCCGACAAGCGCGAGTTCCGCCGCATGGTCGTGATCGACCGCGGACAGCCGAAACCCAAACTGTGAACGGGAAGGAGCATGTGATGATGAAACCGCGCAAACATACTGATGTGATGATGCGGATGCTGAGACGGGCCGCACGCGCCCGCCACGAACACGGCATGGCACTCCTCTTTACGCTCTGCATCCTTTCCATGGCGCTGATTACCGCCATGATCTTCTCCTCCATCTCCTCGACCAGCCGCAAGGTCGCCGCCGCGTACGTCGATTCCTCCTCGGCCCGCATCCTCGCCGACGGCGCCGTCACGCGCGCCATGCTGGCGCTGATGCAGTCCGACAACGCCTCCTACGCGTGCTCGAACTACAATACCAGCAAGCCGAACGGCATCCCGAACGACTATTCGTCCGACTGGATCTGGAAACTGGAGAAGACCGGCGTATTCTCGTTCAACGACGGCCCGCTCCGCTTCAGCAAAAGCGTTTACTACGACCGCGACGACTCCCGCTGCCCCTCCTGGGAATACGTGTACGGCAAAGTCTACGGCGACACGACAAACGAGCGCATCCTGGGCCGCTACGCCTACGTCGCCATCGGCATGAACGACCAGCTGAACCCGAACGCTCTCGGCAGACGCAACTACTACGATTTCGATAATTCCATGTACCAGAAGCGTCTCGGCCGCTGGACCTGCGAACCGCAGTTCATCTTCAGGAGCACCCGGCACGGCTGGGATTTCACGGGGGCGATCTACCCGGAGAGGATCCGCGAGAAATATCCCTCCGACGGCTGGCAGGACCTGGAATTCTTCCTCACCGACATGGTCACGGAAGGCGGCTCGAACTCGAACAAGCTGCAGCTCAAGATGATGGCCGACCAGTATTTCAACGTCTCGCTGCAGGGCGAATACAACAAGTTCCGCGCCGACGGGAAAGCCGTCGGCGACCTTACGCAGCACGGACTCGGCTCCGGCGAATCCTACCGGTTCCCGCTCATCCGCACCGACTGGGATTCCATTTCCCTCGACACCGTGAAGGGCGCGATCCCATGGTTCAGCAACGCCAACACGAGCCAGGCAAACGTGAACCAGACCGTCGCGAACCTCATTAATTACAACGCATCCATCAACCGCCCGCCCGTGACCGACAACGACAACTGGCTCGGCGGCGTCCCGACCTACACCGGCAACAAGCGCACCCCGTACATCAACGAGGTGCAGGCGGACGTCTCGGTCGGCGGCAACCTCGGAATGCGCCTTCAGGACCGCTATCTCGAAGACCCGAACAATCCGACGTCCTGGAAGTGGCGCGTGTGGTATACCGACTGCTCCTACAACCATGAGCTCACGCTCAACGTCGAGACCGTGAACATGTACCCGACCACCGGCGGCAGCGACGGCGCGATCTCCGTCCAGGCCCCCATCCTGATCGGCGAAGTCTCCTACGAATATTTGAACCCGGAAAACAATTCCGGCAACGACTGGCGTCCCGCGACCGTCCGATTCAACGCCGACACCGCCTGGGAGATCACCCAGTCCGGCAGCCCTTCCGGGTACAACGTCTACACGTACATGCTCGACAGCGGCTCCGTGGGCAGCGTAACCACGCCGTCACGCGACGGCTACGACCGCCCCATGGGCCATGAAGGCGATTTCTACGGCTACATCAAAGTCCGCAACGTCAGGGTCAGCCTCGACCGTATCGTCATGCGCGACTACGCCGGACGCAATGCCGACCTCTCCCTGATGCCGGCGCTGCTTCAGAACGGACGCACGTTCATCCCGGGCGGCGAACAGGTCGCCGGATCCGGTGACTTCAGCAAACACTTCTACTTCGACGCCCAGGTCAACGACCCGCGCCACAACCTCGGCCGCGAACAGTGGACCGCCACGTTCGCGGAACAGGAAAACCAGATCAACTCCACGCTCGGCTCCTGCAACAACGTCATCAACCTCGGCACCTACCACGACAACGAAAAGACGAGCGATCCCGTCTATTCCGGAAGCAACACCATCTCCACCGCGTACATCCGGCACGCCCCGATGATCTCCCTGTGGGAGCTCGGCGCCATCCACCGCGGCAGCCCGTGGCAGACCATCAACCTGAAGTGCGCCTCCAAAAACGGCATCCGCATGGAAACCTACCAGGCCGGCGACGGCCATCTGCTGGACCAGGTCGCGCTTACCCAAAGCACCGACCGCGGCATGGACGACGTGATCGGTATGATCAACCTGAACTGCGTGGCGAACTTCGGCGGCAGCAGCGCCCCGTTCGCGTTCAAATCCCTCTTCATCGACTTCCCGGTCTACCAGACCTACGCCAATATGTATAACGGGACCGCCGCGGGCGGCACGATCGGCCACAATAATAGTAACGTCTCCGTCGACTCTGACAATACGGATGTTGATGCCTACGCCAAGGACCTCTCCGAAGCCGTCACCTACGCGACGTCCCAGGGTCACCTCCAGCGCCGCACCGCCGTCTTCCCGACCGCCTACGGCTCCGGCGACCAGATGGAGAAGATCATCCCGAAGAACGTCCCCGATGCCCAGGCCGAGGAGATCTTCAGCCGCGTGGTCAATCTGCTGAAGTGGAACAAGCAGCAGACCAAGCGCGCGACGATCCTCGTGCTGGCGCAGACCATCCGCGACGTCGGCGGGGTCACGCTTCAGAAGAACATGTCCGACACAGTCAAGGACCTCGAAGTCATGCGCGACG
>JAEEQO010000273.1 GCA_016285335.1 Victivallales bacterium | reverse complement strand
GGCCAGGGCGGACAGCGTCCGCAGGGCGGCAACCTCGCTCCGGCTCCGGCAATGGGTATGGGCGGCTTCGGCGGCGGTCCCGGCGTGGGCGGCGGCTTCGGCGGCGGCATGGGCGGTTTCGGCGGCGGTTTCGGCGGCCAGCCGGGCCAGCAGCCCCAGCAGGCTCCTTCGGCAATGACCGAAGTGGCGTCCGTCCCGCTCGACGGCGACATCGCCTATCTCCGCGTGGAAGTCGACGTGGCGCCGGTCAACGCGCCCGCCTCGGACGAATACAAGCTCAACATCCGCAGAAAAGACCAGTCCTTCTTCTACTACAGCAAGGACGGCAAGACCTGGACGCGCATCGGCAGCGCCATCAGCATGCCCTACAGCATGCCGCACTTCATGGGCTACCGTTTCGGCATCTTCAACTTCGCCACGAAGGAAGCCGGCGGCTTTGTCGACGTCGACTTCTTCCGCCTCGGCACCGAGCTCTCCCCCGAAAGCAAGTGATCCGAAGCTGAACGAATCAGTCTTGTGATTTGGCCGGGCTCCGCCTCAAAACGGAGTCCGGCCTTTTTTCATGCCGAAAAAACATCTTACTCTGTTTGTTTTTCGAAAAAAACGTTATATATTAGATGAAAGACACGAAACACAAAGGGTGAAAAATATGAGCGCAAACTTTCCTGATTCCAGGCCGGAATCTTCGCCGGAGACCTCCCCCAAAGGCAAGGGAAACGAAGTGAAATTCTCTCCGGGGGTAAAAATCGCGCTCTGGATCTCCCTGACGATTATTTTTTTGTTGATGTACCATACCGCTGCCGTCGCAGCAGTTTTTCTCAGAGCCGGAGTCATAGGGAAAACGGGAAATCTCAGCGCCGCAGCCGTTCGGAATATCCTGACGGACAATCCGTCCGTATTTTTCACGGGGGAAGCCGATGTGGCTTTTGCGTACGGTCTGGCGCCTGAAATGCGCCGGCGGAACGGCTGGTATCAGGTGTTACGGGTCTATACCTTCACGTTCGGAGAAGACGCCATGGAATGGAACATCTACCTGTGCACCGAAAATGAGGAAGATGCGGAAAAGATCAGGAGGGAACTGGTATCCAGGATCTCCGAGGTGGACGAAAAAGATAAAAACGTCCTGTACGTCAGGAAATATCACGTCTGGTTCTATCACTCCTGGCCGGCCCCGAGCCCGTGGGATCCCGAAGAGTTCGCCAAAATGCCTTCCTACGCGGATTACAGACTGGACCTCGACCATCTGTGATGCAAAAAGCTCTCACCGCTTGACGTATGCGGTTTGCTTTCCGCGTCCGACCTTCCCGATAAAGCCCTCCGACAAAAGTTTTCCGAGGGTCTGCTCGATCGTGGAAATACTGATGTCCGGGCATTCCATCGCGATGTCGGCCTTTGACACTTTTCCCAGACGCTGCTCGAAGACCATGCGGATCCGGTCCGCCTTCGTCACGTTTCCGTTGACAAGATGCGCAACACGGCTTTCGAACTCCCGGTAGGCTTTGATGATCGTGCCGAGCATGTACCGCAGGAACGGAACAGGATCGTTCCGGCCCGTGTTCCACCCGTCGGAACTCTCCCGCAGGACTTCGTAATACGTCTGCTTGGACTGTTCGATCAGCCGTTCCAGACTGATGTATCTGCCCACGGCGTATCCCTGCCGATACAGCAGAAGCAAGGTCAGAAGCCTGCTCATGCGCCCGTTGCCGTCGTTGAAGGGATGGATGCAGAGAAAATCGAAGACGAACAGCATGGAAAGCAGGAGCGGATCGTAAACCTCCTGTTGAACCGCCTCGTTATAGGCTTCGCAGAGGCGTTTTACGGCATCCGGCGTCTCAAACGCCGGGACCGGGGTGAAACGAACCCGTTTTTTTCCGAACCGGTCCGTTTCGGCGATCACGTTGTCGCTGTCCTTCCAGTGTCCGCCGATCCCGGACGCCTGAAACGAATACAGATCGCGGTGAAGCTGCAGGATCGTGTTCGGCGTTACGGGAATGAATTCGTAGTTTTCATGGATCGTAGCGAGGACGTCACGATATCCGGCGATCTCCTTTTCATTCCGGGTCGCCGGTTCCGCCTTCTGTGTAACCAGTTCTTTCAGGCGCTCGTCCGAGGTGAAGATGCCTTCGATCCGGTTGGAGGCATCCGTACTCTGAACAACAGCGAGCTCCAGCAGTGTTTTCAGCACATCTTTCTTTGCCTTTGAAAACAGGGTCTGCCTGCCGCGATATTCGTGAATCGTCGCGATGAGGTTGCAGATTTCCGAGGTCAGCAGTGCAGACGGAAAGGAAGTGTAATCGAATTGTTTCATGGTCAGCCTCCGGGCAGAATCTCCGTTCTGCCTATACTATAACCCGGTTCTGCACATTTTTCAAGCCAAGTTGTGCAGAAAG
>JAEEQO010000272.1 GCA_016285335.1 Victivallales bacterium | reverse complement strand
AGTTGCCGTCGTCGAGCAGGCGCTTGCTGATGGCGCTGCCGATGAAACCGTTCACGCCCAGGATCAGCACGCTTTTCTTGCGCTTCGGGCCGACGATCGGGGAGTTGGTCAGGACCATCTTCGGGGTGAAACGGCTGTCCGCGGCGAGCTGTTCGCCGGTCGTGTACAGGCCGCCGTCCTTCTGCGCGAAGTTCACCTGCACGGCGCCTTTGCCGCAGGCGATCACGAGCGGGGCGGTGGAGACGATGGTGCCCGCCGGGGCTTTCTTCTTCAGCGGCACGACGGTGACGTCCCAGATGAAATACTTCTGGGCGGCGATGAACGTGAACGCGCCGGGGAAGGGACGGGTCACGCCGCGCACGAGGTTGCGTACGGACACGGCATCCTTCGTCCAGTCGATGAGGCCGTCGGCGGGACGGCGACGGCCGAAGTACGTGGCCTGCTTCTCGTCCTGCTTTTTGCCTTTGGCCTTGCCCGCGAGCACGGACGGCAGGATCTTTTTGAGCATCTTTTCGGCGGCGGCGGCGGCCTTCAGGTGGGCATCCCTCGCCGTGTCGGAATCGGCGATGGCGAACTTCTCCTGCGCCACGATGTCGCCCGCGTCGACCTTCGCGGTCATCTTGTGGAGCGTCACGCCGGATTCCTTTTCGCCGTTGATCACGACCCAGTTCAGCGGGGCGCAGCCGCGGTATTTCGGGAGCAGCGAACCGTGGAGGTTGAACGCGCCCTTCTTCGGGATGGCGAGGATGTCCTTGCCGATGACCTTGCGGTAGTAGAACGAGAAGATGAAGTCCGGGGCCATCTTTTTGATGCGGCCGGCCCAGAGCGGATGGTTCACGTCCTCCGGCGCGAAGACCGGGATGCCGAGGGCGGCGGCGGTTTCTGCGACGGAACGGAACCAGAGGTTTTCGTTGGGATCGTCGGCATGGGTGAAGACGGCCTGGATGGTCACGCCCGCCTTGACGAGCTGTTCGATGCCGATGCATCCGATGTTGTTGTAGGCGAAGACGACAGCTTTCATGTGGTGTCACTCCTGTTCGTTGTTTTGAGTTTTATTTGAACGATGAACTGATTCGATGAAGAATTGCGGGCGGCGCCGTGCGTTCAGGTGGATCTTGCCGATATATTCGCCGAGAAGCCCCATGGACGCGAACTGCATGCCCATCAGCACGAAAACGACCGCGAACATCGCGAACGTGCCGAACGCACCCCAGTCCTTGTCAATTTGGGAGCGGATGAAGACGTAGAGGCCGAACAGCACACCGAACGCGCCGACGCCGAACCCGAAGAAGGTCAGCATCCGCAGCGGGAACGTGCTGGTGCCGGTCAGCAGGTCGTACTGAAGCGCGATCAGCTTCATCACGCTGTACTTGGATTCGCCCGCGGCGCGTTCCGCGTGCTTCACGTGCACCTCGACCGACTTGCGCGCGTAGGTCATGGCGAGCATCGGGATGAACTTGCCGTTCTCGGGGCACTCCAGGATCGCGTTGACGACGTTCCGGCTGTAGCCGCGGAGCATGCAGCCGTAATCGGTCATGGTCTTGCCGTTGCAGAGCTTGCGGACCATGAGGTTGACCGTCTTCGAGCCGAGCTTGCGGAACAGCGTGTCCTGGCGGTTTTCGCGGATGGAGCCGACCACGTCGTAGCCCTCGCGCAGCTTCTCCAGGAGCTTGTATATTTCCTCCGGCGGGTTCTGCAGGTCGGCGTCGAGCGTGACGACGTACTTGCCGCGGGAGGTCTGGAATCCGGCGGTCACGGCGGCGTGCTGGCCGAAATTCGAGGTCAGGATCACGCCCACGATGCGCGGATCCTTCTGCGACGCCTCGATGATCATTTCCATGCTGCGGTCGGCGCTGCCGTCGTCCACCAGGATGATCTCGGTCGTGCAGTCCAGCTTGTCGCAGGCCGCGGTCGTGCGGGCGATGAGCTCGGTCAGGTTTTCCTCCTCGTTGTAGACCGGGATCACGAGGGAAAGTTCGATTTCGGGCGTTGTCATGATTGCGGGGTCCCTTCTGTTCAGTCAAAGTGGATTTCCGGGGGATCGTCGGGCTGCTCCACGACGTTCGCTTCGGCGGGTTGCTCCACGACGTTCGCTTCGGTGGGTTGCGCGATGGATTCGGGTATGTGATAGAAAATGTTGACGCGTTTGCCGTCAAGTTTTTTGATCTTCTTCATCAGCTTCGGATCGTCCTGGCTGCCGGGTTTCGCCCGGAGGCTTTCGAGCTTCTTTTCCTGGAAAAGATTCAGGTCGGACTTTACAATGACGAACACTTGCTCGTCGTTCAGCATGTCGTACAGTTCCTTTCCGCCTTCGGCGTCCTTCAGGTCGTCCAGGCAGTCGCCGCGCGTGATGACCGCGCCGCCCTGCTCCCGGATCGTGTTCAGGAACGCGCGGAAT
>JAEEQO010000271.1 GCA_016285335.1 Victivallales bacterium | reverse complement strand
GGTGAAAGCCGCCCCGCTGCGCAGCTATCTGGCCGACCTGAAGCAGGTCAATGTGATCAACGACTATGAATTCGAGGTCGTGTGGGAGCGCCCGTACATCCTCTCCGAGGAGATCACCCTCACGCTCAGTCCGCTGCCCCGCCATTTCTACCATGCCTACGACGGGCCGTTCGACGGCGCGAAGTTCAACGACGACCACGTCCGCAACCGCATCATCGTCGGCTGCGGCCCGTACCAGTTCGACAGCTGGGAGAAAGGCAAGCGCGTGGTCTTCAAGCGCTTCGAAAAATATTACGGCAAGCGCCTCGGCATCATGCCCGCGCTGAAAACCGTTGTCTACGACCTCATCCAGCATCCGAACACCCGGTTGCAGGCGCTCCGTTCCCAGACGCTCGACGCCGACAGCCTCACGACCGAGCAGTGGGTGAACAACACGAACACGCCGGAATTCCAGGAGGGCGGCTTCCTGCGGAAGATGATGCTGCCGAGCATGGCGTATTCGTACATCGGGCTGAACCAGAAGAATCCGCTCTTCCAGGACCGCAACGTCCGCGTGGCGCTCAGCCACCTGATCGACCGCAAGCGCATCATGCGGGACGTGTATTCCGACCTCGTCCGCCCCGTTTCCGGGCCGTTCTTCATCGATTCGAAGGCGAACGATCCCTCCGTCGACCCGTACGAGTATGACGTGGAAAAGGCGAAGAAGATGCTCGCCGACGCGGGCTGGAAGGACACCGACGGCGACGGCGTGCTGGACAAGGACGGCAAGCCGTTCGTCTTCACCGTGATCTACACCAACTCCAGCACGACCGACCAGAAGCTCCTGCCGATCCTGAAGGAGGATTTCGCCCGCGCCGGCGTCAAGCTCGAAATCCTCTCCCTCGAATGGTCCGTCCTGCTCGAACGCGTCGACAAGCAGCAGTTCGACGCGGTCCGTCTGGCGTGGCGCATGTCCGTCTCCAACGACCCGTACCAGCTGTGGCACTCCGAGACCATCGGCCAGGACGGTTCCAGCAATTATATCTCGTTCAACAACCCGGAGGCGGACAAGCTCATCATGGAGATCCGCACGTGCTTCGACCTCGACAAGCGCACGGAGCTCTACCACAAGTTCCACCGCCTCATCCACGAGGAGGAGCCGTACCTCTTCCTCTTCTCGTCCTACGACCTCTTCGTCATCAACAAGCGCTACCAGAACGTCAAGGAGTATCCGCTGGGAGTCTACCAGAACACGTTCTGGGTGCCGAAGGCGCAGCAGATGGCAGTCCCAGGGCTGTGAAAAAAACTATATGCTGACACACAGAAGGCGGCTCCGGGTGATTCCGAAGCCGCCTTTGCTGTTGATGCGTTTTTGTTTTTCCGCCTCAGAGCACGGGATAGCTGCCGAGAAGCTTCAGTTCCTCGGTGAGCGGTTTCAGACCGGCGAGCGCGGCCGCCACGCGCGGGGCGTTCGCGGCGCCCTCGATGTCGATGAAGAACCGGTAATGCCAGCAGCCGGACCCGGAGGGGCGGCTTTCGATCATGGTGAGCGTGACGCCGGCGTTCTTGAAGGGTTCCAGGCAGTCGTGCAGCGCGCCGAAGCGTTCGCGTGCGGTGAAGCAGATGCAGCATTTCGCGTGCGGCATCATGTTGTTTTCCGCGCGGGAGAGGATCAGGAAGCGCGTGCGGTTGTCCGGGGTGTCCTCGATGGAGCGGTCCAGGATGTTCAGGTGGTACTGCGACGCGATGTTCTCCCCGCCGATGACGGCGGCGTTCGGGCTGAGCGCGGCGAACTCGGCGGCGCGGGCGTTGGAGCCGACGCCGACGGTCTCGACGTCCGGGAAATTGCGTTCGAGGTATTTCCTGCACTGGCCGAGCGACTGCACATGGCTGTAGATGACGCCGATCTTCTCCTTCGGGACGGACGCCATGAGGCAGTGATGGATGTTCATGGAGGTCTCGGCGTAAATCTTCAGGGGGGTCGAGGCGAGCACGTCCAGCGTGCCGATCACGACGCCCTCGGTGGTGTTCTCGACCGGGACGCAGCCGTATTCGCATTCGCCGGACTCGACCGAGGCGAAGACGTTCTGGATGCCGGAGCAGGGGCGGTATTCGGCGGTCTCGGCGAAGACCTTGCGGGCGGCCTCGTGCGTGAAGGTCCCGGCGGGGCCGAGGTAGGCGACGCGCGGCTTGGCGGTGGAGATCGCGTGCGGGGTGCCGTGGCGGAGGCGTTCCGCGGCGTTCAGGATGAGGCGTTCCGTCTCGTCGAACCCGATGCAGGCGTCGGTGACGGAAATGCGCGGGTCGGGCGGGACGCCGGGCATGAGGTTCTGCTTGCCGGGCAGCAGGCAGCTTTCGAGCATCATGCCGGCGATGCCGTCGGTTCCGGAGAGCTTCTGCACGAGGACGTCCTCGAAGACG
>JAEEQO010000068.1 GCA_016285335.1 Victivallales bacterium | reverse complement strand
AGATGAGCGTGGATTCGTCCTTCGGGTCGCGGAGCACGCCGGGCACGTCGCTCAGGAAGACGAGCTTGCGGGCGTGGAGCGCCTCGGCGATCTCGCACGCGGCGAGGTCGGCGTTGATGTTGTACGGCTGGCCGTGGAAGTCCATGGCGAGCGGGGTGATGACCGGGATGATGCGGAAGTTCAGGGCGTCGAGGATGGGCCGCGCGTCGACGCCGATGATGCGGCCGACGAACCCGATGTCGGATTCCTCGCCGGTGATCGGGTCGCGGGAGAGCATCTTTTCGCAGCGGAGGATCTTCTTGCCGGAGATCTGCGCGCCGATGCCGCCGGTCTTCAGGATGGAGTCGACGAGGCTGCGGTTGACCTGGTTGTGCAGCACGTCGTCGACGACGCCGATGGTCGCGGCATCGGTGAAGCGCAGGCCGTTCACGAACTTCGTCTCGATGTTCAGTTCTTTGAGGCGGGCGGTGATCGCCTTGCCGCCGCCGTGCACGACCACGACCTTCATGCCGATCGCCTCCAGCATGACGATGTCGCGCATGGTGCGGGCGGTGAGGTCCGGGTCCTCCATGGCGCTGCCGCCGAACTTGATGACGGCGACGGAATCGCGGAACTGCTGGATGTAGGGGAGCGCCTCCATGAGGACGTCCGCTTTGTGGATAAGATTTTCCTTATGGTTCGATTCCATGATGATGTTCCTTCGGTTCGCGGATCAGGTGTGGTAGTCCGCGTTGATTTTCACATAGTCGTAGGTGATGTCGCTGGTCCACATGACGTCGGACGCGACGCCCGCGCCGAGGTCGATGTGCACGGTGAAGCTGCCGGTCTTCATGACCTCGGAGAGCTCGGCCTCAGGCGTTCCGGCGTCCATGCCCCCGCGCACGACAGGCTTGTCGTCGTAGTCGAGCGAAACGTTCTCCGGGCTGAACTGCGCGCCGGAATACCCGGCGGCGGCGAGGATGCGTCCCCAGTTCGGATCGCAGCCGAACCAGGCGGTCTTGCAGAGCATGGAATCGGCAATGGCCTTCGCGCAGATGTGCGCCTGGGCGGCGTCCTTCGCGCCGGTCACGACGACCTCGACGAACTTCGAGGAGCCTTCTCCGTCCATGACCATGCCCTTCGCGAGCGTCTGCACCACGTGGCGCAGCGCGGCGGCGAAGAGATTCGCGGCTTCGGAGCCGTCGTATTCGATCTTCGCGCCGGAAAGCCCGTTCGCGAGCAGCAGGCACGTGTCGTTCGTGCTCATGTCGTTGTCGACCGTGATGCGGTTGAACGAGACTTCGACGGCCTCGGCGAGGAACTTCGTGAGGTCGGCGTTGGACGCGGCCGCGTCGGTCGTGAGGAAGCACAGCATCGTGGCGTGCGGGACCGCGGGGTACATGTGCGGCGCGATCATGCCCGCGCCTTTCGTCATGCCGCCGATCGTGACCTTTTTCCCGTCAACAGTAAAACTGACTGCGCATTCTTTCGGGCGGGTGTCGGTCGTCATGATGGCGAGCGCGGCCTCGTGGCCCCCGTCGGGCTTCTTCGCGGCGGCTGCCGCCTTGATCCCGGCGGCGATCTTGTCCATCGGGAGCTGGACGCCGATCCTGCCGGTGGAGCAGGACAGCGCCTGCGTTTCGTCGATCCCGAGCGCATCGGCGGCGAGTTTCGCCGTTTCGCGGGCGTATTTCATGCCGAGTTCGCCCGTGCACGCGTTCGCCACGCCGCTGTTCACCACGATGGCGCGGATGCCCGCGCCGCCTTCGATGCGTTCCCGGCAGAGGATGACCGGCGCGGCGGGGAAGAGGTTCGAGGTAAAGGTGCCCGCGGCGTTGCAGGGAGCCGCGGAAAAGAGGAGCGCGAGGTCGGCCTTGCCGCTCCGTTTGAGTCCGCAGGTGACGCCGGCGGCTTCGAAACCGGACGCGGACGTCGCGCCGCCGCCTTCGATCACCTCAAAAGACTGGTCGTTCTTGTTCAATTCGGATGTCTCCTTATATATGATTTTGAATAAAAGCACGGGATCAGGGTTTGGCGCCCTCGGTGGCGGTGATGGTCAGGGCGATGCCGCCGCGCGGACGGAACTCGCCGCAAACCTCCATCCAGCGGGGTTTGCAGGCTTTCACGAGGTCGGAAAGGATGCGGTTGACGGCTTCCTCGTGGAACGTGTGATGGTTGCGGAACGAGTAGAGGTAAAGTTTGAGGGACTTGCTCTCGATGCACAGCTTGTCCGCGATGTACCGGATGCGGATGTGGCCGAAATCGGGCTGTCCGGTCACAGGGCACAGGCTCGTGAACTCGGGACAGTCGAACAGGATCTCGTAATCGCGGGCGGGATAGGCGTTCACGAACGACTCGAGCCGCGCCTTGTCCGGGGTGTCCGGGTACTCGGTGTGGCTGCGGGAAAGCAGGGTCAGGGTCGGATGCGGAACAGCTTCCGCCGGACTTTTTTTCGATTTTTTTACGTTTCTGGGCATTTTTTTCGTCCTTTCAGACGTTATTAGCAGATGAAATCGGACTTTTTCAAAAAAAATTCGAAAAAAATCGAGAAATCAACTTGATTGATGAACGATGTAAGAATATATTAAACGTGTTTTCCGAAATTTCCAGTGAAAACCTGAAAAAAAACAATACTTTTTTGAAAACATACTCAGACAACCCTTCAAGGAGTAACAAATGAAACAGTGGAAAAAAATCGTCCTGAGCATCGTCTTCTTCGCCATGATCGGCGGGATGACGCAGGCTCTCGCCATCGACAACATGAACCTGTCCCCCGATCAGCCGCCGGGATACGAGAACCTCTGGAACCGTATCACCCGCAAGCTCGGTCGCGGCATCTGCGACGTTGCGTTCGGCGTCCTCGAGATCCCGACTTTCATGTCGCACGTTCAGTTTGAAGACGGCAACCTCGCCGGCGCCACCTATGGCGTGATCGGCGGCGTGGGCTATTTCCTGGTCCGCGAGGGCGTCGGCATCCTCGAACTCCTCACCTTCCCCTTCCCGCTCCCGAGCAGCCCGAACGATCCGATGGATCCGAACCGCTCCCAGTGGGGCTACGGCCCGATCCTGACTCCGGAATGGATCCTCTCCCCGGCCCACAACTACCAGAATTTCTTCTATCCGCAGACCGGCGTCGTCAAGTAAGCCGGATCGGATAGCTGACAGCTCTGATTTTCCGCCGGGGAGCGCGTCTCCCCGGCACAACACATTTTTTAGATTATGCCAGACGGAGACGTATCATCTCTTCCGGCAGTGGAGGTCCTTGTCAACTTGTCGCTTGACAGGACCTTCGATTATTTGATCCCTCCGCGCCTCGTCGGACGCGTCCAGCCCGGCATGAAGGTCAACGTGCCGTTCGGCAAGGGGCGCAAGCCGCGCCCCGCGACCGTGGTGCGGCTGATTCCGCGCCCCGACCGCGGCGACCTGAAGGAGATCATCGAGATCTGCGGCGATGTGCCGCAGATACCCGATTCCCTCGCGAAGCTCGGCGCATGGATCGCCGATTACTACTGCTGCACACGCGAACAGGCATTGCGCTCGCTTCTGCCGTCCGCCGTCCGCAGCGGCAAGGTCAAGGCGAAGAAGGTCCGGCGCTGTTATCTGGCGTCCCCGGAAAAAGCCGCCGCCTACCTCGAAAAAGCGGGCGCTCGCGCCAAAGTCCGCGCCCTCGCCATCCAGTTCATCACGCTTCACCCCGGCGTTTCCCCGGACAAGGTCCAGGCCGCGACCGGAGCGAAGACGCCCCAGCTCCGGGCGCTGGAGAAGGACGGCATCCTGAACATCGAGGAGGTCCGCGCCGACCGCGACCCCTTCCGCAACGCGAAGATCGTGCCGTCGACCCCGCTGAAGCTCACGGGCGACCAGGCCGCCGCGCTGAACAGGATATTCGCCATGCTCGCCCCGGACCGTCCCGCGGGCAGTCCGCACGTACTGCTGCTTCACGGCGTGACCTGCAGCGGCAAGACGGAGGTCTATCTGCAGGCGATCGCCCGCGTGCTGGAACAGGGCGGCAACGCCATCGTGCTGGTCCCGGAGATCTCCCTCACGCCGCAGACTGTGACGCGGTTCCGCGCGCGCTTCGGCGAACGCGTCAGCGTACTTCACAGCGGCCTCACGGAGGGCGAACGCCACGATGAATGGATGAAGGTGTACCGCGGCGATGTCGACATCGCCGTCGGCGCACGTTCCGCCCTCTTCGCGCCATTCCGGAATCTCCGCCTCATCATCGTCGACGAGGAGCACGATTCCTCCTACAAGCAGTCCGAAGCGCCGCGCTACAACGCCCGCGACGTGGCGGTGGTCCGCGGCAGGATGGAGGGCGCGCTCGTCGTCCTCGGCTCCGCCACGCCCTCGCTCGAATCCTGGCAGAACGCCGTCTCGGGGAAATACGCGCTGGCGTCGATGCCGGACCGCTGGGACCCGTCGATCGTCCTGCCCGCGGTCGAGATCGTGGACATGCGCCTGGAGAGGGACGACGAAGACCGCGTGCCGATGTTCTCGAAGCGCCTCGTGGAAGCAGTCCGCAGCCGGATCCGGGCGGGCGAACAGAGCATCCTCTTCCTGAACAAGCGCGGCTATTCGCGCCAGCTTCAGTGCGCCTGCGGCTACGTTCCGACCTGCCCCGACTGCTCCGTCGCCTACACCTACCACAAGAAGGATTCCTCGCTCATCTGCCATTTCTGCGGCAGGATCGTCCCCGCGATCTCCGTCTGCCCGCTCTGCGGCCAGTCCGATTTCCACTACGTCGGGACCGGCACGGAACGCATCGAAAGCCTCGCCGGAGCGCTGTTCCAGGGCGCACGCATCGTACGCATGGATTCGGACACGATGACGAACCCGCAGAAATACGAGGAGGTGCTGTCGAAATTCCGGCGCGGCGACCTCGACATCCTCATCGGCACGCAGATGATCGCCAAGGGGCTCGACTTCCCGAACGTCACGCTCGTGGGCGTGCTGAACGCCGACATGGGGCTGTATCTCCCCGATTTCCGCGCGCTCGAACGCACATTCCAGCTGCTCGCGCAGGTCGCCGGACGCGCCGGACGCGGCGAGGTCCACGGACAGGTGCTCATCCAGACGTTTTCGCCCGAAAACTGCGCCATCCGGTGCGCGGCGGAACATTCCTGCAAGGATTTTTTCGAGGAGGAGCTCCCGGTCCGCAAAGAGCTGCTTTTCCCGCCGTTCTCGCACCTGACGGTCCTGCATTTCGACGGCGAGGACCCGACGCTCATCGAAGACATGGCCGCCAGGCTCGTGCAGCGCATTGCGGAACGCTTTCCCGCCCCGCTGGAGATCGGCGACGCGACGCCGGCGCCGATCGAACGGATCAAAGGACGGTACCGCTACCTTGCCACGGTCAGGACGCCGCCGAACGCCGCGTTCCGCGCATTCCTGCGGTCGGAGGTCATGAACTGGCGGCGCACGGTGAAAGGCGTGGATTTCTACGTGGACGTGGACGCTCTTTCACTGCTCTAAATCCTTTTTTCGACCTAATATTTCAGAAAATACGCGCAGTTCGTTTGATTTTTCCGAAAAAAGCCTTATAGTATAGTAGTGACTGGATTTCCTCAACCCGGTTTTCCCCCGAACCAAACGATTCAACCGGAGAAATGACAATGAGATACATTCTGACAGCGTTCGCGGCGGCGTTCTGCGCCATCCCGATCCTTTCCGCGGGTCCCGGCGACGCCCCCGTCGGCGGCGGCCTCATGGACGACTTCATCGCCCCGTATGACGACACCGCCATCGAGCTCCCCGGCGAAAGCGCGCGCAAGCCGTCCGTCTCCCGTTCGGCACGGCTCGTCGACGACAGCACAAAGGACACCTGGGGCGCCCGCGATGACGAGGACTCCTCTTCCTCGAAAACGTCCTCGTCCAAATCTTCGTCTTCCTCCAAATCGTCATCGTCGTCTTCCTCGTCCGGCAGCGGCAGTTCCCGCTCCACGTCCTCCGGCAGCGGCAGTTCCCGCTCCACGTCCTCCGGCAGCGGCAGTTCGCGCTCCACATCCTCCGGCAGCGGCGGTTCCCGCTCCGCGTCCTCGTCTTTCTCCGGCTCGAAGTCCTTCAATGCCGACGGCTCCTACATCCCCTATTCGGAACGCTATCCCGAACCCGAGAAGGAAAAGTCGGATTCCGATTTCGACCGCAACAGCTTCGACCCGAACTTCAAACCGTTCAAAAACGATTACAAGTACGGGGACACCAATTACAACCCGAACGGGATCCGGCCCGAATACGAGGAAACGCGCCGCAAGATCAAGGACATCATAGGCAGCGTACCGAAAACGATGACCGACGAAAAAGTGGAGGAAATGATCCACAATCCCGCCCGCGCCACCACGCAGGAGGCTCCGACCACGCCGGAACGCTGGGGGCGCGCCCCGAACGGCTGGTTCTGCAGCTATGACGACGTGATGGCGAAGGCGCAGCAGTCCGGCAAGGCGGTCGCAGTGTTCTTCCACAACTCCAGCAACAACAATTCCCGCAAGTTCAAGACGGAGCGCATGGAAAACTCGAAGTTCAGGAACAAGATGCGCGACCGCCTGCTTGTCCTCTACATGGATTACCCCGAAAACGCCGGGACAAGCAAGGACAAGCGCAACCGCGAGCAGGTCGAGCACAACCGCCGGATCGCCGACCAGTTCCACGTCTCGAACTACCCCACGGTCATCTTCCTGGACTCCTCCGGCAAAGAGCTCGGCCGTGTCTCGGATATGAAGACGATCACGGAGTTCGTCGAAAACGCCGACCGGATCGTGCCGCAGCGTGAAGCAAAAGCCAGAAATTCGAACTCGACCGGCTTCAAGATCGGCGGCGGCATCGACGGTCAGGGCCGCCAGGACAACAGTCAGAACAGCCAGAACGGTGGCGGTCAGAACAGCCAGAACGGCGGTCAGGGCGCCTTTGGCGCTCAGGGTTTCAGTTTTCCGCAGGGCGACTTCGGCGGCGGCTTCCCCCAGGGCGGATTCCCCCAGGGCGGATTCCCGCAGGGCGGCTTCCCCGGCGGGATGGGGAACTGATATCTCCCGTGCATTTTCCCCTGATGCTGAACTCCATCCGGATCGATCGGTCGCCTGTCTTCTACAGCGCCATCCCCGCCCTCGCGGAAAAATCCGCCAGGACCGTGCTCATGGTGCGCCATTCCATCCGCGAGTCGCTGCGCGCGCTTTCTGTCGATCCCGTATTGACTCCGGAAGGCGAAGAACTCGCGCGACGCTGCGGGAAACTGCTTTCCGGCCTCGGCGACGCTTCGTTCGGCGCTTCTCCCCGCGAGAGAACGCGCAATACCGCCCTCTGCCTGATCGAAGGAGGCGGCTTTCCGGCGCGGGATATCCGCGACTGCCCGGAGATCGGCGACCTGACGATCTTCTCGCGCGAGGTCGATTTCGAGACCATGCTCCGTACGCACAACACGGAGAACGTGATGCGCGAGTATTTCTCCACGGGCCACGCGGAAGGGTTGAAGGACATGCGCCCCTTCGGCGCGCAGATCACGGAGTTCCTCATCGGAAACGTTTTCGATTCGCCCTGCTCCATCTTCGTTTCGCACGACGTCCTGATCATGGCGG
Organism: Victivallales bacterium; assembly: GCA_016285335.1. Next base: position 5,674 of record JAEEQO010000068.1, on the reverse strand, counting down.
CGCTGGCCGCGATCGGCGTCCGCGGGTTTTCGAATGACGACTGGTGCGGATTCCTGCACGGCATCCTGCTGACGCGGGCCGCGGACGGCGTCTGGACGGCGGCGTACGCGCTGCCCGATTTCGACGCGGGCAAAAAGTTCCGCCTGTTCGTCTGAACCGGGAAAGGCAAGGCGGCATGCAGAAGCCCTACCTCACCGCCAACGTCGCGGCAGAAGTCCGCTCGACTGCGTTTGCGGACGAGGCATATTCCGTTCGAAACGAGGCGCCGGAACCCGGTTTTCCCCCGCATCGGAGCATCAATTTCAAAAAACCGGAAAAAATACTTTAAAAAACGCTCTTTTTTCTTGAATTATTGAAAACACGTGATATTTTATGGGTAATTGCGGTCGCCGCATTGTTTTTTGAACTCAATCATCTTCATCCCCAAATGGAGAAAGGTTTTCCATGAATAAACTCTTCCGTCTCCTCGCCATTCTGCTTCTCGGCGCGGCTCTTCTGCCGTCATGCTCGAACGACGACGAAAAGGGAAAACCCCTGATCGTCGCATGCGAAGCCTCCACGTCGCCCTACTGCTACTACACCGGAGATGAAAACGATCCCGTCGCGGGCATCGACATCGACCTCATCGAGGCGATCGGAAAGGAACTCGGCCGTCCGGTCCAGTACAAGATCGTGCCGTTCCAGCAGATCTTCACGCTCGTGGCAATGGGCAAGGTCGACATCGGCGCGGCCGGCATTTCGATCAACCCGCAGCGCGCACAGCGCGTGCTGTTCTCCACCGTCTACGACATCTCCGCCCAGGTGATCGTCGTGCCGAAGGACTCCTCCATCGAAGACGCCGCTACCCTGAAGAGCGCCCGCGTGACAGCGCAGGAAGGCACCAGCGATCTTGAACTTCTCCGCGAACACATCCAGCCGAGATCCGTTCTGCCGTTCCTCTCCCAGGAGGAAGTGAACACCGCCCTGATCGACCGCAGGGCCGACGCCGCCGTGATGGACCGCATGCAGGCGGAGATCCTGCTCAAGGAGACCGGCGACATGTTCCGGATTCTGGAAAAGCCGCTGAGCAAGGAACAGTACGGCCTCTGCTTCAACAAGAAGAATTCCGCCCTCGCGGATAAGGCGAACAAGGTGATCGACAACTTCAAGCTCTCCGGCAAGCTGCTGGAAAGCCGCACCAACCACATCAACTCCCTCATCAAGCTCGGCACCGGCGCGAAGGTCGAGGAAGGAGTGAAGCCGTTCGTCCTCTGCATCGAGACCTCGTTCGCCCCGTTCGTCTTCGTCGACAACAACCGCATCGTCGGCGTCGACATCGAAATGGCAGAGGCCATCGCCGCCGAGCTCAAACGCCCGCTCCAGATCAAGGTCGTGCCGTTCTCCGAAGTCCTTCCGCTCGTCGCGAGCGGCGCGGCCGACATGGGCGCGTCCGGCATCTCCATCACCGAGGAACGTTCCGCGCAGGTGCTTTTCTCCAACTCCTACGAGGACGGTCTCCGCAGGGTCCTGGTCCGCGAGGACGCCATGTTCGAGAAAGTCGAAGACCTGGCCCACAAGACCATCGGCGCAAAGAAAGGCACCACCAACGAGGACTTCGCCGTCACCAAGCTGCATGCAAAAACAACGCAGCATTTCGACAATGCCACGGAAGGGATCATCGCCCTCATTGACCGCGAGATCGACGCCTTCATCGATGACGAAAGCGAAGCCGACCTGGCCGCCGGAAAGTACATCGGCCAAGTCAAAATGCTGAACATCGCTATCCCAGCCGAAGAATACGGCTTCGCGTTCAACCTCAACAATTCCGAGGCGAAAGCCGCCGCCGACAAAGTCATCGCGGCAAAACGCGCCAACGGCGAACTTCAGGCGTTGTTCCGCAAATACAACACGCGCTACAAAACCATCGAAGCGAACGGCCTCTGATTCAATTCACGCCCCGCGCCGTTGCAAAGCGATGCACTGGCGCAGTCAAGGACTTGTCCTTGTTGCCGTTGCAAAGCGGGGCGCTGGCGCAGTCAAGGACTTGTCCTTGTGCCGTTGCAAAGCAAGGCACTGCATCAGTGGAGGACTTGTCCTCCCGTTCCTGACAGCACGACACAACAGAAAGGAACCACATTCATGGATGCAGGCAGAATCCTCGACGATTTCCGCAGCGGAGCGATTTCGCGCGAACAGGCGCTTGAGCTCCTGAACAAGCTCCCGTACGAGGACATCGGATTCGCGAAGCTCGACCACCACAGGCAGCTCCGGCGCGGCGGCATCGAAACCGTGTTCTGCGCCGGGAAGACCGCCGAACAGATCCGGACGATCTTCGAACGGTTCATTTCCGCGGGCGGAAACGCCATCGGCACGCGCACCTCGCCCGAACAGGCCGAATTTGTCCGTGCCGCCCTCCCCGAGGTCCAGTACGACCCCGTGTCGCGTCTGCTGTTCGTCATGCGGAATCCGAAGCCGAAAGTCGGCTGCGTGGCGGTCTGCACGGCCGGCACGTCCGATCTCCCGGTCGCCGAGGAAGCGGCGAAGACCGCCGAATTCTTCGGGGCGAACGTGAAGCGCTGCTACGATGTCGGGATCGCCGGCATCCACCGCCTTTTCGCCTCCCTGGACGAGATCCGCACCGCGAACGCAGTCGTCGCGATCGCCGGGATGGAGGGCGCACTCGGCGGCGTGATCGCCGGGCTCGTTTCCGTGCCCGTCGTGGCCGTGCCGACCTCCGTGGGCTACGGCGCCTCGTTCGAAGGCATCGCGCCCCTGCTGACCATGCTCAATTCCTGCGCCGAAGGCATGTCCGTCGTGAACATCGACAACGGATTCGGCGCGGGGTATCTCGCCGCACGCATCAACTCGCTCGCCGTAAAGGGAAACCGGCCATGAACAAGCAAATCCTCTACCTCGAATGCGCCACCGGGATCAGCGGCGACATGACCGTGGCCGCGCTGCTCGACCTCGGCGCTTCGAAGATCAAACTCCTCGCCGCGCTCGAAAGCCTGAACGTGGAAGGCTATTCCGTCTCCATCGGCCGCGCGAATTCGCACGGCGTCGACGCATGTTCGTTCGACGTCGAACTCGAGCACGAACATCATCACGAACATCATCATGAACATGAGCACGAACACGAGGCGGCGCTCGAACACGAACACCATCATGAAGCCCATGAGCATGAGCACGGGCATCATCACGATCATGAGCACGGACATGAGCACCATCACGAACATCATCATCCGCACGAACACCGCAATCTGGCGGACGTGACGGCGATCCTGAACAGCGGCAGTCTCAGCCCGCGCGCCCGCGAGCTCGCGCTGAAGATCTTCGGCATCGTGGCCGAGGCGGAATCGAAGGCGCACGGCAAACCCGTCGAAGAGGTGCATTTCCACGAGGTCGGCGCCATCGACTCCATCGTGGACATCGCCGCCGCCGCGGTCTGCCTCGACGACCTCGGGATCGACGACGTGATCGTCTCCGGCCTCAGCGAAGGCACGGGATTCGTCGAGTGCCAGCACGGCATGCTTCCCATCCCGGTGCCCGCCGTGGCGAACATCGCCGCCGCGCACGGCCTGCCGCTCCGCATCCTGCCCGGCGTGGAGGGCGAAATGGTCACGCCGACCGGGGCCGCCATCGCCGCCGCGATCCGGACGCGTTCCGCCCTGCCCGGCTCCTTCACCATCGCGAAGATCGGCCTCGGCGCAGGCAAACGCGACTTCGGCATGCCGAACGTGCTTCGGGCGATGCTGATCGAAGAAACGGCGCGGACGGATGCGCCGCCCGCCGAAATCACGATCCTGGAGACCAATATCGACGATTCGACCGGGGAAGCGCTCGGCCTCGCCATGGAATCCCTGCTCGACGCCGGCGCGCTGGACGTTCATTACATCCCCGTCTTCATGAAGAAAAACCGCCCGGCATGGCTTCTGCGCGTGATCTGCCGCAACGCCGACGTGTCCGAACTCGAACGCATCATCTTCACGCAGACGAGCTCCATCGGCATCCGCAGACTTCCGGCAGGGCGCACCTGCCTCGCCCGTACGGTCGTGAACGTGGCGCTGCCCGCCGGAACCGTGCAGGTCAAGAAATGCTGCTTCGACGGGCGGACGTTCTACTACCCCGAATACGAAAGCGTCAAGGCGCTCGCGGCCGCATCCGGCGTGCCGTTCGCCGACCTCTTCCGCGACGCCGCGGAGACTGCGGGAAAAAACGATGGAAACTAAGCTGAACGAACTCCGCCGGATGCTGGAAGAGCTCAGCGCGGACGGCGTCTGCGCGGCATTTTCCGGCGGCGTCGACAGCGCCCTGCTCCTGACCGTTCTCTCCGAACTGCACGCCCGGAAGCCGTTTTCTCTGCTCGCGGTCGTCTTCGCCACGGCGTTCCACACGGCGGAGGAGACCGCGTCCGCGCTGAAATTGGCGGACGAACTCGGCGTGCCCGCCGAACGCGTCGACCGCGACGTGCTGTCCGATCCCGTGCTGCGCACGAACCCGAAGGACCGCTGCTATCACTGCAAGCGCAACCTCTTTTCCGAGATGAAGCGCATCGCCGCCGCGCACGGCATCAGGAACCTCGTGGACGGCACCAACGCCGACGACACGAAAGTGTACCGCCCCGGACGCAAGGCGCTGGAGGAACTCGGCGTTCTGAGCCCGCTGGCGCTCTGCGGGTTTTCGAAAGACGAGATCCGCGCCGCCGCCCGCGAACTGCTGGTCCCCGTCGCGGACAAGCCCTCCATGCCGTGCCTCGCCACGCGGTTCCCCTACGGCACGGTCCTGACGGACGATGCGCTTCGGAAGGCGGAACGCGGCGAAGCGTATCTGCGCGAAATCGGCATGAACGTGGTGCGTCTGCGCGTTCACGGGGACGTCGCGCGCCTCGAAACCGACCCGGACGGCTTCGAACTCGCGGCCGGAAAACGCTTCGAGATCGCGTTCGAACTCCGGCGCATCGGGTTCCCGTATGTCACGCTCGACCTGGAGGGATTCCGCTCCGGCAGCATGGACGAGCCGTTTCTCAACCGGGAAGACAACCCGCTCTGAACCGGAAAACGTGTTTTTTTCGAAAAAACGGAAAACTTTTGTAGATTCGACGGAGAAAACGCGTTCTTAAAGATGCGCTTTCCCGTCGAGACATCAATCATATTCGAAAATAATTGATGCGGGGCGTTGATTCGACGGGAAAGCCGCATTCTTGAATACAGCGGTCGGGAAGCCGCAGGAAAATACGGTCTGAACAATCAACACAAGGAGGCTGCTATGAACAAATTCCTTACATTCGCAGTACTTGGACTCCTCATCGGAGGACTTGGAACATCCGGCATCGCAAACGCACAGGCGCCCGGTTTCGGCCCCGGCCCGCAGATGGGACGTCAGCAGGGCGGCCGTCAGGGCGGCGCAAGAGCGCAGCAGGGCCGTCAGGGCGGATTCGGCATGATGCCGCAGCAGGGCGGCCGTCAGGGCGGCGCAAGAGCGCAGCAGGGCGGATTCGGCGGAGGCTTCGGCATGGGACCCCAGCAGGGACCGTTCGGCGGTTTCGGCGGAGGCTTCGGCGGTTTCGGCCTGATGCCTCGTCAGGGGCAGGAACGTCAACAGGGACCCGGCGCGACGGCGAGAGGCCCGCAGGCTGGTCCGCAGGGACCCGGCGCGGCAGCGAGAGGCCCGCAGGCTGGTCCGCAGGGACCCGGCG
>JAEEQO010000067.1 GCA_016285335.1 Victivallales bacterium | reverse complement strand
TGTTGACCGTGCGGGTGAGCGCGGACTGGAACCCGGTCATGTGGGTGCCGCCCTCGCCGGTGCAGATGTTGTTCGCGTAGCTGAAGATGTTTTCCTGGAACTCGGCGTTGTACTGCATGGCAATCTCGACATCGATGCCGTTGCGCTCCTTGTGCATGTAGATCACGTCCTGATGCACCAGTTCCTTGTTCGCGTTCAGCATCTTCACGAACTCCACGATGCCGCCCTCGTAGTGGAACGTCTCGGAGCGGACCGGGTTTTCGCGTTCGTCGGAGAGGTCGATGCGGATGCCGCGGTTCAGGAAGGCGAGTTCGCGGAGGCGCTTCGCGAGGATGTTCCAGACGTATTCCGTGGTTTCGGTGAAGATGGTCGGGTCGGGCTGGAACGTCACGGTCGTGCCGCGGTCGGACACCGGATGCAGCGGGTGCAGCTTCACGGCGGTGTTGCCGCGCTCGAAGCGGATCTCGTACGCCATGCCGTCGCGATGGATTTCGACGGTCATCCAGGTGGAGAGGGCGTTCACGCAGGACACGCCGACGCCGTGGAGGCCGCCGGACACCTTGTAGGCGTTGTGATCGAACTTGCCGCCGGCGTGCAGCACGGTCATCACGACTTCGACGGCCGGAATGCCGAGTTCCTTGTGAATGTCGACCGGGATGCCGCGTCCGTCGTCGCTGACGCGGATGCAGTTGTCGGGGAGGATGGTCACGGAGACCTTCGACGCGAATCCGGCGAGCGCTTCGTCGATACTGTTGTCGACGACTTCATAGACCAAGTGGTGCAGACCGCGCTGGGACGTGTCGCCGATGTACATGCTGGGACGCTTGCGGACGGCTTCCAGGCCGTCCAGAACCGTGATCTCGTCCGCGGTGTAGTCGTCCGGGTTGCGGTCCTCGGACTGCGACGTGAACGTGCTGTCAATGCTGGACTCGTTGATGGTGGAGCGCGGCGGCTCCGGCTTGCGGACGTCCGCGGGCTTCGCGGCGGTTTCCGGCGCGGCGGGCGCGGTGTTTTCCGCAGGGGTTTCGGGTGCGGACGCCTGGGAGGTGATTTCGTCTTCGGACATTGGATTCTCCATGAGGTGCGGCCGGGGTTGACCGGACGCGGGTTCGTTGCTTCAATAAGTTTTCAATATAATATACACCGCCAAACACTATTTTCAAGCGCGTACGCGTATACGCGCGTAAAAAAAAGCCGATTTTTTCGAAAAAAATATAGATCAATAAAGACAGTCGAATCGGATACGACAGTAAATATAAAAGATTATGACCGGCAATAAATATATCTATTATGACACAAAAAACGGGACCTGGCGATAAGGCCAGGCCCCGGATGTAAGACTAGCGCAAGACGCTGTGACGCTTACTCTTTCTTCTTCCAGTCGAGTGCGCCGGTGGGGCATTCCTTCACGCACGCGCCGCAATCGACGCAGTAGTCCGGGAGGCCCTGTCCGAAGGTCGTGTCGACCATGGTGTGGAAGCCGCGTTTCATCATGCCGAGGAGGGACTTGTTGATGATCTCGGAGCAGACTTTCACGCATGTGCCGCAGCGGATGCATTTCTGCTTGTCGTGAATGATGTATTTGTGGCGGACGTCGACGGCGGAAATCGGCTTGGAGCCCTTGTAGGCGTCGGGGTTCACGCCATAGGCGGTGGAGTGCTTTTTCAGCAGACAGTCGTGCTTGCCGGTGCAGCTGCATTCGATGCAGCGGTCGGCTTCGCCGGAGACCTGCGCCTGCGTGAAGGTCGGGTACAGCTCGTGGAACGTGGTCTTGCGTTCCTCCAGCGGGATGTATTCGGGCTGGATGCGTTCGGCGTCGGAGACCTGGCGGATATAGACGAGGTCTTCCTTCGCGAGGGAGCGCCAGTGGCCGCGGGAGACGTTGAACTCGAACGGTGCCTTGTGCGGGACGCCGTTCAGGAAGTCGACGACGGAGAGCGCGGCCTTGCGGCCTGCTGCGAGGGCTTCCACGACGGTGGCGGGGCCGGACACGCAGTCGCCCGCGGCGAAGACTTTCTTCCTGCCGGTGCAGGTGAAATCGCTGTCGGAGATTTCGAAGCCGCGCTTGGAGGCGGCGAAGCCTTCGGGCACGACGGTGCGCTGGCCGATGGCGGAGATCACGGTGTCGGCCTGGAGCTTGAACTCGGAGCCGGGGATCAGGACCGGGGAACGGCGTCCGGAGGCGTCGGGTTCGCCGAGCTGCATGCGGGCGCAGGAGAGCGCGAGCGAGCCGTCGGCGTTCTTCGTAAGGGCGGCGGGCGCGGTGAGGAATTCGAACTTGACGCCTTCCTCCATCGCCTCGTCGACTTCGACGGCCTGCGCGGGCATCTCGTTGCGCGTGCGGCGGTACACGATGGTCACGTCGCCGCCGAGACGGAGCGCGGTGCGGGCGCAGTCGATGGCGGTGTTGCCGCCGCCGACCACGATGGTGCGTCCGGGGTTCGGGCAGTCTTTCCAGTTCTTTCCGGCGATGTCGCCGAGCCACTGGATGCCCTTCTGGGCGGCTTCTTCGCCGTCGATGCGCATGGAGCTGGAGGCCCAGGAGCCGACCGCCAGGATCACGGCATCGAAATCCTGCTCGAGCTGTTCGATGGTGAAGTCCTTGCCGAGCTTCTGGCCGGTGCGGATTTCGATGCCGCCCATCTTGTCGAAGTGGGCGAGCTCCTTGCGGAGCGTGTCCTTCGGCAGACGGAATTCCGGGATGCCGTAGCGGAGCATGCCGCCGGCTTCGGGCATCTGTTCGAACAGGAACGAGGCGACGCCCTGCAGGCGCAGGTAGTAGGCGGCGGAGAGACCCGCGGGGCCCGCGCCGACGATGGCGACGCGCTTGCCGTTGAGGGCCGGGAGGTCCTCCATGTACGTGTCGTAGTACATGTCGGCGGAGAGGCGCTTCACGTCGTTGATGGAGACGGGCTTGCCTCCGATGTTGCGGCGGCAGTCGCGTTCGCAGAAACGCGGGCAGACGCGGCCGACGGACATCGGCAGCGGGATGCGCTGCTTGATGATCTCGAGCGCCTTTTTGAAGTCGCCGTTGCGGCCGGCGCGGACGTATTCCTCGACGGTGGCGTGGGCGGGGCAGGCGAGCGTGCAGGGGGCTTCGCAGTCGCCGGTGTGCTCGGAGACGAGCAGGGAGAGGGCGGTGCGGCGCATGTCCTTCACCTCGTCGGACGAGGCGTCGATCTCCTGTCCGGGGGCCGGGCATGCGGAGCAGGACGGCAGGAATTTGCCGGTCTTGCAGTCCTTCACGACGCAGACGAAGCAGCTGGTGGTCTTGGAGATTTTCTGGTTGTAGCAGAGCGTGGGGATTTCCACGCCGATGCGGGCGGCGGCCTGAAGGATGGTCTCGCCCGGCTGTGCGGCGACCTCGCGGCCGTCGATTTTGAAGATGATGTCAGACATGGACGTTACCTCAGGCATTGGCGGATTGTTTGCGGACGCGGGAGACGGCCTTCTTCGGGCAGACTTCGATGCAGGAATTGCACTTGGTGCACTTGGCGTTGTCGACCGAGAAATTGTTGGCCGGGTCGATGGCGCCGACCGGGCAGGTCTTCACGCAGAGCTTGCACTTGATGCACTTGGCCGGGTCGATGGCGACGTCGACGAGCGCGGGGCACGCGAGCGCTTCGCAGACGTGGTCCTGAACGTGCGCGAGGTATTCGTTCTTGAAGTAGCGCAGCGTGGAGAGCGCGGGATTCGGGGCGGTCTGGCCGAGGCCGCAGAGCGCGCCCTTCTTGATCTTCGGCGCGATGTCCTCCAGGAACGCGATGTCGTCCATGGAGCCCTTGCCGGAGGTGATGCGCTCGAGCGCTTCGTACATGCGGGTGGTGCCGACGCGGCAGAACGTGCACTTGCCGCAGGATTCGCGGCGGGTGAAGTTCAGGAAGTAGCGCGCGGTCTCCACCATGCAGCGGTTGTTGCCGATCACGATGAGGCCGCCGGAGCCCATGATGGCGCCGAGCTTGCCGAGGGAGTCGTAGTCGATCTTCACGCCAAACTCGGAGGCGGGGATGCAGCCGCCGGAGGGACCGCCGGTCTGGACGGCCTTCACTGTGCCGGGCTCGGCTCCGCCGATGTCGTACACGATCTCGCCGAGCGTGATGCCCATGGGGACCTCGACGAGGCCCGGGGTCTTCACGTCGCCGGCGAGGGCGAAGATCTTGGTGCCCTTGCTCTTTTCGGTGCCGATGGCGGCGTAGGCTTCCGCGCCGATCTGGAAGATGATCGGGATGTTCGCGAACGTCTCGACATTGTTGATGGCGGTCGGGAGCGTGTTCCAGCCGCTGTCGGTCGGGAACGGCGGGCGGAAACGCGGGGTGCCGCGCTTGCCTTCGAGCGAATGGATCATGGCGGTCTCTTCGCCGCAGACGAACGCGCCGGCGCCTTCCTTGATCGTGATCTCAAGCGGGGCTTCGCGGCCCGGGAGCTTGTTGAGGCCGGCCTTCTTCATTTCCTCGATGGCGATCGTGAGGTGCTTGATGGCCAGCGGATATTCCGCGCGGCAGTAGATGAAGAGGCGGGTCGCGTCGGTGGCGTACGCGCCGATGAGCATGCCTTCGAGGACCTGGTAGGGGACGCTTTCCATCATGGAGCGGTCCATGAACGCGCCCGGGTCGCCTTCGTCGGCGTTGCAGATCTGGACTTTGTCCGGGACCTTCTTCGCCGCGAGGAAGCTCCACTTCATGCCGGTGGGGAAGCCGGCGCCGCCGCGACCGCGGAGGCCGGACGCCTTCACCGCGTCGACAACCTGTTCCGGGGTCATGGAGAAGACCTTTTCGAGGGCGGAGAAGCCGCCGTTGGCCTTGTATTCGTCGAGGGAGACGGGATTAATGCGGCCCGCGAGACGGGTCACGAGGAGTTTTTCGAGCTTGGAGCGCTTCTCCGGGAAAACGAACCGGCCTTCTTCGCTCTGGGCGAGGATGGCGGCCGCTGCTTCGTCGGTGCCCTTCACGCGGGCGTAGAAGACGCTGGTGCCGTCGGTGAGTTCGAGTTCCACGATGGGTTCGGCGTAGCAGTGACCCATGCAGCCGGCCTCGTCGACCGGGATGGAGCCCGCCTGTTTGCGGAGGGCTTCCAGGACTGCGCCCGCTCCGGCGGCCAGACCGCAGGAGGCGGTCCCGACTTTGATGCGTTTGATGTCTGCCATGGCGGATCAGCCTTTCGCTTTGTACTCGTTGAGGATCTTCGTCAGGCTTTTGCGGTCGAGCTTGCCGTAGACGCGTCCGTTGATGGAGAGGACGGGGGCGAGGGAGCAGCAGCCGAGGCAGGCGACGGTCTCGATGGAGAAAAGGCCGTCTTCGGTGGTCTCGCCGTCGTTGATGCCGAGTTCGGCGGAGACCCAGGCGCGGATCTGCGTGGAGCCCTTGATGTGGCACGCGGTGCCGTCGCAGACGCTGAGTTTGTACTTGCCGGGTTTGGTGCGTTTGAACTGGGCGTAGAACGTGAGGACGCCTTCGACTTCCGCGGCCGGGATGCCGAAATGCTCGGCGGCCGCCAGGATGCCGTCGTTCGAGACGTACCCTTCGCGGGTCTGGATGAGCTGGAGCCCCTTGATCAGGTTGCCCTTGTCAGGCTCCACTTCTCCGAGGTAGGAAAAAGCGCTGTTCATGATTTTTCCCTGTGGGTGTGTTATGGGTATGGGTGTGAAAAAAGTGCAGGTTGTTTAAATGCGCAAACTATAATATAGCACGCTTTTCCGAATAAACAAGCCGGAAAACGTCTTTGTGAACGCGGATATGCCGAAAGACAATGATTTTTCCCTCGGTCCCGGTTCAGTTTCCCGGCCGGGGCGAGATCTTCGGGGAGATTTGCGGCGAAATGAGGCGTTCGGGGCCGGGCGAGATCACGAGCGGGACGTCTTCCGGCGTGACGACCTCGAACTCCGGCGCGTCTTCCGCTCTCAGGAACGGGTCGTACATGGCGTCGTCGGGGGCCAGGTAGCCGACGCGCGTCTCCCAGCCGGACGAATCCGCCGGACGCGGCGTGAACGCGGTCCAGGCCGTCGCATGGCCGTCCACGAAGGACACGACGCTTTTGCCGGAATGCCGGAAGTCGGAGTAGCCGCCCAGGCCGGACGTCGGATTGTAGAGGAACGCGGTCGGCGAGGGGCGGCTGCCGTTTCCGGCGAGGAAGCATGCGGCGTCGGAGAGCACGATCAGCTTCGACGGGCTTTTCACCTGCGTGATGCGGCAGGGACGGAAGTTCGGCGGCTGCGCCGACGGACCGGAGAACGAGAGCTGGTAGTTCATGCCGTACCCGGCGAAACGGGCGGTCCAGGCCAGGTTGATCGTGAGTTCGGACTTCGCGGAGGGACATTCGAATACGCGGCCGTTCGCGGCGCTGGAATCCGGGACCAGGCGCGAGAGGATGCCGGGGCCGCGGTGGTTTGAGGACGACTCCCAGCTGTCGAACGAAGCGTCCCACGCAGGGCAGAAATACCCGCCGCTCGCATCGACATAAAAAAGGTGCATCAGCGTGACTTCGCGGATGTTGCTGACGCACTGCGCCAGGCGGGCGCTGTTCCTCGACGACGACAGCGCGGGCAGGATCAGCCCGGCCAGGATCGCGATGATCGCGATCACGACCAGGAGCTCGACCAGGGTGAACCGCCGGGATGCGCATTTGCTTCTTTCGGAATGAAAGCGGCTGACGTGTCTCATTGTTCCTCTTTTGCCTCGGGTATGAATGCCGGAGTTCCTGCCCGTCCGCCGAAAAAAAGTCAGCGAAAATGAACAGGACCATCCTAATACCATACACCCGAATACGGCAAAAAGCAAGCGGAAATCCGTACCCCGAGAGCACACCTCCGGCCGCTTCAGGGCCCCCGGCTTTCCGCAAAAGAAAAACACAGGTCAATGACCGAGGCGAACGCGGGCCACTGCTCCGGCACGTCCCCGGTCCCGCCCAGACGCTTCACGGGTTGTCCCCCGCGGCAGAGGTCCAGGCTCCATCCCGGGCCGTCTTCTTCCGGCGCGGCGCAGACGTCCTCCCGTGCCCCGAAATCGCACGCGTCGAGCTTCATGCGGAGCACGTCGCCGCGGTGTCCGGCGAGGCGGCACCACATGACTTCGCCGCCCGGCGCGGACTGTGCGGTGATCTCGCCGATCCCGAAGTCAACGGTCACGCGGAGGCTCCGGCCGGGCCGCTTCGATTCCCGGAAAACAAGCATGTCGAACTGCATGGCGGTGTCCTTTCCGCTCAAACGCAGCCGAGTTTCAGGAGGAAGGCGAGGGTCACGGCCCAGATGATGACGATCCCGAGGTTTTCCGAGACGAGGGCGCGCAGGAGACTCAGGGCGGCGAATGTTTTTTCTTTCATGATGTCAGCTCCTTGTTACAATGATTCGATGTCGAAAAGATTCCGTTTGCGGCGGAGAAAACCGCTTTTTCCGGCTTGTTTTTTTCTCCGTCCGCGAGTATACTATACCATGCGATCTTGCCATGGAGTGTCAGTTTAAACCGCGGGGAACAAAAAAAATGAAAAAAAATCCGCCTCAAAAATCGCCGGAAGGACAGAAAAAACGCGTTTCTTCGAAAAAAACGCTTCCGGTCCGCACGATGCCGCCGCGCATCCAGATCTTCCGTCTGGCGCGCATCGCGGCGCTGCTGAAGAAAAACAGCTGCCCCACGGCGGAACGCCTGCTCAAGGAATACGAATCGCTCGAATTCGAGGAGGGAAAGACCGTACGGGCGAAATACAGCCTCCGCACCGTGTACCGCGACCTCGACGCGCTCCGGAACGACTTCGGCTGTCCGGTCAAGTACGACCGCGCGAACAAGGTCTATTACCTCGAGGACCGCAACTGGGAGTTCAACTGCCCGGCGCAGCTGCCGGAATCCGCCATGCTCGCGCTCATCATCGGCGGGCGCATCGCGGAGGACGTGTTCCCCGATCCGGTGCGGGCGCGGATTTCGAGGGCGGTGGACGAGATTTTGAAGGGCAACAGCCCGGATTTTCTGGAGACGACGCTCATCCGTTCGCTGAAGGTGTTCGCCGGGGCCGGGGCCGCCGGAGGGGAATCCCGCGTGTTCGCGGTCGTGTTCGAGGCGTGGCAGAAACACCGCCGCCTGCACATCGTGTACGACGACATGAAAAGCGGCGTGGTCGAACGCGACGTGGACCCGCACGTGCTGTTCCTGTACCTCCGGGAATGGCGCATCAAGGCGTTCTGCCATCTGCGGAACGCCCCGCGCACGTTCGTGATCGACCGCATCCGCAACGCCTGGATGCTCCAGGAAACGTTCACGCCGGACTACGGGATCATCAACTCCGTCACGCTCGATAACATCGTGAGCTTCGACAAGCTCAAAAACGTGAAGATCCGCCTGGCCGGGGACGCCCCGAAGTTCGCGAAGGCCAACCGGATGCACTCGAAGCAGACCGTCCGGCGGAAAAAGGACGGCACGTGGATGTTCGAGATCCCGGAGGTCGCCGCGGAAGTCGTGGTCCCGTGGGTCCTCGCCCAGCGCGGCGACGCCGTGCCGCTGAGCCCGCCGGAACTGGTCGCTGCCGTCCGGCGCGGCGCGGAAACCGTGCTGAAGAAACTGGATGCCGCCGATCAGACTGAATCCGTTTGAAAAAGAGGATTTGCATGATATATTATTCCTGCTCAAACACACGGAAAACGGACCTATGATAGAGATCAAAGACTTCGTCAAACAATATCGGGATTTCAGGCTGGAGATTTCCATGGACATCCCGGACAACCGGGTCGTGGGGATCATCGGCAAAAACGGCTGCGGCAAAAGCACGGCCATCAAGGCGATGCTCGGGCTGATCAAGCCGACATCGGGAAGCGTCCGGGTCTTCGGAAAGGAAGCGCGGGAGCTCACGGCGCAGGACAAGGAGAAGCTCGGCGTCGCGCTGTCCGATTCGATGTTTTCCATGCAGCTCACCGTGGAGGACGTCATCGCGATCCTGCGGGCGATGTACCGGGATTTCGATGAAACGTTCTTCCGGGAGATGTGCGGCAAGCTGAGCCTGCCGCTCAAAAAACAGATGAAGGATTTCTCCACCGGCATGAAAGCGAAGGTCAAGGTCCTGACCGCCATTTCCCACAAGGCAAGCCTGCTGATCCTGGACGAACCGACGTCCGGGCTGGATGTCGAGGCGAGAAACGAGATCATCGGGACGATCCGGGACTATGCCGCCGCGAACGACTGCACCATCCTGATCACATCGCACATATCCACCGACCTGGAAGGGCTCTGCGACGAGTTCTATCTGTTTTCCGGGGGCCGGATCGTGCTGCAAGAAACGGAAGAAAACATCGGGAAGCGCTACGGGACCGTGCAGATCCCGTTCGAGACGTTCGAGACCATTGACAGAAGCCGTATTTCCGGGTTCAAGAAAGAAACGTTCGGATATGCGTGCGTCACGAGCGACAAGGAGTATTTCGCAAAGGAATACCCTGAACTTACAGTGAAGCCCGCGACGATCGACGACCTGATCATCCTGCTGGGAGGCGCCGAAGAATGAAAGGTTTACTGATCAAAGACATCAGACTTCTTCTTTCCATGAAGCAGCATCTGCTCATCTTTCTGGCGGTCTGCGCGCTGATTGCGTTCACCACGGACGGGAGCTTCATCATCGGGTATACAGCCGGTCTGCTGGGGATCATGGGGTTGTCCACGCTGGGCTTCGACGAACACGACAACGGATTTCCGTTCCTGTTTTCGCTGCCTGTCGACGTGAAGACATACGTCAACGAAAAGTACCTCTTCTGCATTCTGCTGGACCTCTTCGGCGCGGCGGTCGGGACCGTCCTGTTTGTGCTGGCGTGCCTCACGAAAGGCAAGGCGGACGCGATCTCCGACGGCATCGTCTATCTGGCGCTTTATCTGCCGATGACGCTTCTGCTGATTCTGTCGATCCTGCCGGGCCAGATGGTGTTCGGGCGGGAAAAGAGCCGAATCGTCACGATAATCGTGTACGGGATATTGTTCGTCCTGTCCGCCGTGATCGTGAAGATCGTCGGCACGGTCGATCAGCTCAAAGCGCCTCAGAACCTGCCGGAATGGCTGAGCAATCCGTTCGTCATTGCGGCGGTGGCGTGCGTGCTCGTGCTGGCGTTCTGCGCCGGGATGTATTGCTTCTGCCTGAAAGCCATGCGGAACAAAGAGTTCTGAGCATGGGACCCGGTCAAATGAAAACGGTCATCATCCACGGACAAAGCCATGAGGGCTCGACCTGCCACGTCGCCCGCACCCTGGCGGAAAAGATCGGCGGGGAAACGACGGAATTCTTTCTGCCCGCGGACTTCGGCGAGTTCTGCATGGGCTGCAACCAGTGCTTCTTCAAAGGCGAAACGGAATGCCCGCATCACACTAAACTCGCTCCGATCACGGACGCGATGGACGCGGCGGATGTGGTCATCCTCGCAAGTCCCGTCTACGTGTATCATGTCACGGGCGCGATGAAGGCGTTCCTGGACCATCTCGGATTCCGGTTTATGGTGCACCGGCCGGAGGAATCCATGTTCCGCAAACAGGGCGTGTGCATCTGCACGGCCGCGGGCGGCGGCATGAAACCGGCCCTGAAGGACATGGAGCACAGCCTGTTTTTCTGGGGGACCGGCAAAATTTACAAGTACGGACCCGGCGTCGCCGCCGCAAACTGGGAGGGGGTCGGCGAAAAGAAGAAAGCAGCCATCGACAAGGCGACCTCGCGGCTCGCGGGAAAGATTGCGCGTCGGCAGGGAAACGTCAGCCCCGGGCTGAAGACCAGGCAATTTTTCAACCTGATGCGCCTGTTCCAGAAAAAAATGCGCATCTGCCAGCGCGACGTCGAGTACTGGACGGAAAAAGGCTGGCTTGGAAGCAAACGTCCGTGGGACTGAGCTCTTCCATGTTCAGTGCATAAAGGAATCGGGGCTTGCTCGACCTCGTCGCCATGACCTTTGCGAGATGGTCTGCCGTTCGCGTCACGCGGTAGTTTCCAAAGAACAATTTATCCCCATGTCGCGAGAAAGTCAAGCCGCTTTTCGCCTTTTTTCGGATTTTTTAGGAGATTGAGGAGAGAAAGGACGCGTTCGCGTCCCGCTTCGCTGGGGGCGCGCAGATGCGCGCCTCGGTAGCCTCGCCACGCTCGGCGATTCTTTTACATATACGCGAGCCGCGAACAACAGAGGAATGTGAAGGTGGAGGTGGGTGAGGATCGGTCATTTCTTTTTGCGGCGGCCGCACTACAGCTGCGCGCGGCGATATGCTGTCGCCGGAAAAGTCCTTACGGAAAAATCAAAAAGGCTCTCTCCGCGCGAACGGAGGGAGCCTGATTCTTTTTTTGATCGTTCCAGCAATAGAAATTATATCTCCGGGAACGAGTTCAACTTTAAACACGCGACTCCATTTTATGCACAGATGATGTTTGTTTGAGTTTGGAAAAGTACCACAAAATATGATCAAAAGCGTATCTAGATATTTTATTGCCGCTGCATTTTTCTATGATGGTATCAATGATACGTTGATATTGTTCATAATATTTTGAAAGATCCATCTGCGGGTCTTTCTCTTTCGTAAATGGCAGTAGGCTCTCCTTAATTCCGGCTGATTCCATATACTCAGGCAAACAATTAATTACAATATTGTCATAAATAGAATATGAATCCTGATATTTGTCATCGAATAGATAAAAACACATGTAATGGCAAAACTTAGTTGCAAAAGAGAAACGCCTCTTGCCAGATTTCGTTTTTCTCGCAAGCTCACCTATTAACTGATAATCTTTATTCTGATTTTTCAGTAGTTTCAGCAATTGCTCCATATCTTTTGCTATATTATCAATCCTTTGGGCAAGTTCATCCATTTCAGCATTGCTTATCCTTGTAGAATTTTCGAAATTGATTTGTCTGATTATGCTTTCTATATTCCTTTTATTATAGCATAATGCACCCTCTTTCAATCGTTTTATTAAAGACATGGCAGATTTGTGATTGCTTTCATCCACGACCTTACCATATCTGGGATTAAAAATGATTAAAGAATCAATTTTTGTCGCATTGTCTTGTGTTAAGCAAACACGTCCTTTTTCATCTAAATCGATAAAATTCTCTAAATACTCCTCAACACGTTTCTTTTCCTGTTGAATTAAACTCTTGAAGCACTTTTCCATCTGCTGATCTGTTGTATTCTCTGTTAACGCGGCGAGGGATTCCTCGACGCGGGCGAGCTTGTCCTTCAGGTCGGCGAGCTGCGTCTTCACGTCCTCGACGACCTTCGCCGGGGCGCGGCTGACGAACTTCTCGTTGGAGAGCTTCGCCTCGGCGGCCTTGATCCAGCCGGTGAGCTCGGCTTTCTGTTTCGTGAGCTTCTCGCGTTCGGCGGCGGGGTCCACGAGGCCCTTCAGCGGCAGGAAGATTGCACCGGCGTCGCAGACGATGGAGGGCGCGGGCGTGCCGTCCTCGGAGGCGTAGTTTTCCAGCGAGACGCTGATGAGGGAGGCGTTCAGCATGGCCGTGAGGGAATCCATCTGCTCGCAGAGGGAGTCCAGAATCTCCTGCGAGGCCGCGCGGATGTGGTACTCGATGTGCTTGCCGGGGGCGATGTTGTTCGAGAGGCGCAGATTGCGGCCGGCGGAGATGAGGGCGTACTTGTCGGCGGTCATCTCGGAAATCTTGTCGGCATTCGCGGGGAGCGCGAGGTCGGCAACCGGGAACGCCGCGGTCATGATGGACTGGCCGTCGGCGAGGAATCCCATGCGGTGTGCGAGCTCCTCGGTGATGAACGGCATGAAGGGATGCAGGAGGCGGAGGAGCTTCCAGAGCGCGTAGTCCAGCACGGCGAGCGCCTGTTTCTTCGCCTCTTCGTCGGCGTTGAAGCGCGGCTTGCACGCCTCGATGAACCAGTCGCAGAAGTTGTTCCAGACGAGCTCGTAGATGTCGTGTGCGGCGGAGTGGAAGCGGAACTCGCGGAGCGAGGTGTTCACGTCGGCGCACGCTTTTTCCAGTGTGTTGAGCAGGTGGAGTTCGTCCTGCGTGAGCTTTTCGACCGGGATCGCGAGCTTGTCGAACGAGGCGGAGACGGGGCCCTGCATGGTGCGGAAGCGGCAGGCGTTCCAGAGCTTGTTCGCGAAGTTGCGGCCGAGCTCGCATTTCTCGTTGGAGTAGCGGATGTCCATGCCGACGGGGGCGATGTAGACGATGGAGAAGCGGAGCGCGTCGGCGCCGTAGGTCTCGATGACCTTCAGCGGGTCGGGCGAGTTGCCGAGGGACTTGCTGAGCTTGCGGCCGAGTTCGTCGCGGATGATGCTGGTGAAGTAGACGTTGCGGA
>JAEEQO010000270.1 GCA_016285335.1 Victivallales bacterium | reverse complement strand
GCGAAATGATGAAGAGTCTGGCGCAGAAGGCGGACCTGACCGCCACGGCGATCGAGGACAGGCTTCTGTCAGGAAACACGGAATCCGCGATCGAATTCTGCCGCGCGTTCGACAACCGCATCTTCCGCATCACGCTGATCTCGCCGCAGGGCGTCGTGCTGGCGGATACCAACCCGAGCCACCTCGCGTTCGACAACCATTCCGCCCGCAGCGAGTTCAAAGCCGCGCAGAGCGGCACGATCGGGTTCGCCCGGCGATACAGCGAGACGCTGAAGGAGAGAATGATCTATTATGCCGTGCCGGTGCAGACGCCGCACGGGCTGTACGTGGTCCGGTTCGCCAAGGAGGATTTCCCGTACATGGAGATCTTCCCGTGGATCACTGGCGGCATCGTCCTGCTGTTCGCGGTCTCGACCGGACTGCTCGCCTGGCTGCAACTCTATCTTCTGAGGCGTATCTACCGTTCGCTGGTGGAGGTCGGGCGCTGTGCCGGGGATATTTTCGAGGGAGAGATCGAAACGCAGATCCCCATCCCGGAGAGAGGGCCGGTCCGGCCGCTGGCGGAGATGCTGTCGAAGATGACGGAACAGCTGAAAAAGCAGCTGTTCGAGATGAAAAAGCTGGAATCGTTCCGCAGTGAGTTTATCGCGAATGTTTCCCACGAGCTCAAAACGCCGATGACATGCATCCTCGGCGCGGTCGAGACCATCCAGGAGGAACGCGATCTTCCGGCGGAACAGTACGGGAAGCTGATGAAAATGCTGGACGAGCAGTCGGGACGGCTTAACGCGCTGATCCGGGACATCCTGAGCCTCGCCGCGCTCGAAAACGACCCGGAACGGCAACGCCGTGAGTTTCTGCAGGTCGAATTACAGGATGTTTTGGAGACATCCATGCAGACGCTTCAACAGGAAGCCATGCAGCACGGGATGACGATTCGCATCACGCACACTGAACCTGTCTCCGTGGCAGGTGATGCCCAGCTATTGGAACAGGCTTTTTCCAATCTGATTCACAATGCGATCAAGTACAGCGGAAGCCCGGATATTGAATTGTCACTGTCACGTGATCAGGATAATGCGGTCATTTCCGTAACGGACCACGGATGTGGGATTCCTGAGGAGAGCCAGCCCCGTATCTTTGAACGCTTTTACCGGGTTCATAAGGAACGCAGTCGGGCGCTTGGCGGAACCGGTCTCGGTCTCGCAATCGTGAAGCATATCGCACAGCTTCACAACGGAAAAGCCGAACTCCATTCTGTTCACGGACAGGGTTGTTGTTTCAGAATCGTAATACCACAAACTATCTCGGAAAACATGTCTTGGGGTTGAAGCAATTGGTTGCCTGCGCTCAAATGCTGTTTTGAGGCTCCCTGCGATTTGGTTTCGCGTGGACGGCATGAATGCATAACGGCAGCGCCGCCGTAAATATACGAATATACATTTTTCCGAATCCGGGTTTGATTTTTCACGCTTTGAGGTTAAAACGTGAAAAAACGGCGTGAAAAATGCCGGAAAAACGTGAAGAAAAATGCAGTCCCCGTGAAACAGAATTCGGTTTCACGTGACGAAAAACGGGACTGCCGTGAATTTTTTTGAGACGGGCAAAAATGCCCGATTTTCACGGATTCTGTAGAATTATTCCCGCGTACCGATGCGGATAAACAAATACCGCCAAAACCTTGTCCGAACGCTAAGGAAAGACTCAAGAATGTCCCGCGCCATCCAATCCAAACCGGATGTCAGATAAAATCGGATGTCTCTCATGCTCCTTTCAGGATTTCCAAGACCTGCTGAATTGTGTCGCTGGATGCATGTTCCGGCTGATTCCCGTCCGGCATAAGCAGATTCAGCACTCGGTCGATTTTCTCACGGGAAGATGTCGCGGGTCTGCTGCTAATAGCCTCGATCGCTTTCCACTGGCTTTCTTCGCTTACGTGCGTATAATACTTGTCGGCAATCTTGGAATCCGTACCGAGGATAGACAGCAGGACGGCTTTCGGAACGCCGGCCTCGGCACAAATACTTGCGAAACTGTGTCGGAGAGAATGAAAACCGTACAACACCATCTTTCGCTTTCTGCCTGGAACCTTGACTGACGGCTCAAGCCCGATCCTACGGTGCGTAAGGTAAATTCTTTTCGGGTACCGTTCGTAATCGTAAGTCGGTAGTAGTAGTGACCGTCTTTTCGCTTCTGTCGTAGTCGTCCGTGCAGTCCGTTCCTTGTCTTCCTCCAGCTGATGTGTGTGCAGACCATAGTCCCATGTCTTTCCTCTTTGACCTCGCGCTGCGTTCAGGTCGCAGTCTTTCGCGAGGATGTGAAAGCACAAGAATCCCATGATGCGCTTAGGAAGACAGGAAGCAAAGGAAACGGGGAAAAACGGGGCAGAAATGGGGAAAAACGCTCGATTTTGAGCTTAAAAGTGGTGCCGACGAAAGGACTTGAACCTTCACCCTCGTGAAAGGACTGCGACCTGAACGCAGCGCGTCTGCCATTCCGCCACGTCGGCAACCGAAAGCCCGGTATGAAAC
>JAEEQO010000269.1 GCA_016285335.1 Victivallales bacterium | reverse complement strand
GCAGCCAGATCGTCGCGGCGAAACAGGGGGCCGATCCCGCGTCCGTGGCGTTCGACGCCGTGAAGTCCGCCGTCGCGAAGAACGTGGACTACCTGCTCATCGACACCGCCGGCCGCCAGCAGAACCGAAAAAACCTGATGGACGAGCTGGCGAAGATCACGCGCATCGTCAACAAGGTCCTGCCCGGCGCTCCTCACGAGACCATCCTCACCATCGACGCCAGCCACGGCAGCAACTCCATTTCCCAGGCGCGCGAGTTCGCCTCCATTTCCGGCGCCTCCGCCATGATCCTCACGAAAATGGACGGCACGGGAAAAGGCGGCGCGGCCTGCGCAGCCCAGCGCGAATTCGCCCTGCCCATCCTGTTCGTCGGGCTCGGCGAACAGCCGGACGACCTGCAGGCGTTCGACCCGGAGACCTACGCGAACGCCATCTTCCCGCCGGACGCCGGGGCGGAACCCGCCGAACCGTAACTGCCAGCAACATCAATCCGGAATCACGGAGTTTTCCAATATGCTTTTATCCGTCAGACACTCGCAGATCAACGGCGAAACCGCCGTCCCCGGATCCAAATCCCATACCATCCGCGCCCTCGCCATCGCTTCCCTCGCGAAGGGCACCTCCGTCATCAAGGCCCCGCTCGTCTCCGACGACACGCTTTCCTGTCTCTCCGCCGCCTGCGCCCTCGGCGCCTGGGTCCGGCGCGGCGACGACTCCGTGTGGCAGGTGATCGGCACCGGCGGCCGCATGATCGAACCGGCGCGTGCGCTCGATATGGGCAATTCCGGCACCGGACTCCGCATCTTCAGCGCGCTGGCCGCGCTTTCCTCCTCGCCCATTTCCTTCGGCGGCGACGAGTCTTTACAGAAACGCCCGATGGCGCCGCTTCTGGCCGCAATGAACGACCTGGGCGCGAAGACCGAATCTGCGGCGGACGGACACTGCCCCCTGACCGTCACGGGGCCCATCCGCGGCGGCGAGACCTCCGTCGACGGCACGTCTTCCCAGTATCTTTCCGCGCTTCTGCTCGCCGCTCCCCTCGCGGAAGGCGACACCATCCTGAACGTGCCGTTCCTGAACGAGGTCCCCTATGTCGAAATGACGCTCGCCTGGCTGAAGCGCCAGAACATCAACCTGAAATACAACAAAAACTACACGCGGTTCCACGTGGTCGGCGGCCAGCAGTTCAAGCCGTTCAACGAGACCATACCCGGCGACTTCTCCACGGCTGCCTTCCCGCTCGCCGCGGCCATCGTCACCGGCGGCGGCGTCAAGATCCGCAACCTCGACTTCAACGACCCGCAGGGCGACAAGGCGTTCGTCGACCTCGCCCGCCGCATGGGCGCGAAGATCGAGGTCGGACAGGGGTTCGCGCGTGTGAAACCGGGCGCGGTGAAGCTTCACTCCGCCGAGCTCGACCTGAACTCGACGCCCGACCTGCTCCCGATCCTGTCCGTCGTGGCCGCATGCGCCGACGGCATTACCGTGCTGAAGAACGTGGCGCAGGCACGGTTGAAGGAAACCGACCGCATCGCGGTCATGGCGCACGAGCTGACGAAAATGGGGATCCAGGTCGAGGAATTCGAGGACGGCATGGCGATCACCGGCGGCAAGCTGAAGCCCGCACATGTCGACAGCTTCCGCGACCATCGCGTGGCGATGTCGCTCGCCATCGCCGGCATGACCTGCGGCGCGGACGAAAAGGAACCGACCGTGATCGACTCCGCGGAAAGCATCGCCGTCACGTACCCGACATTCGTCGATGACTTCATCCGGCTCGGCGCTGGGTTCTACGTCGTCTGACGCGCACGCATTTCTCCCGGTTGCAAAAAAAGCCGCGGCGGCGGGAAAACGCCGGCGCGGCAAATGGTGAAAAGGCTGGTGAGATGATGTCTGCCGAGCTCAGTAGCCGGCGGCGTGCAGCCCCTCGTCCAGACGCTCCAGGAATTGCTGCACGACTTCGATCGCGCTGCCGATCACTTCCTGTTCCTCGGGCGTCTTCAGCATCCGCTGGAGCTTGCCGGTCTGAAGGTAATCGAGCTGGGCGCGGTAATCCTTTTCGAAATCCTCGCGGGCTTTCCTCAGCTCATCGGGCGACTTGTCGTCGAACGCGGCGACCGCTTCGTCCGTGATCGCCTGAATAAACGCCTTGCCGTCTTCGCATTCCTCGATGACGCTCTGGCGTTCCTCCGGCGTGCCGCGGAACCGCTGAAGCATGTCCTCCGCCTCGCGCCGCATTTCGCCAACATTGAATTTGTCCTTGTTGCGTTCGGCGAGGGTCTTCCCGGACTTGTTGCGGCTCTTCGTTGAACTGGCATCCGCCGCACGGGCATCCGAATCAAACACCACGTCATCCGGTTCATCCCCCGCATCAACCGGTTCATCCGGCGCTACGAACCCGCGGCCCCCGCCGCACATCTGGGGGCGCGACCGCAATGCGATCACGGCCGAGGCGAGCATGAGCGCCGACCCGATGAAAAGAAGGATCGTGTAAAGTCTCCGGTGATTCATGGCGCGCTCAGTCGTTCGGGAA
>JAEEQO010000066.1 GCA_016285335.1 Victivallales bacterium | reverse complement strand
CCTTCTTATCCGCCTTGGTCATATCGACGGAGACGAGTTCAAGACCGGTGAAACGCTGCTGGCTGATGGCGGAAACATAGACCTGCGTGATGTATTTCGGATGGCTGAGCGGATCGGTCGGATCGGTCTTCGCCTTGTATTCCTGCATCAGGGAGAATCCGTCGGAGTCCTGGTCCGAATCCGGATGCGTATACTCGGACGAAATCGCGAATTCCTTTTCCCATTCGTCCGGGATGCCGTTGGAATTGACGTCGGCCCTGCCGGCGAGTTCGTCGGTCTCGACCTTGATGCGGGGCGCGAGAGCTTTGCCGCAAGCCGGGCATTTGCCGTTTTTCGTTTCGCCGATCGCCGGATAGGCGCTGGCGGGAATGAGCGCGTGGCAGTGGACGCATTCGGCCATGGGATACGGGGTCATCATCTGCGTTTTCGTCGCGGACGCCACATCCGGCTCGACCGTATTCCATTCGGAGAAGACCGTCTCCATCTTGTATTTGGAACCGGAAAAATCAATCGACTCATAGTCCGAGGGTTTCTGGACCGGCTTGACCTTCGTGGCGACTTCCTGGTTCTGCGCCCGCTGGATGAACATCAGCGAGTAGTAAAGCAAAGCCGTGAAAATGATGAGCAGGGCGGCTAAGATGATTTTTTCGTAATGCGCGTAAAGAAACTTTTTCATGTCAGGGCTGCTCCGTCATTGCTGGGTGATGTTTTCTGCACGGTAGAACAGATAATTCACCACGATCGTGCATTTGATCTCGTCCCGCGCTTCACCGATCAGCGTTTTGCCGTAGTCGGGGTGATGCGGGTCGGTAAGGTCGTATTCCGAGCGGGCCGGCATGGCCGCGGCCTGCTGCGCCGCCTGCGTCGCGGGATCGTTGGCCGCCACCGGAGGCGCTCCGGGGATCGCCGAATTCTGGGCGCCGGGGATGACCGCCGTGTTCGAACGGCGGGCATTGCCTTCCACGTGTTCGGCAACGAGGGCGTTGGCGCTGATCAGGTCTTCAAAGGGGGCGGTGAACTTGATATCCTTGACGATATACACGCGGCCGGACTTGTAGGCGGCGTGAAGCAGATTGATGAACTTGTCGATGGCATCCATGGATGCCGTCATTTCGAGCGTGTAGGTGAAGGAGAGGATCGGGCCTTCGGCGTCGTTGTCCAGGGTGGAACCGTAGAAGACGCCGGCTGTCATGCCGAGCAGCTGGCCGATTCCGGCATCCTTCATCTTGCGGAACAGGTCTTCCTTGATCTGGAAGTTGCGGATGATCGGGATGACCATTTCGGGCACGGGGAGCGCCTGACGGTTGAGGTTCTTGCCGTAGATGAAGTCCTGGACGCGGCGTTCCTTCTCGATCGGATCGTCTTCAGGAAGGCCGGGGATGATGTCGGACGCAAGATATTTCTCAAAGAGGAAGTCGATGTAGTTCTTGCAGTCGCGCTGACGCATCAGACGCGGAAGTCCGAGGGAATCGAGGAAGAGCTCGTGCGCGACCCTGTCGGTAACGTCTTCGAGCGTAAGCTCCTGAACGTCTTCCTTGAAGATGGCGAACGCCTGGGCGAATTTCGCCGCGGCCGCCTCGCGGAATTTTTCGGCACGGGAGGGATCGACGATCTCCGGCGCTTCGATGATCTGTTCGAAGAGCTTTTCGAAGACCTGGGCACGTTCGGACTGGACCGTATCCGGGATCACGAACGAATCGCCGTCGTCGGAAGATTCCTGATGGACATCGCGGTAAATGTCGGCGAGCATCGCGCGGAGCGTGTCCTCGTCGAACGAGAGCACGACAAGGTTCTTCGCAGGATTGAAGATGTCCTCTTCCTCCTTGGTCGGGGGCTGGGGTTCCGCGGGCTTGGTCTCTTCGACTTCCTCTTCGTCCTCTTCGCCTTCTTCCTTTTCGGGTTTCGGCTTCGGAAGGGCTTTAAGGCTGGGGTCGAGGGGGAGATCCGTCTTCAGCTCGCCCTTGGACGAGATGTTCGAGATCAGCTTGAGGAGAGCGGGACGGTAGGGCGCACCGAAATAGCGGTAGACCTGAACGATTTTCTTGTTCAGGGTCTCGGTGTCGGCCTTGATCTTCGTCTCGCTTTCCGCCACGCTGTTGGGCTTGCGCGCGGAGTCGATGGCTTCGACCTTCGAAACGTTCTCTTCGATCTCTGACATGGACTGGGCGATCGTCCGTCTTTTACCCTCGATGAGGAAAAGGAGGACAATGCTGCCGATGACCGTCAGGACCAGGATGACGGCGAGGACGATATTCTTCATGATAAACTGTTTCATTCTTCTTCCTCCTCTTCTTCTTCCTCGATTTCCTCTTCGTCGTCAGAGGCCTGTTTCGCAGTGTCTTTCTGAACGGGCGCGGGCGCGTAGATATCCGAAAGCTCTTTCTCGAATTCAGGAGAATCGACGGGGTTGGTCAGTTCGACGGCGAGCAGGAATTTGCAGATGGTGAGATTGTCGCAGATGTCGCGGCCTTCATCGTAGACGATCTTGATCTCGTTGTCCTTCGCCTTGAAGATGCCGCTGTTGTCCTTGCTCTTTTTCTTGGCGAGCTCGTTCATCCGGGACATGTTCGAGGTGATATTGTTGATGGCGGCGCTTCTGTCGTTAAGCCTGGTGTCGGCCTTTTCGCAGATCACGTACGCGACCATGTTGATCCAGCGCGGGGACGCATCTTCGACCTCGCTCGAATTGCTGTTCGGCAGCGGATTGCCGTCATCGGGCATGTCCATCGAAAGCTGGCCGCCGCCGGCGTTCTTCTGCGCATCGTCCATATTGCCGGTGGCGTTCGCCTGAGCGGTCGCGGTCTTGATCTGGTTGCTGGGGGCGTTGGAGATGGAGAACTCGGTGAGCCAGACATTGTCCGGGATGCAGGACTTGAAGAGCGAATAGAACGCGATGAGGTTGTTGCGTTTCTTCAGGAGTTCGACGGCATCGCCGAACGCGCCGTTGGCAATGGAGAGCTTGCCGTTGGCGTCCTTCACGCGTTTCTGGATCGCCTCGCGCTGCATGACGTAGGTGTTGAACCCGTCGGCCTTGCCGGCGATATTGTCCGCCTGCTGCGACAAAGTCCAGTACGAAATGCCGAAATAAAGCAGCACGACAACCGCGGAAGCAAAGAAGAACGGGCGCTTCGAACGGAATTCGTT
Organism: Victivallales bacterium; assembly: GCA_016285335.1. The sequence continues at coordinate 10,465 of JAEEQO010000066.1, read as the reverse complement.
CTGCTTGCGGACGTAGTCGGGGATCAGGGAGATCTCGACGGGAGACGTGCCGATGCGGCGGAGCGCCAGGCCGATCGTTTCCGCGTACAGGTGGGCGACCTCGGAAAGGACCTGCTGATCGACCGCGGGACCGATGCCGACGACCTGGAACGGGTTCAGGTATTCGACCGGGATGCGCAGTTTCTCGGAGAAGAAGCGCGGAGTATACGGCAGGACGGAAGTGCCGCCGGCGAGGAAGAGCTTCTCGGGCTTGCGGCCTTTCTGCGTGGCGCGGTAGACGTTGATGGAACGGTTGATCTCGCCGTGCAGACGGGTCATGACGTTGCGGACGATCTTCGAAACGGCGGAGGCGACTTCGGATTCGGCTTCCTCGTAAGCGCCGCCGAGCGAGACATAGCCGTGCTTGCGCTTCATTTCCTCGGCGTCTGCGTAGGAGATATTAAACTCCTTGGCGATCTGCTGCGTGATGGCGTCGCCCGCGATCGGAATGGTGCGGACGAAGAAACGGGAGCCGTCGATAAAGATGAGCGTGGAGCAACGGCCGCCGATATCGAGGATCATCTGGCAGTCGGTCGCGCCGACGTTGTTCGCGCGTGCGCTATTGTAGCAAGACGTACCCGCGACTTCGATCAGGGCGATGCGCTTGCCGAGTTTTTCCACGAGTTCGGAAATGCGGGAGACTTCCTGTTTCTTCACGATGACGATCATGGCATCGATCTCGCTGCCGTCGGAATCGGCGGTCGGCTGAAGGAGCTGGGAATCCCAGACGATCTCATCCGAGGAGAACGGGATGGCCTGCTTCGCTTCGTAGGAGATGATCTCCTGGATCTTTTCCTCGTCCTTGGTCATCGCCGGGATCTTGACGAACCGGACAAACGCATTCTTCCCGGAAAGGGAAATATAGACGTCGCGGGCGGTAAAGCCGTTGGTCTTGATGACGTCGGTGAGGGTCTTGAGGATGATGTCCTCGGGCGGCTCATCGGAAGAGAATTCGTATTCCGTGTAGGCGAACCGTTCGAGGTCCAGGCTCTGCCCGGGAACATACGAGAACTCGGCGGCTTTGATGCTGTCGCCGCCGATGTCGATGCAGAGGATCAGGTTTTGCTGTGCCATCGGTTATTTCCCCGCGGATTCTTTGATAGGTTCAAACCGGTCGAAGAGGACCCATGCGAACGGGGTTTTCGAAACGGGAAGCAATTCATCCGGCATATATTTGAAAGTCTGAGGGTTGAACTTGTTCTGGGTGATGTAGGCGAAGAGCTTTTCCGTGGAGGCGAGCGTGGGACCGTCGCCGTCCTTCAGCAGCGTGTAGAAAAGCTTCGCGCGCTGGTTGCTTCCCTGAGTCTTTTCGAGGCGGGAGAAGACATCCCTGCCGCACACCTGGTAGCCGCGGACCGTGCGTCCGCCGTAGGAAATGGCGGCCATCACGGGCAGATCCCCGGCGATCTTCTTCACTTCCGTCGTGATCTTGGAATAGTCCTTGGAAAGGTCGCCGGAGGCGCCGTCGATCACAAAATAACGGTAAATGACCTCGGGCGGGACCATCATGCGGACAAAATGCCTGCCGTCGGTGGCCTGAAGAGAGGCGAGCGTCTGCTTGCCGGCGAGCACACCCCAGCCGATGTTGCCGCGGTCGTCGCTGATGGGCAGGAAGATATTGATCTCGACTTCGGTATTATCGAGCCACTTCGGCCACTGGGAGGCGCTTTTCGGCTTGTTCGTGGAAAACGCGACGTCGATGTAGAGCCAGTGCTTGGCGTTGCTCATGTCGCGTTCGTTCAGGCGCATGTCGATCACGCGCTCCTCGTTCTCGATTTTGAAGAACGGGGTAAAGGTCTGGGATACATTGATGGCTTTCCCGTCCTTCGGGAACTCGATCGCCCAGCTGCCGGACCGCGCGGTCTGCGCGGAAACGGCAATTGCCGCCGTCGCGAAAAGTGCAGTGAGAAGTTTTTTCATGATCCAGACCTCTTATAGGTTGTTTCTATAGGCAACACACGTCCATGAATAGAAAATAACATTGTTTCTCCACTCTTTCAAGTGTGTTTTGCCAAAAATTCCAATATTTAGTTTTAGTTTCGGAAGTTTTCTGCTCCGTCAAGGTTCAGTTCTGAGTTTCCGCCGCAGGTTTTTCCTCCGGAACGGCCGCCGCTTCCGAAGCCGTTTCCGCTGCCGCCGTTGCGGTTTCCGCGGCGTTCGCAGCTTCATCGACGACGGAGCCCGCCAGACCGATGGAGGATTCCTCCTCGACGACGCTGGTGTCGGCGGTCCGCATGTGACCTGCAACGATGGCGGAAGCGAGCGTGAGGACGAAGAAGATGGAAATGCACCAGACGGTGAGCTTGGAAAGATGGCTCATGGCCTGGGCGCCGAAGACGGTTTCGCCGAGCCCGCCGAACGCGGAGCCGAAGCCGCCGCCGCTCTTGGAGGGCTGAACCAGGATCAGGGCGATCAGAAGCACCGCCAGGATTACGACCAGCGTGTTGAGGATTGTCGCGAGTGTCGACATGTCGATACCTTTATCAGTTTTTTTGCGTTTAAAGTCAATGATGGACGCCTCGTAGCAGCACAAGGCGACAACGATAATTCTAAAACATAGCACTCATTTTCCGGTTTTCAAGTTAGGAAACGCTTTTTTTTATAAAAAGGTCCGTGTTTTTTCGTTTTTGTTTCAGATTTTAAATCAGTTTTTGAAAAAATCGTTGAAAAAGGGGAAACAACGTCCGAAATCACGGCATTCGGGACACTGCCGTTTTTGGCGGCAAAAAACGCATCATAATCTTCCAGAAATCGCATTTGGTTCATGCCGGAGAAACACGACGCAACGATCGGGGACGGCGGGAAGAACGAAACCGAGCTTCGTCCGTTTGTTTAAGTTCAGATGAAATCTTCGGGGAACAGGGCGCGATGGAAGACGCCGAGGTCCGGGGCGCGATAATCGGCACGGGTCTCCGACGTGCCGCCGCCGACGCCGGAAGTGATGCGGAGCGTGCGGGCTCCGGCGCGGATGCCGGATTCGATGTCGGTATGCTCGCGGTCGCCCGCCATGAGGAGTTCGGACGGACGAAGCCCGAGGCGCTTCAGCATGACCTGAAGCAGGTCGGGGTTCGGCTTGCCGAAGACGCGTTGGCAGCGGACGCCGGTGGCGGTCTCAAGACAGGCGGTGATCGCGCCGCAGTCGACGAGCCAGGTGCGCTCCGTGGTGGGACAGAAGACGTCCGGGTGCGTGGCGAACCACGGCACGCCGTTCCTGATCCACCAGGCGGCGCGGCAGAGACGGTCGTAGCTCAGCGTCTTGTCGAAGGCGGTGATGACGGCGTCGGGTCGGTCGTCCGGGGAATCGGCCGTTTCTTCGTAACCGAAGGACCGCATTTCCGCCCGGAAATCGTCGGTCCCGAGCAGGAAGAGACGTTTGAAGGGGGGAAACTCCGTGCGCAGGGCGTCGACCACGCTCAGGACCGGGGTCACGATCTGGTCGCGTCCGGAAAGCGGGACTCCCATGCCGCGAAGGCGTTCGACGTAAGAATCAATGCTGCGGGAGGTGTTGTTCGTGACGAACCCCCAGGCGATGCCGCGCCGCGTGAGAGCGTCGAAGAACGGCCGCGACGCCGGATAAAGCGTGTCGCCTTCGTAAATCGTTCCGTCAAGGTCCATCATCACGCAGCGGATGCCGGCCTCCGCGGGAGGCGGAGAACCGGGCTTGAGGACGAGGGACGCAGCGCCGGAGGACGACATGAGGGCACCTCCTGAACGGGTCACTCGACCGTGACGCTCTTCGCGAGGTTGCGGGGCTGGTCGATCTCGCAGCCGCGTTCGCGGGCGAAGTAGTAGGCGAAGATCTGGAGCGCGACGACCGTGGTGATCGGGGCGATGAAGCGGGAGCTCTCCGGCACGCGGATGATGCTGTCGGTGAACTTGTCGCAGCAGTCGTCGTCGCCGGAGACGACGGCGATGATCGGGGCCTTGCGGGCGCAGCATTCCTGGATGTTGCCGAGCATCTTGTCCTTGCCGGGGATGCTGTTGCAGAGGGCGACGACGGGGACGGAGGGCTCGAGCAGGGCGATGGGGCCGTGCTTGAGCTCGGCGGCGTGGTAGCCTTCGGCGTGGACGTAGCTGATTTCCTTGAGCTTGAGCGCGCCTTCGAGCGCGGCGGGATACAGGCAGCCGCGACCGATGTAGAAGAGGTCGTTGGCATGCGCCGTGGCCTTGGCGATCTGTTCGATGCGCGGGGCCTGCTTCAGGACTTCGCGGAGAAGGTCCGGGATGGCCTCGATCTCCTTCACGAGGCGTTCGCCCCATTCGTGGTTGAGACGGCGGTTGCGGCCGAGGAGCAGCGCGAGCATGAGCAGGACAGTCACCTGGCAGGTGAACGCCTTGGTGGACGCCACGCTGATCTCGGGACCGGCGTGCAGGTAGATGCCGCGTCCGCTTTCGCGGGCGATGGTGGAGCCGACGACGTTGCAGAGCGCCGCCACGATCGCGCCTTTGTTCACAGCCTCGCGGACTGCGGCCAGCGTGTCGGCGGTCTCGCCGGACTGGCTGATCGGCAGCACGAGCGTGTTCGGCTCGATGATCGGGTTGCGGTAACGGAACTCGGCGGCCTGTTCGACGGACGCCGGAATGCCGGAAATATCCTCGAAATAGTAGGACCCGACAAGCCCGGCGTGGAAGCTGCTGCCGCATGCCGCGACGACGATGCGGTTGATCTGCGCCATTTCGCGCGGAGTGAGGTTGAGGCCGGAGAGCACGGCGTTCCCCGCCTTGAAGTTCAGGCGGCCGCGGATGGAGTTTTCGACGGATTCGGGCTGCTCGTAGATCTCCTTCAGCATGTAGTGATCGTACGCGCCCTTGCCGTCCGCGGAGATCTCCCATGAGACCTGCGACGCCTGACGTTGGACCGGGACGTTCGCGAGGGTGCGGAGCTCGACTTTCGACGGCGTGAGGATCGCCATTTCTCCGTCATTCAGGTAGATCACGTCGCGGGTGTAGGTCACGAGCGCGGTCACGTCGCTGGCGACCATGTTGGCGTCCTTGCCGAGGCCGACCACGATCGGGCTGCCGAGACGGGCGGTGATGATGGTGTCCGGGTGTTTGGAGGAGATGACCGCGATGCCGTAGGTGCCGGAGATCTGGCGGAGGGCGGCGGCGACGGCTTCGGCGAGGTCGCCCTGGTAAAACTCCTCGATCAGGTGCGGGATGACCTCGCTGTCGGTGTCGGACGCGAACTTGTGTCCGGCGGCCTCGAGACGTTTCCGCAGATCGGCGTGGTTTTCGATGATGCCGTTGTGGACGACGGCGAACTGCCCCTTCTCATCGGTATGCGGGTGGGCGTTGCGTTCGCTGGGGATGCCGTGCGTGGCCCAGCGGGTATGGGCGATGCCGGTGTGCATGTCCTTCTGGCCGGCGGGACGCTTCGATTCCAAATTGACGACTTTGCCGATGGACTTGACGGTCAGGACGGATTCGCCGTTCAAGAGGCTGATCCCGGCGGAATCATAGCCGCGGTATTCAAGACGTTTCAGTCCGTCGATGAGAAAAGCGAATGCGGGCTTCGGCCCGGTGTATCCTACGATTCCGCACATGGTATGGTCTTTCCGTGGTTGATGCGGGTTGGCGGTAAGGACGCGGGCCGGGGGAAACACGCCGGGGAACTGCCGGAAAACACGACAGCGCCCCGAGGCGTTCAGCGGAACAGGTCTTCCAGTTCGATCGCCGATCCCGGCCCCCTTCCCGGCGCACGGAAAGAGGGCGGGCAGCGGCGGACGGGAACATGCCCCCGGAAGCCGCATCCGGTGAAAGAAACGGTCAGCAGAGAGCCTTCTTCAGGAAGTCGGCGAACTTGTCGTACCACTTCTGGGCGAGGGCTTCGTCCTTGGCCTCGACGAGGATGCGGACCTTGTTCTCGGTGCCGGAGTAGCGGATGACGGTGCGGCCGGTGCCGGCAAATTCCCTGTCGGCCTCGGCGACGAGGTCGTTATAGCCGGGGATCTCGGCCAGCGGGGTTTTCTGTTTGACGTTGAGGCCGCCGAGCTTCTGCGGATACTCTTCCATGAATCCGGTGAGCTCGTGCAGCTGCTTGTTCTGCTGCTTCATGAGCTTGAGGACATGGAGCGCGGAGACGATGCCGTCGCCGGTGGTGGCGTAGTCGAGGAAGATCAGGTGGCCGGACTGTTCGCCGCCGAGGGAGATGCCTTTTTCGCGCATCCGCTCGATCACGTAGCGGTCGCCGACGGGGGTGATCTCCGTGGTGATGCCGGCTTTCTTCATGGCGTCCACGAGGCCGAGGTTGCTCATGCAGGTGACGGCGATGGTGTCATTCGGGAGGCGCTTGCGGGCCTTCATGTCGAGGGCGCAGAGACCGATGATGCGGTCGCCGTTCACTTCGTTGCCGTGGCAGTCGCTGAAGATCACGCGGTCGGCGTCGCCGTCGAGCGTGATGCCGATGTCGGCGCGGTATTCCTTCACGAGACGGCAGATGCGCTCGGGATGGGTGGCGCCGCAGTTGTAGTTGATGTTGAGGCCGTCCGGGGAAACGGAGTCGGCAATGACCTCGGCGCCGAGTTCGCGCAGGATGGTCGGGGCGATCAAGTAGGACGCGCCGTTCGCGCAGTCCAGCACCACGCGGAGGCCGCGGAGGCTGATGTTGCCGATGGTCTGCTTGGCGAATTCGATGTAGCGGCCGCGGGCGTCGTCGAGGCGGAACGCCTTGCCGATCTTGTCGCCGGCGACGCCGTTGATGGTGCCCGCCATGATCTCTTCGATGTGGGCTTCCTCTTCATCCGGGAGCTTGAAGCCGTCGCCGCCGAAGACCTTGATGCCGTTGTCCCTGGCGGGGTTGTGGGAGGCCGTGATCATGACGCCGCAGGAAGCGTTCATGGAACGGACGAGGTGGGCGATGGCCGGGGTGGGCATGGGGCCCGCCTGGAAAACGTCCATCCCGGTGCTGACCATACCGGCGGTGAGCGCGGTTTCCAGCATGTACCCGGAGAGGCGAGTGTCCTTGCCGATGACGGCGGTGCCGCCATGCTGGCTGTTCACGAAGATCTTACCGAGGGCCTTGCCGAGGGTAAGGGCGATTTCCGGGGTCACGGGGTGGGAGTTAGCCTGTCCACGAATTCCGTCGGTTCCAAAGAGCTTTCTTTCCATAAGAGTTTTCGGCCTTTCCAGAATTGGCTTGTTGTAGCGGCCTTGCGCCGCCGATGAAAACGAATGAATAAATATACATCACTAAAAAAGAATTTTCAAGAATAGTCTACAGGAATATACAGGTTTTCCCCAAAAAAAGATGGGGATAAACCATGCTCAGGATTTGCGATTCGGGATCGCGGAGAGCGGGATGGCGGACAAAGCGGCCTGAAGCGTCGCGGGTGTCGCCTTCTGTACGGTGGGGAGCTCCGGCGACCACGCCGCGATGCGCGCCTCCTGCACAAGCAGGAAGAAGTCGAAGAACGGGCGGCATTCCTCCAGACTGACTCCGGCATCGTAGAGCAGGTGGAACTTGTCGATGAAGGGCGTGACGGCTTCGCCTTTCGTGCGGTCACGGCCGTAGGACTGGTCGGCGCGTTCCAACCTCACCCGCAGGGCGCGCAGATAGCGCGGATAACGCGCCACGGCCTCCGGCGTCCGCAGGAACCCCTTGCGGAAGAGCACGGCGAGCTGGCGGTTCACGTCGAGGTCGGTGAAGGAATCCGCCGGGACATCCTCCAAGCGGCGTTCGATGGGCTCGTAGGCGGCGAACAACTGAAGCAGTGCGGCAACGTCCTCCCGTACGGCGTCGGCCAGGCGGTCCCGAAGGCGGCGGCAGGCATCGTCGAACGCCTCGGCGTCGCGGACCTCCTCCGGCGGGCAGCCGACGGCGCGGGCGACGGCGTTGTCGGTCAGATCGGCGCGCCATTCCGGATCGTCCGGGAAGAATTCGTGTTCGAGCGTACGCCCGAGTTTGGCATAGCTCCGCATGTGCGTGAACATCTCGGGATAGCGCAGCCGGAAGAGGGTCAGCACGGCACGACGGTGTTCGGCGCGCGCCTCGGATTCGTCCAGAAAGAGCGCGCAGCCGATGGACTTCCCGCCCTGCTCGCGAAAGAACGCGGGGTAGACTTCGCGGCCTTTGCCGCGGCTGAGGCGCACGGAGACGGGGAGTTCGGGCAGGGATTCCGGCCAGGAGGTCTCGTCGTGCAGCTCCCATTTGCGGGCGGCGGCATGGCGGCTGGAGACGGTCTCCGCGGAATCGTCCACGACCGGCAGGTCGCGGATCACGCGCAGGAGCTTGCCGTGTTCGTTCAGGATGGCGAATTTGAGGATGAGAAATTCCGGGAGCTCAATGCCGTCGAACGCCGCCTCGTCGATGTCGCATCCGCGGAACGACCGCAGGAAGGCGGCGAGCACGCGCGGCAGATTGCGGGCGGGATAGATCTCGCCGCGCTTCAGGCCGTCCAGAAACGCCTCGACGCATTCGTCCAGCGGAAGGAGTTTCTTTCGCTCGGTCTTGGTCAGCGAACGGAAGATGTAGTCGAGCTTCATGCGGAGGAATCCCGGCACGAGGTATTCGGATACGGTGCGCGGGACGAGGTTCAGGTGCGATTCCGGCAGGGACATCGTGATGCCGTCGTCCTCTTCGCCCGGATCGTAGACGTATTCGAGGCGGTAGCTCTCTCCTTCGACTTCGAGGCGGTCCGGGTAATCCGCGTCCGGCAGGGAATCAAGCGGGACGAGCGCGATGTCCTCCGGCTTCGGGTCGTAGGAACGCTTTCGGCGGGTCCAGTCCTTGCGGATGTCGGACACGCTGCACATCCACGGCGGCAGGACGCGCATGAAATGCTGTTCCAGCGCGTGCAGGTCCACGATGGAGCCGGACCGCCTCAGTTTCGCCTCGAACGTGTGCAGATGGCGCACCAGTTCGCTGCAGCGGACCAGCCACGGCGCGGCAGGGTCCGCGATCCGGCACGGCACCAGCGCCTCCTTGATGAACACCGCGCGGGCGGCGTCCCGGTCGATGCGCCCGTAATGGCAGCGGCGGCCCGGATGGATCGGCAGCGCTCCGGCAAAGACGCGTTCGCGGGCAAACACGAATCCGCTGACCTCGTCCCACGCGATGCGGTCGTAAGTACGTGAACACAGCTCCGGCGCGATCTCCTCCAGCCAGGCGCCTTCGACCGCGGCGCAGCACCGGCCGAACACGCGGCTGGTCTCCATGATCGTGAAGCACAGGAGCCATTCCGGCGGCTTTTTGAGCTTGGCGAGGGCCGAGCCCGGGAAGATGGCGAACTGGCGGCCCGTGCGGTCGAAGTACAGTTTCTTCTCCGGGTCCCAGCACGCCAGACGGCGCGGCAGGCCGCCCATGAGCGATTTGTGGATGGCGTCGGAGTGGTCCGCACGGAGCTCGATCTTCAGCGATTCCAGCTCGGTTTCCGGCTGAAGATATTCAAGCAGGTCGGCGCACAGGTTGCGCCACTCGAACATGCGGCGGAAGTTCAGGAAATTGGCGCGGCAGAACTTGCGGAACTGCGACTTGGAGACGCGGAACGCCTCGTCCGCCGCCAGCCACAGCTTGATGATGCTCAGGAAATCCGATTCCGGCACGTCGAACTGCCGCTGCGCCGTGTCCGCCTCCTTCGCCTTCTCGAAGGGGCGTTCGCGCGGGTCCTGGATCGACAGAAACGCCGCGATCGGCAGGATCTCCGGCAGGACGCCGCGGTCGACGCCGTCAAGCAGGATGCGTCCGAGACGCGGCCCGACCGGGAGCTCCGCCAGACGCCGCCCTTCGTCCGTGAGCTCGCCCGCCGCGTCGATGGCGTGCAGGTCGGTGAGCGTGGTCAGGCCCTCGCGGATCAGCTGGGGCGACGGCGGGTCGACAAACGGAAAATGAACAATGGGCGGGAGCTTCAGCGCGGCCATCTGGAGGATGACGCCCGCCAGGGATGCGCGCTGGATCTCAGGCGGGGTAAATTCGGAAGCATCGGTGAGCGTCTGCTCGGAGCAGAGATGCACGCACACGCCGTCCTGTTCGCGTCCGCAGCGGCCGCGGCGCTGCATGGCGCTGGCGCGGGACACGCCCTCAATGCGAAGCTCCTGGATGCCGCTTTTCGGGTTGTAGCGGGAGAGGCGCACGAGGCCGGAGTCGACAACATAACGGATGCCGGGGATCGTGATGGACGTCTCCGCCACGTTCGTTGCGAGCACGATGCGGCGGTTCGACGACTGCGGCGCGAAGATGCGTTCCTGTTCGGATGCGCTCATGCGGCCGAAGAGCGGCAGGATCTCGGTGTGAGGGTAATCGCGCCCGACCAGCATGTCGGCGCAGTCGCGGATCTCGCGTTCGCCGGGCAGAAAGACGAGGATGCCGCCGCGTTCGCCCGCGTCCAGCAGATATTCCACGCCGCGGGCGACGGATTCCGCCAGCTCCTCGTCCTGAAGCGGTTCGAGGTAAACGTCCCCGACCGGGTACACGCGGCCGCCGACCTCGATG
>JAEEQO010000065.1 GCA_016285335.1 Victivallales bacterium | reverse complement strand
TCTGGAACTGTGCGGCGATCTGCTGGCGCGCAAGCTCGGTGAGGAGGGGTTCGCGCGTGTCGTTGCGGATGGTGCTGATGGCGATCGTCTTGATCTGAGGGTGCATCATGGAGCCCATGTGGTAATACCCGCAGGAAGCGGCGAAGAAGACGCAGCAGAACGCAAGGGCACAGACCGCAACGGCCTTCCGGAATGAACGGAAATCAGTACGGAGCATCGGAACCGGCCCTTTCTTCGTAGGATTCGCGCGAATCGGTCTTCACGTCCTTTTTGAGGTCGCGGATGGGGAACAGCCATTTGCCGTCGCTGTTTTCCGGCGTGATCAGGAGATCGGAGTCCTCAAGCGGAATGGGATTGCGCACAAAATCGTAGTGAGCAGGATCCTTGCGCGGCATAGAAGCCGGCGGCTCCTCGTAGGTCTCATCTATCTTGGCAAGAAGCTTTTCGGACGGGATGGCGTGCTCGGTTTCGGCGTACTGCTGCACGACCAGAGCAAGATTGCGCTGTGCGAGGTCGTCGCGGCCCGTTCGGTGATAGTATCTGGCGAGGTCGTGAAGGCGTTTTGCCTGGATCTTGTCGATCTCGAGGCGGCGCTCCTTCACCCACTGGATCTCCGGGGCTTCCGGGTAGGTCTCCATGAAATGATCAAGCCGTTCGATCGCCTCCCTGGCCCAATGTCCGTCGCCGTCGCCGTGTTCGGCAAGCTGGCAGTAGACATCGGCGAGGCCGAGCTCGGCGTAATAGGCGGAGCTGGTGCCGGGATGGAGTTGAAGTACTTCCTTGAACTTCTCAATCGCCTTGTCCGGCTTCTGGTCATCCAGGTACATGCCGGCGAGACGGAGCCGGACAGCGCCCGCGGATTCGGCGCACGGAGCGTGCTCAAGCGCTTTCTCGGAGCATTCCAGGAACCGGTCGGAATCCTTGATGAACGGAAACCACGCGAACATGGCGTCGCGATGGCCGTTGTAGAATGCGTCCGCGATCTCGTATTCGCGGTTGACCGCTCCAGTGAAATCAATGCGGCTCATATGTTCGTCGATGAGGCGCTCGATGCAGTCGAATTCCCTGCCGTAAAGCTCGGCCTGGCGATACGCGCGTGCCGCATGGGTAAGTGCATTCGCTTTCACCGTCTTATCGGAGGTGAGGAGTTCGGCATCGAGATAGCGTTTGGCGGCCTTGCGGTAATCGCCCTCGCGTTCAAGGGCAAGTCCCTTCTGGAACTTTTCGAGCGCCGCGGCATCGTTTTTCGCGCGGCGGGAGGCGTTTTCCTCTTCTTTCTGCGCTTCATCCTCGGCATTGAGGATATCGTCGGCGGACATCTCCGGCATATCAGGATCATTCGCCCGGACGACTTCCGCCTCCGACGTTTCTTCCGGGGCAACCGTTTCGAGCTGCGGCGCTTCGTCCTTTTCCGAAGTATCCTGAGCATACGCCGGAACTGCGCCGAGAGACAAAAGCGTCACCAGGCACAGGACCAGGCCCGACTGGACAGGATGAAACGACATGGAAAAGACTCCGAAAGTGAAAGACTGAAATCAGGGCATCCGACACCCTAATCTAAATAATTTAGCATAAAAGGCGCAAAATGCCAGAAGAAAACGGGAAAAACCGCGAAAAAACTCCGACGAAGATGCGATTCAAGTTCAAAAAGGACAGAATGTCCTTCTGCGCTCCCTGAAAAAAAGGGCCGCCCACAGATGGACAGCCCGAAATCAGACACAAAACGCATTCCGGTCACTTCTTCAGTTTTGCCGAAAGCAGGTCCTTGATCTCCTGCGTCTTGGCCTCGTTGACGATTGCCGGGGTGACCTTCACGTTCATGTTGAGCAGGCGCTTGACCATGTCGAGGTTGCCGGCGCGTGCGGCAAGCTGAAGCGGCGTCTCGCCCTTCTTGTTCGGGAGGTCTTCCTTGGCGCTGCGGTACAGGAGCTTGCGGACGGTCTCATCGTCGGCGGTCTCGGCGCAGAGGTGCATGACGGAGTTGCCGTCCTTGTCGACGCCGTTCACGTTCGGCATCTTGTCGGCGAGGAACTTGACGATCTCGGGATATTTCGCGCCGGAGATGAGGACGGTGGTGCCGTCCTTGGCGGTGGCGGCGAAGTTCGCCTTCTGGTTCACCATGAACCGCACGAGCTTCGCGTTTCCGCTGGCCGCCGCGCAATGCAGCGGCGTGAGGCCGTCCTTGTCGGCGAGGTTGATCTCCGCCTTCTTTTCGAGCAGGAAACTCGCGGTGGACGCCTTGCCTTTGGCGGCGGCGTAGAAGAGCGGCGTGCGGCCGTTCTTCGCGATGGCGTTCACGTCCGCGCCCGCCTGAACGAGGTCCTTGACCATGTCGAGGCTGCCGCGGGCGGCTGCCTGATGCAGCGGGGTAAGCCCGGCGACCGTCGCCACATTCGGGTCGGCGCCGAACGTCACGAGGCTCTTCACCATGTCGGGCGTCCCCATGCGGGCGGCGTCGTACAGAGGCGAAGCACCGCTCTTCGTGATCTGAGTGCGGGGCGTGCAGGCACGGACTTTCAGCAGGTACGTGATGATGGAGTCCTGCTTTTTCAGGACGGCGCAGTGAAGCAGCGACATGCCGTTCTTGTCCTGGACGTTCGGATCGACCTTGTTCTTCCCGGCCTTGTCGAGCGTGCTCAGGATGGTGAAGTTGCCGTTCTCGATGCAGTAGAACGCGGGCGTGCGGCCGTCATCGTCCTTCGCATTGACGTCGGCGCCCTGTTCGATCAGCTCGAACGCGAGGTCCCAGTTCTTTTCCTTCAGGTACTCGAACATTTCCTTGTTGAGGGCGGCGATGCGTTCCGCCTCCGCACGGGCGGCGGCGTCTTCCTCCGCATGCTGGGCGATGAATTCAGCGAGCGCCGCCTGCTGTTTCTGGAGAGCCTCCTCGCGAGCCTGGACGCGCTGTTCGCGTTCCCCGTCGTCGATGCCTTCCTCGTCCGGATCAGGCGTCGGGTCAAGCGGAATGGGATACTCCTCGTCTCCGATCTTGACGTAAATGGTCCCGTCCTCGCCGACGCGCTGCTCCACGGCGGGCGCGGCGGCTTCTTCGCCGGTTTCGTCTTCGGACACGGCTTCCTGTTCGCCGGTTTCATCTTCGGCGGCTTCCTGTTCGTCGTCTTCGGTCTGGACGGCCTCTTCCTGTTCGTCGGTATCAAAATCTTCATCATCCGCGCGGAGGGCGGGGATCGAGACAAGCGCGAGAGCCAGGGAGACGGCAGCCGATTTCAAAAGAAGTTTCGCATTCATGGTATCGTCCTTTCTTTGGCTGTTGGTGAAAGGGTTTCGGGCGGGGAAACGCGGACGTTCCCAGCGGGAACGCGGGGAAACGCACGCGTTTTCTACCGTTTATTATACAGCAGGAAATCAGAAAATGCAAGTCCGAAACTTTAAAAAAACCACATTTTTCCGTAAAATGAGGAAATCCGAACAAATATTGCAGATCGTATCGCGGGCTTCGGGGGTCGTCCGGCAGCGTGTCGGGAAGACTGCGTTCATGCCGAAGGGATCGACTGCTTTTATCCTGATTTTCTGCGCTTTCGCATGTTTTCTGTTTGACATTTTCGCCGAACCGGGCTATCTTATGGAATGATATTGAACCATTTACTGAAACATATCAAATGAAAAGGAGCCCGCGATGGAACAATCCGCATTTGTCATGAAGCTGAAACCCGGCGTGATCGAAGAATACAAACGCCGCCACGACGAGATCTGGCCCGACGTCCTGAAGGCGCACACGCTCGCCGGGATCCGCGATTATTCCATCTTCTACGATCCGGAGACGCTCATGCTTTTCGCGGTCCGCCGCCTCACGGCCGACGAGACCACGGAAACGCTGAAGGAGGAAGCCTGCATCCGCAAGTGGTGGGATTACAACGCCGACCTCATGGAATGCAAGCCCGACAACGAGCCGTGCTCGCGCCCGCTCCGCCTCGTCTTCCACATGGACTGAACCGACAACGCAGGACACACAAACATGAATCACAGACACCTCGCCGCGGCAGCCGCTCTGCTGCTCTCCGCCGTTTCGTTTACCGCCGCCCTGAACGCCGCCGATTCCGCGGATTATCGCGAATGGGAGGACCAGAGCGTCAACTACGTGAACACAGAACCGATGCGCTCGGACTGCGCCGTGCCGTCCGATCCCGACTCCGTGATGCTTCTGAACGGCGACTGGAAATTCCATTTCTCCCTCACGCCGGAAACGCGTCCGCTCGATTTCTTCAAGCCGGGCTATGACGTTTCCGAATGGGACACGATCAAGGTCCCGTCGACCTGGGAGCTCCAGGGCTACGGCACGCCGCTCTATTCCGGCTGGGAATACCCGTTCAAGGTCGATCCGCCGTTCGTGACGAAGGAGCCGCCGCGCGAAAAGACCTCGTTCATCGAGCGCAACCCGGTCGGCTCGTACCTGCGCGAATTCGAGCTGCCGGACGGCTGGCTGAAGGACGGCCAGGTCTTCGTGCGCCTGAACGGCGTGGCGTCGGCATTCTACCTTTACATCAACGGCGAGAAGGTCGGCTACGGCGAGGATTCGTTCAGCCCGGACGAGTTCAACATCACGAAATACCTGACCCCCGGCACGAACTCCATCGCGGTCGAAGTGTACCGCTTCAGCGACGGTTCCTACCTCGAAGACCAGGATTTCTTCCGCTTTTCCGGCATCTTCCGCGACGTGGTGCTCTTCCGCACGCCGGACGCCGCGATCCGCGACATCTTCATGCGCCCGTCCCTCGACAAGTCCGACTACAGGACCGGCGTCCTCGACGGCGAGATCGTCCTCAAAAACTACGGCACGCACGATTATGACCGCAGGCTCGCCGGCGCCCTGACCGCCCCGGACGGAAAGATCGCCTACAGCTTCTCCCTGCCCGTCCGCCTCGAACCGGGCGAGGAGAAGACCGTCAAACTGAACGGCATCCGCATCCCGGACGTGAAGGCGTGGACCGCGGAGACGCCGAACCTGTATCACCTCGTACTCGCGATCCGCATCGACACGCACAAGCCGGAACAGTTCCTGACCGCCGACCTCGGATTCCGCACGGTCGAAATCGGCCCGCAGGACCAGTTGCTGGTGAACGGCCGCGAAGTCATTCTGAAGGGCGTGAACCGTCACGAGACGCACCCGGACCTCGGACGCGCCCTTACGCACGAGGTCATGGAGCAGGACGTGAAGCTCATGAAGGCGAACAACGTGAACACCGTCCGCACCTCGCACTACCCGAACGATCCCTACTGGTACGAGCTGTGCAACAAGTACGGCCTGTACGTTGTGGCCGAGGCGAACATCGAGTGCCACGCGCATCAGGTCCTCACCGAAGACCCGAAGTGGACGCAGGCGTACGTCGAGCGCAACCTGAACAACGTGCTCCGCCTCAAAAACAACCCGTCCATCATCATCTGGAGCCTCGGCAACGAAAACGGCTGGGGCGAATGTGCCAACCTCGTCGCCGCCTCGAAGGCCGTGCAGAAGATCGACACCAGCCGCCTCATCCACGCCTGCGAGCTCGGCTACCGTCCCGGCCTCACCGACATGGGCAGCACCATGTACCCGTCGGTCGATTCCGTCGAAAAGATCGGCAAGGACCAGGAGCATTCGAACTGGAACTGGGCCGCGCCCGAGAAGACCCGCGCGAAGACCGGGCCGTTCTTCGTCTGCGAGTTCGCCCACAGCATGGGCAACGCCCTCGGCAACTTCAAGGAATACATCGACCTTTATGAGAAGTACCCGAACCTCGTCGGCGGCTGCATCTGGGACTGGGTCGACCAGGACATGCGCGCGGAACGCCAGGAGGACGGCAAGTACAAGGCCGCCCCGTTCACCGGCAGCGCGCTCGCGTTCGGCGGCATGTTCGGCGACAATCCCGGCGACGGCAATTTCTGCGACAACGGCGTGATCTTCGCCGACCGCACGAAGAGCGCCAAGCTCCGCGAGGTGAAGCGCGTATACCAGTACGTCGGATTCGACGTGAGCACCCCCGCGCCGAAGGACAACGGCCTGTTCGAGGTCGTGATCACGAACAAGTATTTCCACAAGGACCTCGCCGGGCACACGCTCGTGGTCCTGTACGGCGGCGGACTCCGCGCGGGCGTCGACGCCAGACGCATCTGGAGCGCGCACCCGATCCCAACGCTTAAACCCGGACAGTCCGTCGGCATGCGCTGCGCCTATCCGCGCCAAGTCCAGGGGATGGACGAACCCCCGGCGATGCTCCTGCTGGTCTTCGACACCCCGATCAAGCTCGGCACCATGCGCATGATCACGCAGTTCAACTTCCTCGCGGAACCCGACCCGATCGACTGGCTTGACGCCGGAAAGTTCGAGGACTTCCTCGACGCCGCGGTCGCGACGTATTCCGTGGACGGCGCCGCCTACGAAACGCCCGTCCCCGAGAAGAAGAAATCCAAAAAGGCACCCGCTCTGCCGGACGTGGCCGAGGACGGCGAAAACGCCATCACCGTGACCGGCGACGGCTTCAAGGCGGAATTCCGCGACGCCAACCTCGTTTCGCTCGTCTACGACGGACGCGAGATCCTGAAGGCCGCCCCCCAACCCGAAGTCTACCGCGCCCCGGTCGACAACGACAAGTGGATCTTCGACAAGGAGCCCGGCAAGAGCCTGACCGCCGAGGTCATCACGGAACACTCGGAGCGGACCGAGGCAGAAGTGAGGCTTTCCTGGGAACGGACCGAAAACGGCGGCGTCAGGGTCACCACGCATAAGTGCTTCCTGGCAATCGGGAAACCCTCTGTCACAGCCGCAGTCAGCACGACCTGGGACATCGCGCGCGACGGCGCGATCACCGTCAAGGCAATGGTCAGCAATGCCCAGCAAATGCCGTTCAACCTCTACCGCAACGGGTTCTCCTGGACTCTCGACGGCGCATACAACCGCGTCTCCTACCTCGGCTACGGCCCGCACGAAAACTACCGCGACCGCCGTCACGCCGCGTGGTTCGACCGTTTCGACACCACCGTGCTCGGCATGATCGAGCCCTATGTGAAGTCCCAGAGCTACGGCAACCGCATCGGCACGAAGAACGTGATCCTGTACGGCGACGACGAGGATATTCCCGCCATTTCGTTCACGCTGCTCAGCAATAAAATCGGCTTCGAAGAACTCCCCGGCATGGAGTTCTCCGTTTCCCCGTGGACCGAGGGCGAGATCGCCGCGTCCTACACGCGGGACCGTCTGCCCGAGCCCGGCGAAAAGACCGTGCTGCACCTCGATTCGGTCGTGTCCGGCCTCGGCGGCGCCAGCTGCGGCCCGGAACCTCTTCAGGAATACAAGGTCGACAACCCCAACTTCGTGCTCCAGTACGTGATCGCTCCGTACAGAGGCAAGCGGATCCCGAAATAATCCTCACCTTAAAAAAAAATACGCCGGGAGCGTCCGGACCAGGATGCTTCCGGCTTTTTCGTGTTTAAACAGGAATCGTGCTTACTTCCGGCGGGGCTTGCGGCCGCCGTGCTTGTCCCAACCGCCTTTCCGTTCGTTCTGCGGACGTTTTCCCTCGGTTTTATTGCCATTGTGTGAGGGTCCGGCGTCGCGGTCGCGGCGCAGCATGTCGCGCTGGCCGCGGCGTTCGGCGAGGCCCTTGTTGACCTGAATCGGCTGTCCGTCGGGCGTGGTCTCCGAGCAGTACATGGCGCAGCCCATGGTCATGGCGAGCGGGATGAAGTCCTGCACCTGCTTCGTGCTCCAGTGGAATTTCGCGAGGTAGGAATCGACCACGCGCATGTGGCGCTCCGTGCAGCCGGGGAAATTCGAAATGAAGTACGGGATCATGAACTGCTTCTTCCCGGTCGCGGCGTTCACGCGGTCGAAGATATCCTTGAACTTGTCGAATACGCCCGCCTGCCCTTTCCGCATGAGGCGCAGGACCTCGCCGTCGAGGTGTTCCGGGGCAACGCTGAGCTGGCCGCCTACGTGGTCGCGGATGATCTTCTCGGTCTGGCGCGGCTGAAGCAGCGCGAGGTCGAGGCGGATGCCGGAGTTGATGAAGACGTGCTTCACGCCGGGGATACGTTTGATGCGGTCGAGCAGGTCCATGAGCGGCTTCTCGTCCGCGTGGTAATTCGGGCAGATCGAGGGGAACAGGCACGAAATCCGGCGGCATTTTTTGCATTTTTCGGGGTCGAACGGGCCGTGCCCGTAAATATTGCCCGCCGCGCCGCCGATGTCGCTGATCGTGCCGTGGAAAAACGGCTGCGCCGCAAGCTTTTCGATGCTGTGCACGATGCTTTCCGGCGACCGCGAAACGAGATGGTGGTTCTGATGCGACACGAGCCCGCAGAACGCGCATCCGCCGGGACATCCGCGCACGACCGGGATCGAGTCGCGAATCACGTCCCACGCAGGAATGCGCTCCGTGTATCTCCAGTGCGGCAGGCCGGTGAACGGCAGTTCGCAGACATGGTCGAACTCGGCGGAGGTCATCGGCGGGCGCGGCGGCTCGACGAGCAGGATGCGGCCGCGGGTCCACTGGACCAGGCGGCGTCCGTTCCACGGATTCATTTCCGCCTCGACGGTCTTCGTCTGGCGCATGATGGCGTCCTTGTCGGCGGAAAGGTCCTCGCAGGACGGCAGCATCACGCACGAATCGTCCGGCGTGAACGCCGCGCTTTCGCGTCCGCCGAGGTAACGGCACGTGCCGCGGATGCCGTCGAGCGGCTGATTCCGTTTGATGCGGTCGAATATCTCCAGCATGGTAAGCTCGCCCATGCCGTAGCACAGCAGGTCGGCCTTCGCGTCGACCAGCACGGAGGGACGCATCTTGTCCTGCCAGTAATCGTAATGCGCCACGCGCCGCAGGCTCGCCTCGACGCCGCCGAGGATCACCGGCAGCCCCGGAAACGCCTGCCGCACGAGCTGGCTGTAGACGACTGAGGCGTGAGGCGGACACAGCCCCGTCTTTCCGCCCGGCGAATACATGTCCTCGTGCCGGAGGCGGCGGCCCGCGGTGTAGAGCTTCACCATGGAGTCCATGTTGCCGCTCGCCACGCCGCACCCGAGCAGCGGCCGCCCGAACGTCTTCACGCTGTCCGGGTCCTTCCAGTCCGGCTGGGCGACGATCCCCACGCGGTAGCCGGCGTCCAGCAGCACGCGCGCGATGAGCGGCGGTCCGAACGTCGGATGGTCCACGTAAGCGTCGCCAGTCACGATCAGGACGTCGACGGCGTCCCAGCCGCGGGCGAGCATTTCCTCGCGGGTCATCGGGACGAAAGCTGTGAGGTCGGGGCGCGGCATGATCCGGGTTCGGTTCAGGTTCGGTTTATTCTGCGGAAAAACATTTTTACAGAAAATATACAGCAAAAAAAACAAAATGCAATCCCGGCGATCCCGGTCGCCGGAACAAAGACATTCGGGCAAAAGCCCCTGCCCCTGTCACGGTTCCATATCCGCCCCGTTTTCTTTTATTGGAAAATATGCCGCGGAAACCGCCTTTTTTCCCGTTCCGGGGTTGCCTTTTTTCCGAATACGGTGTATTTTATTTGTTTATAATGAATTTTTCACCGGAAAGGTATCGAACATGCTGACACTTCTGATTTCCCTGATCGCCGCCCTGCTCGTCGGCGCCGCGTCCTACCGCGGGCTGCCGACTTCCGCCGTCGTCGTCATGATGATCGCGGTCTTCCTGATCATCCACCTCGTCATTTCCCTGATCCTGCGGATGCAGTCGAAGAAGATCAACACGAAGCTTCAGGCGCTGATGCTGGAGATTCAGCAGAAGATCCAGGGGATGCAGAACCGCATGATGCACCGTCCGACCGGCAGCCCGAAGCAGATGATGCAGATCCTGGAACGCGAACAGCAGGCCGGGCTTGACCGCATGATCGAAGCGCTCGACCTCTTCAAGCCGCTCTACCCGTGGAGCTTCCTGATGAAGCGCCAGGTGAACACCATGAAGATGGCGTTCCTGTTCCAGCAGAAGAAGTTCGACGAGGTCGACAAGCTGATCCCGCACTGCATGTTCTTCGACGCCCAGAGCATCACGATCCGGCTGGTCCGCATGTACAAAAACAACGATCCGAAGCTCGACAAGTTCTTCAAGACCCGCTGCCGCCGCTTCAAAGGCGACAACGCCGTGATCCCGTACGCCACTTATTCCTGGATGCTCGTGAAGCAGAACCGCATCGACGACGCCATCGCCGCGCTCGCGGACGCGCACAAGCTGACCTCCAACGAAGTGCTGGAGAAGAACCGCGAACTGCTTCTGAACGGCAAAGTCAAGCAGTTCTCCAACGCTCCGCTCGCCGAAGCCTGGTACGCGCTCCAGCTCGAAGAGCCGAAGCTCCCGCGCATCCAGCAGTCCGTCCGCTACCGCTGACCGCACCCTCGAACCGAACGGAGGCCGACATGGAAGACCTGGAGTGGAAGGATTCGCTCGTGCAGATCCTGGAAAAGGATCCCCGCTACGACGCCCATGCGTACATCTTCATGAACAACGCCGTCTCCTACACCGTGAACAAGCTCTCGAAGCAGGGGCGTCCGCTCGGCACACGCCACGTGAGCGGCGCCCAGCTGATCCAGGGCATGCTCGAATACGCGGTCAGCACCTACTTTTTCCTGGCACCGGACATGCTCCGCCACTGGAACATCCTCAGCGGACGCGACGCCGGAAACATCGTCTATAACCTCATCGACGCGGGCGTGCTCTCCGCCGGTCCGAACGACCGCATCGAGGATTTCGACGTCGTGCCCGACCTGATCTATGTGGCGCGGGAGATCGTCCGCCGGAGCTTCGGGAACCGTCCCGCTCCCGCCGCCGATCCCGGCCCGCTGCCGGTCATCGACGCCTGAAGCGCATCATAACGGCGCCCCGCACGTCTCCGCCCTCTCGCCTCCTCGAACCATATAACCGGGAGAAACCTCCTCATGTCCGAAACCGCCCTGCCCCTGCTCGACCTCGTCCGCGAACACCGCCTGAACAACGGCATCCGCATCTTTCTCTGCCCCATGCCGGGCGTCCGCACCGTGAGCTGCAACGTCTGCGTAAACACCGGCAGCGCGAACGAAGGCGCCGACCTCGGCAGCGGACTGTCGCATTTCCTCGAACACATGATGTTCGGCGGCACGAAGAGCTTCCCCGGACACACCGAGATCGCCGACCGCGTGAACGCCCGCGGCGGCAGCCTGAACGCGTTCACGAGCCAGGACCAGACGTTCTACTACATCAACCTGCCCGCGGCGGACGCCGTCGAGGGGGTCCGCATGCTCGCGTCCATGATGCGCGAGCCGCTCTTCCCCGAGGACGAGTTCTCGCGGGAAAAGGACGTGATCCTGAACGAAAGCCGCATGCGGCTGGACAGCCCGCGCCTCAGCGTTTATGAAAACATGCTGGGCGAGCTTTTCCGCGGCAGTCCGTACCGCGTGCCGATCATCGGATACGACCATCTGCTCAAATCCGTGACGCGCGAACAGATGATGGCGTACCACCGCCGCCGCTACACGCCCGAACGCATGGCGTTCTACATCGCCGGGCGTTTCGACGCCGACGCCGTGCTCGCCGAACTGCGCTCCAAGCTCGAAGACTGGCAGCCGGATTCGTTCCGCGAAGATGTTCCGGCAAGGCCGTTCGCACGGTCAGGCCGCCACACGGTCGACCTGACCTGGAAGGACTCGCTGGCGTTCCTCGCGTTCGGGTGGCAGCTCCACGACCTCACGCCGCGCGAAAACGCCGCGTTGCGCGTGCTCGCGTTCCTGTTCGACGACGAATCGGGACGCGTCTACCGCGCCATGCATATCGAAAACGCCCTGATCGCGGACTCCTGGGCCGATTACGTGATGTTTCAGGACGGACAGGGGTTCTTCTTCACGGCGTTCGAGGGCGATCCTGCGAAAATGGACGCGATGCAGGCAGGGTTCCATGACGTGCTCCGCGATTTCCGCGGCCGCCCGGTCACGAAACGCGAGATCGCCCGTGCCCGCGCCGCCGTCGAGGCGGAGATCCTCAGCCGGTTCGAAACGCCGTCCGACTTCGCCGGACTCATTTCGGGCTCGGTCCGCATGAACGGCAGCTGCGACCTGAACGTCATCCTGCGCGAGCTCGACGCCGTCACGCCGGACGACGTGGCGGAAATCCTCCGCACCATGCTTGCCCCCGATGACGTCACATGCGTCCGCATGGCCCCGGAAGACGCGGGCAAAGCGAAAAAGGCATCCTGCGGGAAATACGCGCCCGCCCTGCCCCGGCCCGTCGTCGAAACGGCAAAGACCGGCCAGACCATGCTTCTGCTGGAGGACCCGACGCGGACGATGGCGGAGATCACGCTCGTGCTGCCCTGCGCCGTTGCATTCGAATCCGCCTCCGAAAGCATGTTCTCGCGCCTCGTTTCCGAGGCGATCTTCTGCGGCGCCGGCAAATACGATGAAGCGGAACTCGCCGAAATCCTCGCCGATTACGCGATCGCAGCCGACTGCACCGCGGGCAACAACTCCATGTTCCTGACGCTCCAGTTCCCGCGGAAAAGCTTCCGCCGCGCGGTCAGGCTCGCCGCGACGATCGCAACCGAACCGGCGTTCCCCGCCGAGGCCGTCGAACGGGAAAAGACAAACCTGATCCGCGAGCTCGAAAGCCAGATGCTTCAGCCGGACACGGTCGCGTTCGCCCGCCTGAAAGAGCTTGTTCTCGGTGCGGATCACCCTTACGGACGCAGACCGGAGACCTCGCTCGCCGCCCTGGAGAAAGCGTCCGCCGCGAAGCTGAGGGATTTCTACAGGAACCGGGCGCTGTCCGCGAAGTCGGCATGTCTGGCTTTTTCCGGCGCGATTTCGGCAAAACAGGCCCGCGCCGCCGCTCAGGAGGTTTTTTCCGCCGGACGCTGGAACGCGCCTGCGCCGAAGCGCCCCGCTCCGCCGAAGCCGACGCGGCCGACCAATCTCGCTGCCGCGCTGGAGCAGCGGAATCAGGCGGTCGTGACCTGCGGATTCCGTTCGTGCGGGGTGGAGACTTCCGACCTGGTCTGGGATCTGGTCCTGAACGCGGAAAACGGCATGTCGTCGAAGCTCTTCAAGACCGTGCGCGGCGAAAAGGGCCTTGCCTACTGGACAGGCTTTCTGCGTTCATACGGCTTCGGCGTCGGGCTGTCCGCGTTCGCGGCATCCACGTCGGACGACCATGTCTTTGAGGTCCGCACCATGCTTCTTGACGAATTCCGCCGCCTCGCGACCAACGGGCTGGACAAGGACGAGTTCGACGCCGCTCTCGCCGCCCGGAAATACGCGTTTGACGCCGCGACCTCCGGCTCACTGGCGAAACAGGCCGCTCTGGAACACTACCTGATCGGGGACGCGCTCCAGCCGTGGACACGCCGCGAACAGCTCGACAAGCTCACGCGGGCGGAGCTAAACCGTCGTCTGAAACGCGATCTGAAAGGCGTGGAGCTTTACTCCGTAATCGCGCATCCCCGCATTGAGAAAAAAGCCGTGAAAAAAGCCGCAAAGAAGCGCTGATCCGGGGCATTCTTCCGCTTCCGTGTCCCCGTTTCGCAAAAAAACGCAAAAAAAACTCAAAAAAAGCGCGACTTCATTTGAATTATTGGCTTTTTGTCTTAAAATATATGATGGCGTTCTTTTTTCTTCGGAACGCCGCGCAGTTCGCGTATTCTGAAATCATGAGAA
>JAEEQO010000268.1 GCA_016285335.1 Victivallales bacterium | reverse complement strand
GTCGGATTCGACAACGCGTTCATCTTCAAGTATTCGCCGCGCAAGGGAACGCGTTCCACGCAGATGCCCGACGATGTCCCGCAGGAGATCAAGGAGGAGCGCAACCAGATCCTGCTCGCCGACCTCGAACGCCGCGCCGAAACCGCGAACAGAAAGCTCGTCGGGCAGACCTTCGAACTCCTTGTCGAGGGCCCCAGCAAACGCAACTCCGCCCGCTGGAGCGGCCGCACCGACACGTTCAAACAGGCCGTCTTCACCCCCGATCCGGCACATCCGGTCGCATGCGGCGACTTCGTGCGCGTGAAGATCGTGCGGTCCACCGCCACCACCCTCTACGGCGAGCTCGTCCCCGCCGAATCCTGACCCGGCGTTTCAAACAGAAAGGTTTCCACGCATGAAACTGCTCTTCTTCTCCGATGTCCACGGCGTGCCAGGCACGCTGGAACGTCTCCTGGAACACGCCGATGCGCTTCAGCCAGACCGCATGGTCCTGCTCGGCGATGTCCTGTACCACGGCCCCCGCAACGGCGTCCCCGGCTGGTACGACCCGCAGAAAGTCGCCGACCTGCTCAACGCCCGCCGCGAACAAATCATCGCCGTGCGCGGCAACTGCGACGCCGACGTCGACCAGTTCCTGCTCAAATTCCCCATCATGGCGGACTTCTCCGAAATCCTCACCGAGAACGCCCGGTTCTTCGTCACGCACGGCCACCTGTGGAACGCCGCGAACGTGCCGCCCGTGCCGCGGGGCACGATCCTCGCACACGGCCACACGCACATCCCGGAGATCACCCCCCTGCCCGAAGGCGTCACGCTCTTCAATCCCGGCTCCATTTCGCTCCCGAAACGCAACTTCCCGCCCACGTTCGGCTTCTTCGACGGCACGAGCCTGACCGTCCGCCGCCTTGAGGACGGCGCCGTCCTTCTCCCCTGACCCCGCCCGCGAGCGCAACCGTTTTAATAAAAAAACAGGGAAAAAACGCGGAAAGTCCCGAATCCCGCCTTGATTTTTCTCATTCCTGCCATTACAGTATAGTGATAGACTGTCACATTTCACATCAACAAACATAAAACAAACCTTCAAAACAAGGATTTCCCACCATGATGAAAAAACTCGCCTGCATCGCCGCCTGCGTGATCTCCGCGGTCGCCCTCACCGCCTGCTCCTCCTTCGAGATCGCCTCCAACACCAACGAAGTCAAGTTCACGACCACCGACGCCGAAACGCTCGCCCACGTCAACGCCGACATCTGGGGCGTCTACGTCTTCGGTCTCCCGGTCATCTCCGGCAGCTCCGTCGAACCCGGCAAGTGCGTCGTCTTCAGCGACACGGTCGACACCAGCAACGCGATCTCCTTCCTGACCCGCAACGCCCGGAAGAAACTCAACGCCATGACGATCACCGACGTCCAGACCGAACGCACCACCGGCTGGCTCGTCCCCACCGTCTTCTTCTTCTACCGCGACATCCAGGTCTCCGGCAACGTCCTGAAGTAAGCAAGTCTTTCCGCTCATTCTTCCCTCATCCATGTCCGACGCGAAAGGCAGCGGCAGCCAGCGGCTGGAGAAAGTCCGGCGCAACATGCTCCGGATGACGTCTCCGGTCGGATTCGGCGATGACAGCGAGGCGAAGGGATTCGGTTCCCTTTCCGCCATCAACGTCCCGCCGTGGCTCGGCCGTGCCGACGCCGCATACGACCGGGCGGTCAGCCTGTTCCAGGTCCCGGACTCGCCCGGCGCGGCTTCGCCCGTGCCGGAAACGCGCCTCGCCTACTGGCGCGTCGTGCGGTCGCTCCTGCAGGAATCCGAGGAGAATCTCGCCTCCATCCATCACGTTTTCGAGCAGGCGGAGGAGGTCCCGCTGGACGTCACGGTCTACCTGGCGTTCGTCCGGTTCCTGATCCGCCTCGTCTCGCAGATCGCGATGGCCGCGCGGTCCGGCACCGAGCTTGCGGCGGACGCCCGTTCGTTCCCCGCTCCGCTCTTCCCCGCGCCGTTCCAGGAGATGCTTGCCGACGCGGGCACGATCTTCACGGCCTCCGAGGGCAGGATCCGGCAGTTTGCGCTCGACAGCCTCGAGATCGCCGCCCCCGCCATCGACAAGATCCGCGGGGACTGCCGGAAAGCCATGCCGAAAGTCGCCAAGGAACGCTACGAACGCGCGTTCGAGGCGTTCACGGCGCATTTCGCCAATATGGGCGTGGAGGACACGACACAATGACCTCGAACGAGCCGCCGAAAGAGGAATCCAGCACATTCGTCCGCCCCAAAAAGCAGAAGGACTGGCGGATCGTCGCCATCCGCATCGGCGTGATCGCCGCCGCCACGGTCCTGGTCTGCCTGTTCGTCCTGCGCCCGATGGTCATCAACGGCGAAAGCATGGCGCCGTCCTACTCCGGCAAAGGCTTCACGTTCGCGTTTCTCCCCTACTTCAAACTCTACACTCCGCAGCGCAAGCAGATCGTCGTGCTCAAATACGCCGGGTTCAACACGTTCCTCCTCAAACGTGTCCTCGCGTTCCCCGGCGAGACGGTCGAAATGCGGAATGGCGTCCTGTACGTGAACGGCAGCGCCGTGGATGAGCCATACGTGAAA
>JAEEQO010000267.1 GCA_016285335.1 Victivallales bacterium | reverse complement strand
GGATTTCCTCGCGAACCTCAAGCTTACCGATGTGCAGGACAAGATCGCCGCCGAGCTCCTGAAGGAAATCCGCAGCCGCCTCATGTTCCTGAAGAACGTCGGCCTCGGCTATCTTTCCCTCACGCGCGAATCCGGCACGCTCTCCGGCGGCGAAGCGCAGCGCATCCGCCTCGCGACCCAGCTCGGCTGCGGCCTCGTCGGCGTGATCTACATCCTCGACGAACCCAGCATCGGACTTCATCAGCGCGACAACGCGAAGCTGCTCGCCACGCTCAAAAACCTGCGGGACATCGGCAACACCGTGGTCGTGGTCGAACACGACCTGGAGACGATCCAGAGCGCGGACTATGTGATCGACCTCGGACCCGCCGCCGGCGTACACGGCGGCGAAGTCGTCGCGGCATGTCCGCCATCCGAGCTCGTGAACTGCCCGAAATCCCTCACCGGCAAGTTCCTGTCCGGCGAGGAAACCATCCCCGTCCCCGAAAAACGCCTCGCGGGCTCCGGCAAGTTCCTCGAAATCCTCGGCGCGACCCACAACAACCTCAAAAACATCAACGTGAAGATCCCGCTCGGCGTCTTCACCTGCGTGACCGGCGTGTCCGGCTCCGGCAAGTCCTCGCTCGTGAACGGCATCCTGCGGCACGCGCTGGAACACCGCTTCGAGCTCGCAGACGCGGGCGAAGTCGGGGCGCATAAGGAGATTCGCGGCCTCGAATTCATCGACAAGGCCATTATGATCGACCAGACCCCGATCGGCCGCACCCCGCGTTCCAATCCCGCCACCTACACCGGGTTCTTCGCCGCCATCCGCAATCTTTTCGCCTCGCTCCCCGAATCCAAGGTGCGCGGCTACGGCCCCGGCCGGTTCAGCTTCAACGTGAAGGGCGGACGCTGCGAGGACTGCCAGGGCGACGGCATCCGGCGCATCGAAATGCAGTTCCTGCCGGACGTGTACGTGGAGTGCCCCGTGTGCCACGGACGCCGTTTCAACGAGGAAACGCTGTCCGTCACGTACAAGAAGAAAAACATTTCCGAGATTCTCGACATGACCGTGTCCGAGGGCGTCGAATTCTTCTCCGCCGTCACGCCCATTGCGCGCAAGCTCAAGACGCTCGAAAGCGTCGGCCTGGGCTACATTTCCATCGGCCAGAGCGCCACCACGCTGTCCGGCGGCGAAGCACAGCGCGTGAAGCTCGCCACCGAGCTCGCCAAGATCCCGCGCGGCAACACGCTCTACATCCTCGACGAACCCACCACCGGGCTTCACCTCGCCGACGTCCGCCAGCTCCTGCAGGTCCTCACCATGCTCCGCGACAAAGGCAACACCATCCTTGTCATCGAGCACAATCTCGACGTCATCAAGACCGCCGATTACATCATCGATCTCGGCCCCGAGGGCGGCGACGAGGGCGGACGCCTGATCGCCTGCGGCACCCCGGAAGAGGTCGCCGCCTGCAAAAAATCCTGCACCGGACGCTACCTGAAGCCGCTGTTAAACAACCTGCTCTGAAAGGAACGCTTCCATGAAACGAGAAGAACTTCCCGGATTCGTGAGGGAACTCCCGATTACGATCCTGACGATCCTGATCCTGGCAGGGATCCTTGCGCACGTCTTCTCTCCGTTATACCGCCATTACAAAAAGAAAGCGGAAGAATTGAAGACCACCAAGTCGCAGGAGATGGAGCTCATGGATGAAATGATCGAAGACGCCCCCGGAAGCATCAATGAACCGGGGAGGACAAGTCCTCCTCTGCAGTAGTGCGCGGCTTCGCTCGCGCACAGGGCGGTTTTCATGTTCTTTCCTTTGTGTCGGGGGTTGCATTTCCGCTGAAAAAGGTTATAGTATTCTAGTTTTTCTTCGTCATCGTTCCATCAGGCGACCATGAACCCGGCAACAGAAGCATTTCCCATGAACCAGCAGACTTCCGCTCACACCTGCGCTTTCGGCTGCACCATCCTCGGCAGCGGCAGCAAGGGCAACGCCACGGTCATCCACGGACCCGCGGGCAATTTGCTGCTGGACGCCGGTTTTTCCGCGAAAGAGCTTCTGTGCCGCCTCGAACGCGTTCACGTCGATCCGTGTTCCCTGCGCGCCATCCTCATCACGCACGATCATTCCGACCACACCAGCGCGTGCCGCGTGGTTTCCAAACGCCTCGGCATCCCGGCGTATTTCACCCCGGAAACGGCGGAGGGACTGGCGAGGTGTTCCAACAGGTGCCCGGACGAGAAATACCTCATCACACCCGGTTCCCCGCTCGAACTCTGCGGCATTCATGTCGAGCCGTTCTCCATTTCGCACGATACGCCGGCGGTCGCGTTCACGTTCTCGGTGCACGAACACAAGATCGGGTTCGCGACCGACCTCGGATTCGTCTCGAACCTCGCGAAGATGAAGCTCTGCGGCTGCGACCTGCTGGTGCTGGAGTCCAACTACGACCCGGCATTGCTCCGCGCCTCGGCACGTCCGATCACGCTCAAACGCCGCATCGCGGGGCGTCAGGGCCACCTCGGCAATCCCGACGCCATGGAGGCGCTCGCCGAGCTGCTGGCCCCGAACACGCGCCATCTGGTCTTCGCCCACCTCAGCCAGG
>JAEEQO010000266.1 GCA_016285335.1 Victivallales bacterium | reverse complement strand
CCTTCGCGAGCTCTTCGTAGATCTCCTCGGCCCGGTCCAGGTCGTTTTTCAGCAGGCAGGTGCGGAGTTCGGTGGCGACGGCAAGGCCTCTCGACGGAGGAAGGTCGAGCGCGAGGAACGCCGCGCGGTTGATCGAATCGGCGGTGCCGGGCCCGCTCCCGGAGCCTTTCTTGTTCTGGTGGAAGAAATACGCCACGGTGAGCACGGAGGACGGGCTTTCCGGCAGATATTTCGTGAACAGGCGTTCCATCGGCGTGCCCTTCACCTCGACCTGATGGCGCTCGCCGTTTTCGTCCTCGATCAGCTCCAGGCACACGCCGTTCGCGATGAACCCGCGCTGGAACCGTGCGGGCGTCACGGACGAACACGCGGAAACGAGTACGGGAAGGACAAACGAAAGGAACAGTACGGTCAAGCGTTGCGGCATGGTGGGTCTCCTGGTTCGGATACGATTCTTCTTTTGAAATAATGTATCACAAAAGACGGATTTTTCAAGCGGAAATAGTCCGCCGCAACGGGAAAGGCCGTCCATGCGGGGGAAAACCGACGGCGCGGGATCCTATTTCGCGGCCGGAGAGGGCTTCCAGTAGCCGTTGAAGATCGTCCGCAGGGACGCCTTCTGCGTGTTGTTCTCCGGGTTGAGGCAATGGCGGACCGGGTAGAACGCCGAGCCGGAAACTTCGTTCCGCAGCGTCAGGTACAGGATCTGGTTGGAGAGCTCGGACGGCGATTCCATGCCGGCGGCCACGCCCGCCTGGTACACGCCGACGCCGATATACAGCTTCACCTTCGTCCCGCGCACCTGGTCGGACCACCAGTTCACGATCCCGGCGAACGGGGCTCTGCCGTTCGCGAATCCCCAGTTGACCTGCGGGATCACGAAGTCGATCCACGAGTTCTTCACCCATTTGCGGACGTCGATGTAGGACTGCGTGTAGGCCTCCACCCCCTTCGTGGTCGGACTGCCTTCCGGCATGGCGTCCGTTTTGTTCGCCCAGATGCCGACCGGACTGACGCCGAACGGGATGGACGTGCCGTTCAGGCGGTTGAACGCGCGGACGGTGCCGGCGACGGAGCGCACCATGAGCTCGGTGTTGGCGCGGCGCCAGTCGCCCAGATTCTGGCCTTTCCGGGCGAATTTGCGGTATGTGGCGGCGTCGCATGCCGTGTCGCATCCGTCCGGGTAGAAATAATCGTCGAACACGATGCCGTCGGGCCGGTAGCGCATCAGGATTTCGCGGACCGTGTCGACAATATGCGTCACGACCTCGGACCGGCCGGGATCCAGGAAAAACACGGCGTTGTTCGTTTTGGTGTTGTTCCAGCGTGCCACGAGTCCCGGATTCCTGCGGGCGAAATTCCCCGCGGTAAGCGTTTTGAGGTACGCGGACGCCGCGGCCATGTCGGTCTGGCCGACCCGGTACGGGTTCAGCCACGCGTAGAACTTCAGGCCGTGCCGGTGCGACTCCGCGATCATGAACGCCATCGGGTCGAATCCGCCGTCGAGCGCTTTGCCCTCCTCCCCGGTCAGCCAGCGCGACCACGGGTTGATGGACGACTTGTAGAAGGCGTCGCAGTTCGGCCGCACCTGGAACATGATGGTATTGAAGCCGAGTGCGGCGATCTTCGCGGCGAGCGAACGGAAGGACGCCTGAAACTCCGCCGCGGTCGTCTGTTTCGCGAAATCCAGATTGTACGCCGTCGAAACCCATACGCCGCGGAATTCGTTCGGCTTGGCCGTGTACGACGCGGGCAGCAGGATGGGGCCGCCGCCGAACAGACCGTTCATCGGGATGATGCTGCCGGAGGCGTCACGCAGCACCCTCGACGAACCGGCGGGAATCGAAGTCGTCTTTGCAGTGTTGGTCGCGGCGGATGTCGTGGTTTGAGCGGATGCCGTGCCGGTCTTCGGTTGAGCGGACGACGTTGCGGCGGACTGCGTCGCGGTCGTTTTTGCAGAGGAAGCGGAGGTCTTTGCCGTGGATGCCGCCGAAGCCGGTTTCTGCTGCGCGGACTGCGTTGTCGCGGGCTTGGAAACCGTTTGTTTCTGCGCGGGCGGCGGATCGTCCGCGGCGGGCGGCGGGATCGGATGCGGCAGCGCCAGGTTCGCGGTTTGGGCGGCGAGGCAGACGCAGAGGGAGAAGGCCAGGAGCAGCAGCGGCAGAAAGAACGCGCGGGATCCGTTCAACGGAAACCGGAGGCGGTGCAAGGTTCTGCCGACGCGCGTTTCCATGTCTCACGCTCCCGGGAACGTGCGGATGGGCTTCGGATCGACGAAGACCGCGGGCCGCAGATAAATGAGCTCGGTGGGCGGCATGTCGCAGACGCCGGGCGGGATGGACGCCAGAACTGCGGCGTTCACGTGCGGGGAGGGGACAACGGGGAGCGCCGGATCGAAGAGGCGGACGGCCTCCAGGTCGTTCGGGCTTGCCGTGAACGTGTCGTAGGAACCGCGCAGGGCGGCGAGCTTGTCCGGCGTTTCCAGCACGCCCTGCCACCCGTCCGGGATCCAGAACGCGCCGCTGCGCTTCAGGCCGAAGCCGAGCAGTTCGTGCTTGCGGCCGTCGTACAGCACCAGCACGCGGTCGCCGAACGGCGTTTCGCCC
>JAEEQO010000064.1 GCA_016285335.1 Victivallales bacterium | reverse complement strand
GGCTGCATTTCCATCGAGGGCAAACTGAATGCTACGAGCGGCGGCATCACGATCGACGGCAAGGGAACGGCCACGGTGCCGCGCGAACGGATCTTCGGGCCGCTCGCCGGGTTTGCGATGTCCGCCAACGTCTCAGCCGTCGTGAATCAGGACGCGAGCGACAGCTATGTTATGGCATGGCAGAAGGTCTCCTTGTTCGGCAACGACTACACCATCGGGTTCAAGAGCACGTTCGAGGGGGATGTGACCCTGCTCGGTTCCACTGACCTGCTCAAGGTGGAAAACCGCAATCTGCGTTTGCTCAAGGGTGTTTCGGCGAAAGGCATCTCCGTCGCGGAGCCCCTGCGCGGCGCGTCGCCGTCGGCGAGCGAGAAATACATCGTCTCCGAAGCCGGGGTGACCTTTTTCCAGGTTTCCTTCAGCGTCTCCGCCGACTCGCCCTACGCGTCGATCACCTACGATGGCGTGGAGTACACGCAGGCGGCGATCGCGGAAAACCTGCATCAAAACATGCAGATCGTGAACGAACTTTCCGGCGTGAACGGGAAAACCGGGGAAAGCTGGGTCACCATCGCCGTGAACAACGCCGGCCTCGGCGAATGGACGATCAACGCCTACGGCGATGAAAAATCCATTTTCGGCGCGTACACGTTCTCCGACGCCGTGACGAAGCCGTCCATCAGCACGGTCGAAGTCGGCGAGGGAAAACGCACCGCGACCATCAACTACTCATTGGGCGACCTGTCGGCGGCGGGAAACGCGACCATTTCCATCTTCCGCGCGGATAGCGAATCCACCGAATACACGGGTGCGAAGATCGCCGAATTTGCAGTCACTGAAGCAACAGGCGTCTTCGAGTATGCGCCTGACGACGACCTGCCGGGCGGGAGCTATTCGTTCTATCTCCTGGTGACGAGCGATAAACTGGCCCCCTCGTACAGCGATATGAGCGAGGCATGCGAGTTCATCACCGTCGACACCGAAGCTCCGGACCAGATTCAGACCGTCAGCAGCGAATGGAAGACGACCGGGACAATTGTCACATGGGATGAATCATGGGATAATCAGGGCGTTGCGGGCTATAAGATCCGCTATGCGGTCGGCGACGAGGATATGGCGGAAATTGACGTGAAGACCAACACGTTCACATTCGATAAGGTCCCGAACGGTACCTATGATTTCCAGGTCGCCGCCTACGACAAGGCGGGGAATCTGTCCGCGTGGAGCGAACAGCAGTCGTGTCTGGTTCTTACTGTCGCAAATGCGAAGTACAAGGACGTCACGCTGACCGATGGCCTCGAACTTGCCGAGTACGAAAGCGCGTTCAGTATCACCGGGGGTGGTTTCGCGGTCACGGCCGCGGCAAACTCACTCATTTCCGGTTCCGCACTCACGGACGCCGGGATCGCCGGCATCGTGGAAGACACCGCCGTCAACGGAACGGTCGCGCTTTACGATGGCGCGGAAGGATATAACCTCACTGTCAACGGTGAGCTGACAATCGGCGGTGCGCAACCTGAACCTGAAGCCGACGCCACGCAGAATCTCCAGCCGGAAGACGGAGAAGGCGGCGGTGAAGGTGACGGAGATCTCGGCGGCGAAGGCAGCGGGGATGGAACGGAGTCCCCCGCCGAGACCCCTGCGCAGGACGAAGCGGCCGAAGTCAAAAAGGGCGCGTTTGCGGATGGCATTACGGTCAAAGACGGCGGTGTGCTGGTCATCGAGGCGGACAGCGAAGTGCGGAACATCACGGTCGAGGCAGGCGGTTCGCTCGCGCTGAAAGACGATGCCGTGTACGACCATGTTTCGATCGCGTACGGCGCAGGGCTTTCCTTCGTCGGCGGCAACAGCAGCATCTACCGGCTGACCGGGGACATCTGGACGGCAGGCACGCTCGGGACTTATCGCACGATCTCCGGCGGCGGCCACAAGATCCATTTCGAGCAGTACAAGCAGACGGATGAACTCGTGGTTTCTGAGCTTTATTCTCACGACGACATTGCATTCCTGCCCGACCTGGACAAGCTCTCCGGAAAAGTACTGGACATCGTGATCGACTCGACCGTGTACGGACAATTCAAGATCGCCGACAAGGCTACATATTTCGAGGGCACGATCACGGTCACCGACCATGCCAGCGGCGTTTCCGCCGAAGTCGGCTTCGACCAGTACACGCTGGTCGGCAAAGCGCTGTGCAAGTTCCGGAAAGATGAAAACAACGTGCTGTATCTGACAACGGAACGCGCCGAGATCAGCGCACCCACGGTCACCGTGGAGAACGCCAACAGCGACCAGCACGAATCCGCCACCATCAATGTGACTCCGTCGGATGATTCCGGTTTGTCGAAAAAGTTCTCCTACCGCTATTCGGCGAGCGCCGACATGTCGGACGCCATTGTCGTCGAGGGGGATGAGGGGCTCTTCACGGGCACCACGGCTCTCCTCCTCAACAAGGACGACCTCGTCAACAACGGGACCTATTACGTTCAGGCGTGCGTGGAGAACATTTACGGCGTGACGAGTCCGTGGAGCGAAGCGGCGAGCTTCACCGCAGTTCAGATGGTCCGTCCTGACGCCCCCGCAACACTGACGGTATCGGGTGCGACGGACAAGCAGAACACTGGCATCACGTTTACCGCGACCGGCGTGGACAACTCGAATTATACGGTCCGCGAGTATCGTTTCCGCTACGCCGACAACCCGGAGATGACAGACGCTGTCGTGATCACTACCGGCCAGCAGCTTCTCAACTACACCACCATCAGGAAGTCCGACATCGAGGACGGCACGGATTACTACGTTCAGGCGGGAGTGAAGCACGGCAACGTCTGGAGCTACTGGAGCGATACGGTTGTCTTCAACACGCAGGGGTGGGATTACGACGATATCACGATCGGCCCGGAACCGGACGGCGACTTCAACCTCTTCAGTCTGAACGGCAAGCGCGCGAAGAACGTTACGGTCATTGATGGCGGCTATTTCTTCGGCGGCGGCGATGTGGACGGGCTGACGGTCGAGGCGGGCGGATTCTTCCGCGACGACGGCGCCACTGTCACCAACGCGGTCATCAACGGCGGCGAGTACTGGCTGAGCGAGGGAAGCGTTACTGATCTCGTCGTCAACTCCGGTGAATTGTCCTTGAGGGACGGGACGCTCAATGGCGCGACTATCGGCGTAAACGCAAGCATGGACCTCAGCAGTCAGTATATGCCGACTATCACCGGCACGATTCTGATCCAGGGGACGATGACGGTCTACTACTACCATCCGGGAGTTTCGACAGACGCTTCGTTCGTCTTCGACCTCGGCGCGCACGAGGCCGATAAAAACAAGATGTTTATCGACTACACCTTGCCGCTCCTTGGAACGCGGACCTTCACCGTGAAACTCGACGATACGCCGGAAGAAGGCGACTACCGCATTTCCTATACCCCCAGTTCCGGCGAACTCTACATTCACCTCGCGGCGAACGACGGAACTGACCTCGGCCTCATGGGGTTCGGCATGGATGCCATTGCGTATAACGGCCTGTATTATTCGCTCGTCGATCAGAAAGGAGTCGCGTACCTGCATGTCTCCGACAATCAGGACCCGCCGTTCATCGGCGCCGTGAAGCTCTCCAAAAACGGCGTCGTCTACGACTCCGACAGCGGATACGTCGAGCTTGCGGTCTCCGCTTCGAGCGAGTGCGATCACGTGCTGGTCGGAGAAAACGGACAGGTGTCTTCGATCACAGTCGGTAACGGAGGCTCGGTCGATGTCAACGGCATCGTCTTCGGTGCGACGATCGAAAACGGTGGCCAGCTGACGCTTAAAGAGGGCGGTCGCGCATTGTCCAATACCATCACGGTCAACGCCGGTGGCAATGTCACCATTGAGGGCGGCAAGGTCGATCTCGGCGCGGCGTTCCACCTCGCCGGCGGCACGATCACGGTCAATGGCGTTCTGGAGGGCTGGGAAGACGATTCCGGAGAGGAATGGGGCGCGACCCGTCACTGGTTCGTCTACGACCTTGACAAGCTCTCTGCGGCGCCGTCCGGCGTGATGGTCTCCGACTATGCCATGCTGCAGTGCAATCCGGAGTTCACCGCCAACGTCTCGACCAAGCAGGCGAAAGGCGAATACAAGCTGCTCGGAAATGCAGCGGGATTCACTCGCTATGTTTCCATCAGCTACGAAGGCGACAACGACTGGCCGGAATACCTGTACGTCGGGAATGAATGCACCATCAACGGCACGAAGTATGCGCTCGCGGTCAAGAACAATATCCTGACGCTCACGGTCGGCGGCGGTTCGGGCGGCGGTTCGGGCGGCGGTACGGAGCAGGAGAAACCGGAGCCAAAGCCAGACAACGGCACAGAGAACGGGTCCGTCTTCGACAATGACGGCAACGTCAAGGAGAATTTCGCGGAGTCCGCCGGAACTGCGATCAAAGAGGGTGCAGGTTCTGTCCAAATGGACGAAACAGCCCTCGGTCAAACGGTCGATGGCACGGTTTACGACAATTTCGTCGGGTTCAACGATCCGATCGATTACGCGAAGATCAGCCTGGAGAAAGCCGCGAATCTGAGCTTTTTCCTGGATGCTTCGGGCGCGGTGAAGTTCACCATCTACAAGCTCAACGAAAAGACCGGAAAGAAAACCACGCTGAAATCTCTCCAGTCGACCACGCTCAAAAAAGGCGGAAACGACAAGTCCACGAAACAGATTCTGGTCGAGGCGGGCGATTATTACATCTCCATGCAGTCGACGAATGCAAAGAAAAAGGATGCGGCGGCGTTCTACAATGTCAGACTTAACGAAACCGGCGACAAGCCGAGCTACTTCTATGCCGACGGCGACAACGGCGACAACAAGTATCTGTACGACAAGAAGCAGAAAGACGTGTGGAATTCCAATGTACTTGATGCCGATGCGCTCGTCATCGACAGCAGTTTCCTCGAAGCAGGAAAACATGCCATCCAGATCGACACGGATGCCGAGACGGTAGTGGAACACGACGGCTTCACCAACTTCGTCGGCTTCGGCGATGCCATGGACTTCAGAAAGATTGAACTGAAATCTACTGCCAAGCTCAGCTTTGACCTTGCCAAGACCACCGGCGGCGCGGCCAAGCTCGTCGTCTACACGGTGAACGACAGCGGGAAGATGGCGGTCGCCAGCAGCAAACTGACGGTCTCTGCCAAGGCGACCGCCCCCAACGGCAGTGTGAAGAATCAGGTCGTGCTCCGGAAGGGGGTGTATTACATCGCGGTGCAGTCCACGGACGCGAAGAAGGGCAAGGAAGCGTATTACAACGTGAGCCTCAACGCGAAAAGCGAATTCTATGCGGATGGCGACCTCGGCAAAAATAACTTCAACAGCAAGACCAAAAAAGTCGCTGATGTTGTCAGGGAAGACGAAAACGCCGTGGCACTGATCCAGGGGAACCCGCTGCAGATCGATGGTGTGATCGACGGAGATGCCCCGGTCGAATACAAAGATGCCGGGGATAATGTCTACACCAACTTCGTCGGGACTGGGGATGATAGCGACATCGTGAGAATTGATGCCGTTGCAGGGACGAAAGTATCCCTGACGGTTACAGCCACGGATGCCGTCAGCCTCGTAGTCTACGGCCTCCAGAAAAACGGCACGTTGAAAGCTCTCAAGACGGTCAAGAGCAAGAACAACGTCGCTGAGTTGAACGATTTCGAGCTGAAAGCGAAATCTGCGCCCGGCGGCCAGTTCTTCCTCGGTGTGACCTCGACGAACGCGAAGAAAGGTTCCAAAGCGTATTATAGTGTGGATGTTGTCAGCGTGTCCGAAGATCTTCCTCTCTCCGCCTCGGAAGCATCTGCCCTTGCCATGCCGGAAACGGACAGCCTCGGCATTTCGGATGCCCTGAGCTTCGGCGATGCCCTCGCGAATGCTTCCGCGTCCTCGCTTGCGGTGCTCGACGACAAGGCCGGGTGGACAAACATCGCAAGCTTGGCGTAAAGCGGCCAACTCAAAACAGCAAACAACTCAAATACGAGTTTTTTAGCGATTTATCGTGATTCAATCTTGACAAATCGGCTATATCGTGCTATCTTTATAGCAGTTTTGTCGAAGAACGAGGTAAAGATGGCTTGCAAAACAGACAGAATCCTTCAGGGCGACCAACTCATTACGGTCAAGGAGGCCGCTCGTAGGCATATAACGCGCTCGACGCTTGCGTATCAGTGCAAGCGTGGTCGGTTGGTGCGTCTGTGCAGGGGTGTGTATGCACCGGCCAACGCCATCGGATCTCCATATCCAGACCTGGAACAAGTCGTAAAAAAAGAGCCATTTGCCGTTGTCTGTCTGCTTTCTGCGCTTCAAATCCATGAAATGACAACGCAATCCCCCACGGCGCTGTGGATTGCCCTGCCGCAGGGACGTCACCTTCACAAAATGAATACCAGCCCTATCGTTTGTATTCATCTATCCGAGCAAATTCATAGTCGTGGAATTGTGGAAAAAGAAATTTACGGTTTTAAAATCAAAATATATTCCCCGGCAAGAACGGTTGCAGACTGCTTCAAATTCCGCAATAAAATCGGTATCAACATCGCCATGGAAGCACTGCGTGATGGATATCGGAAAAAGCTATTTACAATTCCAGAGATTACGGAAGAAGCGGAATTTTGTCATGTTGGACGAATCATAACCCCTTATATAGAGAGTCTATTTGCATGAGTAATCCAAATCCTGTCAACTTCGCAGCATCGGCATATGCGAAACTAAAGAACATAGCCCATGCACAGAATAAGAACTTTATGCATCTCCTTACGCGTTATGCGATTGAGCGCTTTCTTTATAGACCGCACCCGGCTTTTCAGAACGGCTTCGACCTGCGTGACATCATGCCTGTTTGCTCCGGTCACGACGATCGATAACGGGACACCATGCTCGTCGACCAGAGTGTGACGTTTGCTTCCATTTTTTTCCCCGATCCGTGGGGTTATGTCCCACGGATTCCTGAGCTGTCGGAGCCTTTGTCATACATCCGTCGATGCTTTGCCACCGCCACGCAATCCCTTCCATCTCATCATATTCAGCCAGCCCCTTCTTCCAAAGCTTCAGGAACAATCCTTCCTTCGCCCACTTCTGGAAATACCGATGGACACTGCTGGAACTGCCGTATTCCTTCGGCAAGGCTTTCCATTGGATTCCTGTACGGAGAACAAATACGATTCCCTCAAAAGCGTTACGATAATCCATTGGCTTTCGTCCGGCTCCGCGTCTTCTCTGATAGGTCTTGTTCGGATCCCGCCTGGGTTTCGTAATCAGCGGTTCCACTTTCGACCAGAATTCATCGGTGATTTCCCAAGATTTTTGCGCCATGTCTGCCTCCTGCTGGTTGGATGCAGATAATATAGCATCATTTTTGAGAAATTCAAGCTCTATTTAGGGATAAGTTCTAAAAAAGAAAAGAATCGCCCCCGGAACCATCGCTGGCTCCGGAGGCTGATTGTAGATAGACTTTTTCTTTGTCTTTTATCTGATTGTCAAATCATTTGAACTGGTACCAGTCGAGCTGGGCAGTGCTTTCCACCGGCTTGGGTCCATCGGCCTGCTGGTTGCCGCCGAAACCGCCGCCGAAACCGCCCTGCGGGCGCTGGCCGCCGCCGAAACCGCCAAAGCCGCCCTGGCCCCCTTGACCGCCCTGCCCCTGACGACGCGGACGCTGACCGCCCTGGCCCTGTCCGCCCTGGCCCTGGCGCTGAGGACGCTGGCCTTGACCGAAACCGCTCTGCGGAGCGCCGCCGGCGGCAGCCACGGTGACAACGTCAGAGTCATTGAAGAGCGCCGTGGTCACGGGTTCGCCCGCGACCTTGAAGACGAAGAAGAGGTAATCCACAACACCGTCGACCGGCTTGTCGAGCTTGAAGTTGAGTTCCTTCCAGGCACCGTCGGTGTTGGCAAGTTTCACGGTCGCGAGCAGGTCGCCGTCAGGCGCACCCTTGCGGATTTCGATGGCGGTGTTGCCGTCCTTGGCGCTGTACTTGAGCGTGCCGCCGGTCGGCTTTCTGGAGAAGTCAACGCCGGAAACGCGAATCCAGCTGTTGTTCTGCATACCGGCGAGGACGGTTTCCTTGTTGGGGCCCATCGTGCTCTTCAGCGGGGGCAGCTGCTGGACTTTCGCTTCTTCTTCCGTGAGGATTTTGCCAGACTTACTCATCGTGACGAAGCGGCATTTCTGAGTCGGATCGACGTTCTTGAGCTGCTTCGGACCGTGTTCGGTCTCGACGACCTTCTTGATCGTTCCGTCTTCGTTGTAGAACAGCTCGTCGAGGTTCACGCTGCGGGAGTTGGTCTTATTCCGGAGGTTGTTCGCGATGGCAAGTTTGCGGTCGTGGTAAGCGATGTACCAGTGCCCCTTGTACTCGATGATGGAGGCGTGGTTGTTGTTGCCGAGGTTCTGCTTCGGATTGTCGAGAACGTTGCCCTTGTACTCGAACGGCCCGGTCGGGGAGTCGCCCATCAGGTAGCCGATGGCGCCGCTGCCGGGCATCTCCGCGGTCGGGTTGAAATTGGTGCTGTAGGAGAAGTAGTATTTGCCTTTGTATTTGTGCATGTAGGAGGCTTCGAAGAAACGCGGCACGGTGAGGTGGATCGCTTCCGGATGGAGACTGACCATGTCCTTGTTGAGTTCAATGATGCGGGCCTGACTGTCGCCGTTGCCGCCGTAATACACGAAAGCGCGACCGTCGTCATCGACGAATCCGGCGGGGTCGAAGAGCCAGGCGGAACGGTAGTTTGAAACATTCCCGGCGATGAGGGTCTTTCCCAGCGGCTCGGTGTAGGGGCCTTCCGGCTTGTCAGCCACGGCGACGCCGATGGAGGAAGCGCCGTCCGGGAAGTAGAGGTAGACCTTGCCGTCGCGGATCGCGGTGCCGGGGGCATAGCAGCGTCCGGCCCACGGGGCATCCGTCTTGTCCTGTCCGTACGGGCCTTTGCCTCTGCCGACGGAGAAGACCAGACCGTGGTCGGTCCAGTTCTGGAGGTCGTCAGTGGAGACCAGTTCATAGTCGACGAGGTCATAACCGCCCTGATTGGCCTGGTCATGACTGCAAATGATGTAGATGCGGTCATTGAACACAAACGCGTTCGGGTCAGCCGTGTAGATGTGGCTGATGACGGGCTGGTCTGCTTTCACGACGCCGATGCCGCACACGAGTGTGCAGAGAACCGTGAACATCGCTTTCAGAGTTTTGTGGGACATAGGTTGACTCCTTGGGAGTGTTTTGCCATCAGCCATTGTAGACGTCTGGCGGATGATTGGGATTTTTATCCGGCTTGAGGATAAAAAAGCAGTTGGTCTGCTTTCCTTTTGATACTATACTTGTTTATCCCGTATTTTTCAAGCAAAAAGCAGACATGAATGTGTTTTTTATTCCCCTGCGGGTTCAATACCCCGCTGCTTGCGGCGAATCCGCATAGAGAACGTTTTTGCGTCCGGCTCGTTTCCGAGCCGTGTACGGTCGGGCGTGATACCGTGAGGCTTGCCTCGCGGATAGCCTGACAGGAAGCAAAAACTTTATTCGGCAACTTGGCGAGATTTCATTCGGCAACTTGGCAGGATTCAATTCCCATTCTTCTCCCACTTCGCGATGGCCTCAAGGAACCTCGGCACGACGGCATGGAGCTTCACGGGACCGATGCCGGGGAGGCCTTCCGCCTCGGCCAGGGATTTAGGCCGGATTGATGCAAGACCGCGAAGAGCCCGGTCGGTCATGACGTGGATTTCCCTGCTATTGGCGTGACAGGCGCGATATCCGCTGCTGTCACGGGACATATTCCCGCAACCGGGAGAGAAACAGTTCGGCGGCGGCGGAGAAAACCTGG
This sequence comes from Victivallales bacterium, assembly GCA_016285335.1. The sequence continues at coordinate 4,118 of JAEEQO010000064.1, read as the reverse complement.
TATTTCTTCCAGACAACGTCCAGGCCGGATTCCAGTCGAGGTTCGAGCGGACGGAACACCAGATCGCTATGAACTGTCACGTTCAGAAGTTTGTCCAGCGTGACTGCCACGCCGAGACCGCTTTTGACCAGAAGCGCCGCATTGTAGATCAGATTGTAGGTGGCGACGATATTCAGTTTCTTGTAGTTGCCCGCGAACCAGTCGATACACGGATTTTTCACGGGGCTGCTCTGCGCCACCTGACGGGAAAAGATGAGCGGATAGCCCAGCAGGTCGTCCTTCGTAATCCGCTTTTTCTTCGCGAGCGGACAATCCCGCCTCATCGCGATCCCCCAGACATCCTTTTCCGGCAGGTTCAGGGCATTATATTTCGCGATATCCACAGGCTGGATCAGGATGCCGAAATCAAGCATTCCTTTGTCGAGGCGGTCCATGACATCCTCGGCATTGCCGCTGTAAATATGAAAATGCACGTCAGGATAATCCATGCGGATTTCACGGATAACTGCGGCGATCCTGTTCATGGCATCGGTCTCTCCGCTCCCGATATAAACGTCTCCGGCGATGTTTTCCCCCATGGAACTGAATTCGGCTTCAGTCTTGCCGACAAGATCAAGAATCTCGCTTGCGCGTTTGCGCAGAAGGATTCCCTCCGGCGTCAGGACCACATGATGGGCTCCACGCACAAACAACTTCTGACCGAGCTCGTCCTCCAGATCCATCAGCTGGCGCGACAAGGTCGGCTGGGTCACATGCAGGGATTGTGCGGCGGCTGTAATGGAACCTTCGCGCGCAACAGCCAGGAAATAATGCAGGACTCGTGTTTCAAGCATAATCGATTTTCTCCTTCCGTGTTTCGAGTAATATAGCACATGTTCTATGCTTTTCAAGCATGGAGTGATATAAAATATAAGTATTTGCTATTCTGTTGGACGGCGTGTATATTATTTGCAGACCACAACGGAGAACCTGAAAATGGACGAAACAAACAAAGATTTCCTGATGCGCCGGAATCTGACGGATGCCGGATTTCCCGACTCGGAGATAGCGAAAATCATTTCCCTGCTCGAAGATGGACGGGAAACCGCGGTACATCGGATTCTGGCACAACAGCGTACCGTTTTATTAAACACGGTTCATGAGAATCAGAAACGGATCGACTGTCTGGATTATCTGGTTTATGACATGAACAGCACCTCAAAGCCGGGTCGTCCGGCGAAAGGAAAACTCAACATGAAGAAAATCATCCCGACCGCCCTCGCCATGCTCTGCCTGCTCGGAACGGCATGCACCACCACAACAACTGAAATGGAGAAAACAAACATGAACGGCATCTCGCAGGATACCCGCGTCTTCGAAATCAATCCCGAAATCAAAGCCCACGATGTTCAGTTCAAAAACCGTTTCGGCATCACGCTCGCCGGGCATCTTTATCTGCCGAAAGGTTTTAATTCTTCCAAGAAATATCCGGCGATTGCGGTCAGCGGTCCGTTCGGCGCGGTAAAGGAACAGTCCTCCGGTCTCTATGCCCAGAAAATGGCGGAATACGGATTTGTAACCGTGGCATTCGATCCGTCGTTTACGGGCGAAAGCAGCGGAGAACCCCGCAATGTTGCCTCCCCCGATCTCAATACCGAAGACTTCAGCGCCGCGGTCGATTATCTCGTCACGCGCGATTTCGTCGACCCGGAACGCGTCGGCATCCTCGGCATCTGCGGCTGGGGCGGACTGGCGATCAACGCGGCTTCGGCCGATCCGCGCATCAAGGCGACAGTGGCGTCCACAATGTACGATATGACCCGTGTGATCGCCAACGGCTACGACGACAAGGAAGACAGCGCCGAAAAGCGGGATGAGAAACGTGCCTCTCTTGCAGCTCAGAGGACTAAGGATTTCAAGCAGGGCTTCTACGACCATGCGCCGTTCAATCTCAAACCGGAAGAATTGACCGATGACACGCCTCAGTTCCTCAAGGATTACACGATGTACTACATGACGGAACGCGGATTCCATCCCCGTTCGGTCAACTCGGCGATCGGCTGGAATATGACCTCGGCGATTCCTTTCCTGAATACGAAGCTCCTTGCTTATGCGGGCGAAATCAAGACCCCGGTCCTGCTCATCCACGGCGAAAAAGCCCACAGCCGGTATTTCAGCGAAGGAGCGTTCAGGAAGCTGAAGGGCGGCAACAAGGAACTCTTCATCGTCCCCGGCGCGAATCATACCGACCTCTACGACCAGATCGATATCATCCCGTTCGATAAACTCAACAATTTCTTCACGAAGAACCTGAAATAAGGAAACCGCACCATGAACAAACTGCTTGCAGGAGGACTCATCATGTTCAGCATTTTTACCGGATGTTCGCAGGGAAGCGCCCCTGTGGAAAACCCCGTTGCCGTCGAATCTGGCAAGGCCGCGGTCGTCTACTTCTCATGGAGCCCGGACGGCAACACGCGGTTTGCCGCCGAAACCATTGCCGCGAAGCTCGGCGCCAAGACTTTTGAAATCAAGGCTGAGAAACCGTACAGCAACGACTACAGCACCTGCTGCGACGAGGCAAAACCGGAGTGTACCGGAAAACAGCTTCGCGCGATCCTGCCGATCGACGGCCTTGATGCATCGCAGTATGATGTAATCTTCGTCGGCACGCCAAACTGGTGGGGGACCATGGCTCCGCCCGTGCGAACCTGGGTGACGCAGAACGCCACCGCACTCGAAGGCAAGACCGTATGCGTATTCCAGACCAACGGCGGAGGCGGGATGCAGCGCGTCGGCAAGGAGTTTGCCGAACTCGTTCCGAACTCAAATGTGCTTCCTGCACAGGCGTTCTCCGGCAGTTCCATCCGCAGGAACGTGGCGGCGCTGGAGAAATTCGTTACCGACCGTGTCAGGATGAAATAATCGGAAGACATCACATGGACCGCAGGGATTTCATCAAGGGCTCGTTGATGACCGTCGCCGCCGTCACACTTGGCGGTGCACTCGGAACGCTGGCCGCAGATACCAAAACCGACGAAGGGAAAGCGAAAAAAATGAAGATACTGGTCATCACGGGGAGTCCGCGCAAGGGCGGCAATTCCAGCACACTGGCGGATTCATTCGCGAAGGGTGCTACGGAGGCCGGACACGAGGTCGTCCGCTTCGATGCGGCGTTCAAGGATGTACATCCGTGTACAGGCTGCAATTCGTGCGCCATGAATGGCCCGTGCGTCTTCAAGGACGATTTCGAGTTCGTCCGGAAGCATATCGTGGATGCCGATCTGGTCGTCTTCGCCACGCCGATGTATTATTTCGGCATTTCGGCGCAGATCAAGACTGTAATAGACCGTTTCTACGCGATCAACGGCAAAATCCATGTGCCGAAGCAGGCCGTCCTTCTCATGACCTACGCTAACACCGCCGCATCGGAGGCCGTGCCGATCAAGTCGCACTACGAAGTCCTGCTGAAGTATCTCGGCTGGACGGATGCCGGACAGATCATCGCTCCGGGCGTGTGGCCAGTCGGAGCAATCAAGAGTACAAAATACCCGGACGAAGCCTACAAACTGGGCAAGTCGGTCAAGGCAAAAGCCTGAACACATATACCCCAAAGGAATCTACCAAATTATGAAAAAAGTCCTCATCATCTCCGCTTCGCCCCGCAAGAACGGCAATTCCGATCTGCTCTGCGATGAATTCGCCCGTGGAGCGAAGGAAGCCGGGCACGAGGTGGAGAAAATCCGTCTGGCGGAAAAGAACGTCGGTTACTGCAGCGGGTGCTATGCCTGCCAGAAGCTGAAAAAGTGCGTCAAAAACGACGATGCAAACGAGATCGTGAACAAGATGCTCGATGCGGACGTGATCGTGCTGGCGACCCCGGTCTACTTCTATTCGATGGACGCCCAGCTCAAAGCGCTGATCGACCGGTCCGTGTCCCGCTGGGATGACTTCGGCAAGTTCTCCGGCACCGAGTTCTGGCTGGTCGCCACGATGGCTGACACGAACCGGGACATGATGTCGGCGACGCTGGAAGGGATCCGCGGATTCATGCGAGACTGCATGGAAGGCTCCGTCGAACGCGGCGTCCTGCTCGGATGCGGCGCATACGAGAAAGGCGAAGTCCGCAATCTCCCGGT
>JAEEQO010000063.1 GCA_016285335.1 Victivallales bacterium | reverse complement strand
TGAACAAGCGCGGCATCTGCACCGACACCGAGAGCATCGACGCGAACCACGTGATGATCACCGCCTGCATCCCCATGCACGAGATCCTGATCGACTTCCACGACCGCCTCAAATCCATCACGCGCGGTTACGGCAGCCTCGACTACGAGCCCGCCGGATGGCAGACCGAAAAGCTCGTGAAGCTCGACATCCTCGTGAACGGCGAGCCGGTCGACGCGTTCGCCAGCATCGTCCACGCCGACCACGCCTACGCACGCGGACGCGAGATCGCGGAGCGCCTCGCCGACGTCATCCCGCCGCAGATGTTCCAGATCGCCATCCAGGCCGCCGTCGGCGGCAAGGTCATCGCCCGCGAGACGGTCCGCCAGCTCCGCAAGAACGTGCTGGCGAAGTGCTACGGCGGCGACATCACGCGCAAACGCAAACTTCTGGAAAAGCAGAAGGAAGGCAAGAAGCGCATGAAGCAGATCGGCCGCGTGAACATCCCGCAGGAGGCGTTCATCGCCGTCCTGAAGAACAACGAACAGTGAGCGAGGGATCCCGTGAATCCGCTTCAGGCATTATGGAAAAAGCGGTCCAACCGCAAGCTGTATCAAGACCTCACTTCGTCTATTCATCATGTGCTGGTCGAAGACGACGATATCCTGTCGGACGAGGAAAAGACCGAGCTCGCCGGATTCATCAGGGCCGCGGACGAGGCGAACACGGTCGAAGACCCGGCGCAGCGCACCGACGCGCTGAACGCCGTTGCGCAGGATTACGCCGCATATTCCGGGCGCTCCTCGTTCAAGGCGTGGATGTGCTCCGTGCTGGACGTGCTTGCCGTCGCGTTCGGCGTGGCGTTCGGCCTGCGCGCGCTGTTCGTCCAGCCGTTCCAGATCCCCACCAGCAGCATGCAGCCGACGTTGTTCGGCATCCACTACATCGACCGCGAGGCGTCCGAGCCGCACCGGAGCCCCCTCGTGAAGCTCTTCACCCCGCTCGGAGCCTCCAACGCGAAGGTCGTCTCGCCGCGCGACTACGCCACGGTCGACGCCGATCCCGTGCCGGTCCTGCGGCCGTGGCTCTCGCTGATCCCCACGCTGCTTCATCCCGGCGACTTCTACCGCGAGGCATCCATTCTCAAATTCGGCGGCGGGGATTTCCTGATCCCCGGCACCGAGCCGCGCGACAACATCTTCCGCTATCTCCCGGAGGACCCGCGGAGCCGGACGTACCGGCAGGACGAAACCGTGTTCGACGGCTGGCTGTCATCCGGCGACCATCTCTTCGTCGACCGCGTGTCCATCCACTTCAAGCCGCTGAAGCGCGGCGAAGTCTTCGTGTTCAACACGGAGGGACTGTACTCGCACGGGATGCCGCTGTCCGGCTACTACTACATCAAGCGCCTCGCCGGGCTCCCCGGCGACACGCTCAGAATCCAGGACGGCCACCTCTATATCCGCCCGAAGAACGAAAACACGTTCCGCCCGGCGGAATGGTTCAATCCGGCGTTCACCAAGATCTACTCCGGACTGGGCGGCTACCAGGGACACATGGGCATGGGCCGCCTCGAGGAAGGCGTGGAGCTCACCGTGCCCGACGACTGCTGCTTCGCGCTCGGCGACAACACCGCAAACAGCCTCGACAGCCGCGACTGGGGCCCGCTCCCGGTCAAGAACATCATCGGCCGCGCGTTCTTCGTCTTCTGGCCGATCTCGCGTCGCATCGGCTCCGTCGACAGCAACTATCCGCTGCAGGTCCCGACCGTGTACCCGCCGAACTCCACTCAGCCCACGGCGATGAACCTGCAGTGACCTCGCGGGCATCTGCCGTGCAGCGGACCGGATCGCCGTCCACACGGAAAAACTCTCCGGGAATGGTGTGCAATCCGCAATCCTCAGCTTGTTTTTCGCGCGTTCGGGGTGTATATTATTAGATAACATTTCAACCCGACTCCGAGGAGGTGCCGACTATGCTCCCGTTCATCGACCTGAAGTATCAATACAATCTGATCCGCGATGAAATCCACGCCGGAATCGACCGCGTGCTGGAAAGCGGCCACTTTATCCTCGGCGCCGAGATCGCCGAACTCGAAAAACAGCTCGCCGAATACGCCGGAGTCAAGCACGCGCTGGCTTGCTCCAGCGGCACCGACGCCCTGCTGATGTCGCTCATGGCGCTCGAAATCGGACCCGGCGACGCCGTCTTCACCACGCCGTTCACGTTCTTCGCCACGGTCGAGACCATCGCGCTCGTCGGTGCGACCCCGGTCTTCGCCGACATCGACGAAGGCACGTACAACATCGACCCCGCCAAGCTCGAAGAAGCCATCCTGAAGGTCGAACGCGAAGGCAAGCTCAAACCGAAGGCCATCATCCCCGTCGACCTCTTCGGCCTCACCGCCGACTACAAGGCCATCAAGGCGCTCGCCGACGCTCACGGACTCGCCATCATCGAGGACGCCTGCCAGGCGTTCGGCGCGGTCGACCCGAGCGGCAAACGCGCCCCCGCCCTCGGCACCATCGGCTGCACCAGCTTCTTCCCCGCCAAGCCGCTCGGATGCTACGGCGACGGCGGCGCGGTCTTCACGGACGACGACGACCTGTACGACAAGCTCTACTCCATCCTCGTGCACGGCCGCAGCGCCGAGGACCGTTACAACAACGTCCGCCTGGGCCTGAACGCCCGCTGCGACACGATCCAGGCCGCCATCCTGCTCGCCAAGCTCAAACTCTTCCCGGGCGAAGTCGAGATGCGCCAGGTCGTGGCGGACCGCTACCGCGCCGGCCTGAAGGGTCTCGTCTCCGTTCAGACGATCCCCGAAGGCTGCGTCTCCGTCTATGCGCAGTTCTGCCCGCGTTCGCCCAAGTTCGCCGAGATCCAGGCCGCGTTGAAGGCCGCCGACGTTCCGACCGCGCGTTACTACCCGATCCCGATGCATCTGCTCGGCGCGACCGAATACCTCGGCTACAAGAAGGGCGACATGCCCGTCGCCGAAGCCTGCGCCGCCGACATCTTCGCGCTGCCGATGCACCCCTACCTCAAGGCGGAGGACATCGACCGCATCTGCGGCGTCATCGCAGACACGGTGAAGAAGTAATTCTCCGGATTAGAAAGTTGCGAACTGGTTACAATTTGTAACCAGTTGAAACTTCCCGCCGAAGACGGCAAAATGCGCCTTGTCTTCATCGCTGACAAGGTGAGGACGTAAGCAATTTGTTTCCTTTGCCCACGTTTTGGGGCGGTAAAACAAAAGAATTCAGTCCAGCTTCACTTTTAAACTGGTCGAATTCGAGCAGTTAAAAAACTGGATAGCAAATTGGCCGTCGGGCAAAGATGCCCGGCGGCGTCCTAATTCGGCATTGTAAAGTTGAAAATAGTTTCAAACATGGTAAGAAAGCGACTTGACTTTTCCCGGAATAGATGTTAAAGTAGAGTTAGAACGAATGCCGCTCGTTGTCGTTGAGGGTGTTCGTGACCGATATTTTCTGAAACACGATGTCATACCTTTTTCCCTCGCCATCCTTGATAAGGACGCACTCATGAACAATCGAAACGAGCTCTTCATCGTGATCGCGACCGCCGCCTTGCTCGCATTTGCGCTGTTTACCGTGCTCAACACGAGGACTGATTGCGGCTGGGGAGCCAGAGCCAGACAGGCGGACTGCGTCAGCCATCTTGCCCTAATCGGCAAGGCTTTTTTTCAGTATTCCCTGTGTTATGACGACTGGTATCCGACCACGTCCAGGATCAGCGCGCCGAAATGGCTGGATGCCGAGAGCGGCAGAAGTCTCGAACTCCTCCGCGAAGCGGATCTGATGTGTTTCCCGAAGCTTTATGTCTGCCCCAGCAAAGAAGGCATCGAAGCCGCGAAGGAGGGACAAAGCGTTCTGGGCCATGTTTCCTACAACTGGTGCGACGGTCTCAAGGGCAGCAACTCTGCATTGTCCCCCGTTGCCTGCGACGGCGTCGACAACCACAAGGATGCTACCGGACGTTTCGTCCGCGGCGACGGTACCGTCGGCGTCGCCAGGGGAAACGATTCCCGGATTTGGACCTATGACCCGTCGTTCCGAGATTACTGCTACGAAAAGACCTACACGGATTACAGCTTCTGATCCGAATCAAGCACAACCAAGGAGCCCGGAACCATGCGTCAGCCGATACAGACAAGTCGATTGTCGGATTGCTTCCATGGCTTAAAGATCCGTATCTGCGCCGCAGCGCTCGCGTTATGCAGCCTCATCTGCTCCTGCACGACGACCTATGGAGAGATCGTTTTCAAGATTCAGTACACGCCCGCGAACGGCGGAACCGCGTCGGAAGACGAGCTGAAAAGCGTCTTTTCGGACTACTTTACCCAAACAACGTCACTCGGCATCTTCGAAGCGCCGGATTATTCCGAATGGGACAAGGGCACGACCTTCGCGCCGGATCAGTTCAGGCTTGATAACTCCCTCGAAAACGAAGGACAGTACATGCTGAAGGAGTCGTTTGAGGGGCGGCATCTCCACCAGGACCCGAAAGTCGAGATGAGTTTCTGCTGCTTCCCGCAGGAAAACACGATCTTTCTGCGTTACAGCTGGAATTCGAACCATGGCGTATCACGGGACGGGTTTTCCGACGAGGCAATTCTCGACCTCAACGAACAGGTGACGAACGTCATGCGGAGCAAAGGATACGCGGTCGACCGGCTTGTCCTGTACAACAGGGAAGAGGCGGAGGGAGATGATCCCGATTACAAGGTCGCGGAATTCTTCGTAAAAACGAGCGCCGGGAAAGCACCGTCCGAACTCGAACTGAAAAAAGCGCTGGAAAACGAATTCTTTTTCCCGATTGCGATCATGGTCAGGAACCGGGAAATGGGGATCGACGATTTCTGCATGTATGACATCTTCCGCCGCTGCGTAATCCTCTACAACAGGCAGACGGGAGTCATCCGGCTGGTCGACATGTTCCGGGGGAACACGAACAACTTCGAGCTGCTAGTCTCGGCCCTGAAGCGGAACCATTTTTCCGTGACGGAGTCCCCGGACAGGACCGTGAGCGAGAGCGGAACGGTGCGGAAGACACTCAGCGAAAAAGGCTTCCGGTTCCTGTACTTCAATGCTCTCGGTCCTGACGGGGACTACTGGGAAGACGGCATCCTGAACTATGTGGTGTCTTTCGATGAATAAGTTGCGTTTCCTGTTCTTTCTGGCCGTTTCCGTCCTTTCCGTGCCGTTTTTATCCGGCTGCCTCGCGGTGACGCTGGTCGGTTTCGCCGTGCTTTCGATCGACGAGCAGTTCATGACCGAGAGCGACGGCGGTTCCTACGGAGAAATCGTTTACAGGATCGATTTTTCCCATCCGGACGACAGTCGGATGACGGAACAAAACATTGCCCAGACCCTGCATCTGCCGGAAACTCTGGCGCTTGAGTTTTTTGACTGTGCTACGGTGTATCGCTCGTACGATCACAAGTATTATGCCAGGATTACCGTGAATCGCGCATACAGGCATATCCGGCTGAACCGGGAATTGGAAGCAGAAGGGCAGTATCTCGTCAGGGATGGCTTCGATGCGCCGTTTACGGAATGCGACGGCGCGATGAAAGTCTGTCTCAGCGTCTTTTCGTCTGACCGCTGCATGTTTGTCGCATACACATGGGACGACCGGAGCAATCTGACCCGTCCGGACGCCGCCGCCATGAACCGTTGCAACGACGCCATCGTCCGCCTGCTGGAACAGGGCGGTTTCTCCGTAAACAAGGTCGCTCCGTTCCATCAGGACAAGGCAACGATCGTGAAGAAGGACAGTCCTCTCCGATCTTACTATCGGGATAACGACGAAGCGCGCGACATCTGTATTTCCTTCGAGGACGACGAGCACAACGTCCCCTCGGAAATGGAGCTGAAGGCCATGCTGGACCGGGAGTTTTTCATCACGACGGCTTTGAACCTCGATTCGGAAACCATGCAATACCGGTTCTTCTGGATGCTGGACCGGCTCCGCAACGTGCTTTTCATCTATCACATCAAGGACAAAAAACTTCGCGTGATCAATATGTATCAGGACAACACGGAGAATTATCAGGCCGTCGAAAAGATCCTGAAGGAACGGGGCTATACGATCCGGGAAGTCACCGAACGGACCTACCGGACGAACTCATCGGATCACGGGGTCTTTATCTTCTCCCATCCCTGGATAGGAGACCCCTATCATCCCGAAACCGTTCCTTTCCTTCTGCACACGTTCCTTCCCTCTGTCTATGAGCGTGATTACAAGTCGATCCACCCGCTCAATCCGTAGCCTGTCGCTCTCACCACCCCCGGCCGACTAATCCCGACACCCTTCCTGCTCAACCGCTGACTTCCTGCCCGGAGCCTGCCGGACAGAGGGGTGACGGCATCTTGTTTCGGCGTAGCGAAAAGACTCAATTATGTAAGAGCGGGACTTGACTTTTCCGGGAACGTGTGTTAAAGTAGAGTAAAAACGAATGCCGCTCGTTGTCGTTGAGGGTGTTCGTGAACTCGGGAACAACAACACAGGAAACACATGATATGATCTGGGCGATTATGGCAGATGTGATCGTGACGATGATCCTGTTTCTTCGCTTTCAGAAGCTTCGGGAAATCCGCGGACGCCTGCTGCCGTTGTGCATCCTGACATCGGTTCATACGTTCCTGTTTCTTTTGTACATGATCTTCGAAGCCTACAGATCCGGCAGGTCAAACATAAACGCCGCAGCCGATGTTCTGTGCGGGCTATATTTTTTCTCTCCGCTTGTTCTGCTGCTGTTCAGCATCATCTATCCGATCGTACTGGTTGAACGCCACCGCATGAACCGGCCTTTGGGAATATCCTGTTTCATTTTTGCCGCAAACATTCTCCTTCAGGGGGGTGTGGTCTTAGCTTTTCTCGCCTGTACATTCCGCGGATAAGGATTTCGATTTCCGCCTCGTTAGACAATCAGACATGAATTCGGGACCGATGTTTTCCGAATCAAGCACCGCCAAGGAGACCGGAACCGGTTTCGGCCGAACCGGACAAGCGGCTGTCGGACTGCTTTCATGGCTTATTGTTTCAATCCGGCGGCACATCACGCGTTTTTAACGTAAAAATAACGTTCGAAACGCCTTTTTCCCTGTTGAAAAACCGTCTTTTTGTGCTATCTTTACAGCGTTTGCGAATGCCGTTCCGAAACCTTTAACTTATCATACAGGAAACCAGACCATGAAGTTCTCACTCTCCATGAAGACGGCGCTCTCCTGCGCCGCGGTCTTTTTCGCCGTGGGCTGCGCCTCCGCCGCCGATCCCGTCCTGACCTCGCCGGACAGCGCGAAGACCATCCGCGTCTACCTCGACGAAGGCAACGTGCTCCGCGTGGAGCGCAACGATTCCGAAGTCTTCAAGGTCCAGCTCGGGCTGAAGTCCGACAAGGCCGAATACGATTTCTCCAAGCTCAAACTCCAGGGGCAGCTCCCCTCCGCGCGGTCCGCCGCGCTCGTGTCCGAAACGTACACGTCCGTCAACGGCAAGCGCTCCGAACGCAGCTTCAAGATGAACGAGAAGACGCTCGTCTTCAACGGCGAAGCCGGGCAGATCGGCGTGATCCTCCGCGCCGGCGACAATTCCTTCGCGTTCCGTTACCAGATCGGCGGCTCCGGCCCGGTCGAGTTCCAAGGCGAATCCACCGTGTTCACGTTCCCGCTGACCGACGGGTTCCGCATGCAGCGCCGCGTGACCAGCTATGAAGACCGTTACATGGCGTACACCGCCGATTCGCTGAAGCCCCAGCAGCAGGGCGGCCCCGGTCAGGGCGGCCCCGGCGGTTTCGGCGGCGGTCCGGGCGGCTTCGGCGGCGGTCGTGGCGGCAATCGCGGCGGCGGTCAGCGGGTCCGGAACTGGAACTATCCTCTCCTCTTCAACTCCGCCGACAAGTCCACCTGGGGCCTCCTCTCCGAGACCTGGTTCGACGGCACCTACTGCGGCACCTATCTGCAGTCCGAAGTCACCGACGCCGGCGTGAAGTTCACCACGCATTATCCCGATCCCGGCGAAGGCGCGAACCAGGGCGCGGTCAATCCGACCACCACGCTTCCGTGGAAATCCCCGTGGCGCTGCGTCATCATCGGCACGCTCGCCGACATCGTGGAATCCACGCTCATCGACGACCTCGCGCCCGAATGCGCCGTTGACGACGTCTCCTGGATCACCCCCGGCGTCGCCTCCTGGGTCTACTGGGCATACAATCACGGCAGCAAGGACTTCCAGATCGTCAAGGACTACATCCTCCTCGCCTCCGAAATGAAGTGGCCGAACGTCCTGATCGACTGGGAATGGGACGTGATGGGCAACGGCGGCAACATCGACGACGCGCTCGCCCTCGCCAAGGAAAAGAACGTCGGCGTCTGGCTGTGGTACAACTCCGGCGGCAAGCACAACTACGTCGGCGGCGGCCCGCGCGACCGCTTCAACACCCACGAGACGCGCGAAAAGGAATTCGCCTGGCTGAAGGAAAAGACCGTCAAGGGCGTGAAGATCGACTTCTTCGAGAGCGACAAGCAGAGCATGATGCAGTACTACGTCGACATCCTGAAGGACGCCGCCCCGCACAAGATCATGGTCAACTTCCACGGCGCCACGCTCCCGCGCGGCTGGTCCCGCACCTACCCCAACCTCATGTCCATGGAAGGCGTCTGGGGCGCCGAGCAGTACAACAACCACGGCGGCATGACCGACCCCGCCGCCGAACACAACACCACGCTCCCCTTCACGCGCAACACCGTCGGCCCGATGGACTACACCCCCACCGCGTTCACCAACTCCCAGCACGCGCACCGCACCTCCCACGCGCATGAACTCGCGCTCACGGTCGTCTTCGAATCCGCCTGCCAGCACATGGCCGACCGCCCGTCCGCGTTCCGCGCGCTCCCGGACAAGGTGAAGGACTTCATCGCCGGTCTCCCGACCACCTGGGACGACACCAAGTACCTCGGCGGCGAACCCGCCGACTTCGTGATCCTCGGCCGCCGCAAAGGCGCCACCTGGTATGTCAGCGGCATCAACGGCAAGAGCGAGACCCGCGAAGTCAAGTTCACCGTCCCCGGCAACCCCGGCGACACCTACAGCTACCGCAAGATCGCGGACGGCAAGGACGTCGATGAGAAGTTCTTCTACGAAGGCAAGGTCGACCCCGGCGACGCCCGCGCCTGGGACATCACCGAAGGCACGGCGAAGGCCGGCGACACGATCACCGTCAGGATGGTCGGCCGCGGCGGCTTCTCCTTCCGCTTCACCAAAAAGTGAGCTGAATTCGCACAACGCAAGCTGAAAACAGCATAAAACGACCGCAGGGCGGGCGACTTCAACAGTCCCCGCCCTGCTTTTTTCCACATAGACAGTTTCCCCCTTATTCTTCCTTGTTGACAAAAACACCCCCTTGCCGTTCGCGTCCCGCGGTCAAGTAATCTGTCGAGCTTCAGCTCGCTTTCCGAGGCTCGCGAATGCGAGCCCCCAGCGAAGCGGTCCCTCTTCTCCCTCAAAAAACACCAAAGCCTCTGTTGTCTGTGCCTCGCGGTCAAGTAAACTATTGAGCGCAAGCGAGTTGCCGAGGCTCGCGAATGCGGGCCAACAGTTTAGTCGGATTCTTGAAAAACCGCTGCAATCACAAGTGCAAATATCGCGACGACAAGGCAAATAACAACTGCAAATGACTTCGTGATATTTACATCTTTCTCTGTTTTTTCGCGTGCCCCACCAATGGCCCCCATTAGTGCCCCCAAAAACGTCACGAACAATGCAACACATTCGGGTCCCAACAAAATCATAAATAACAAATAAAGTATTGACTTGAACACCAAACCTTCAAAATGACAGAGAATGATTCCCGCCAGAATAAGCACGAGAAACGCACTGACTACCAGGGCAAGCCGGTCAAGTCGTTTGAGCCGTCTCCTTTCGTTTTCCGATGGTTCGGTCTTCTTGATGATGTCATTCATTTTTTGCATTGATTTGAACCGTTTCCTGTTTTTTGGGGTCAACTATTCGTTTTATTCGTTTGTCAAAAAGTTTTATTGATGTGCAATAAACGAATGTTCCTGCAACATATGCAACAATATCTTTGGGATCAGAGATACAATGACGATACAAAGGGGTTACGTACTCCCAGAACAATCCTGCAATGAGGATAATAATCAGAGGAATAATATATCCTTTCAAGCGTTTTCTATGTAATGCCAAAAGAATGTTAATATATGCCGGGAATATAATTCCTGCCAAGAGATCATTAAAATGATTTGTAAAAAAGGGGAACGAGTAACTTGAGATATAGAAACGGTTTAGCAGATAACCTGTTACTCCTAACATTATAAAGACAAAATCGCCTACTATAAAAGGGAAAAAACAATTAGCGCTATAAGAACACAAAAGATTATTTCGATACAGCCAGCGCTGCCACTTTCGTTTTTGGACATAGTTGTTTCTCCTTCTTGTTAAGGTTGTATGATTATTGTGGACGTCATATCCCATGGATTGGACAGTTTTTTCTCCATATTATTGGTGGCAAGGGTTAATCCTGAATACAATTCGGCGGTTAAATGGAGTGGCTTTCAAAATCAAAAGCATGACGTCTGTGCACAAAAAAAGCCGGACGCATCCCCATACGCGAAGATGTAGGTCCGACCAAGAACCTGCTCAAGAAACGATAGAGAAACGTCCAGCAAGACACGAAGACACAATGGTCCTTGCTGGAGTATTTCGCATTCTTGAGCAAAAGAGCAATAATATAACTTGGTCGGTTTACATCTTCTTTTGCCGAAATACGACTAAAATGAGCTTAGAATTAAATTCGGATCAAGTTGAATCCAATTCCAAATAACAATTTACACCCCACAACAGGAAATTCAAGTCTTTATTTGTCTTTTTTCGTTTTTTTTATCGTTGTGAGGGAAACAAACGAAATTTAGGAAGAGGAACCGCTTCGCTGGGGGCTCGCATTCGCGAGCCTCGGTAAGCTCGCTTGCGCTCGACAGCTTTTGATTACCGCTGGGCGCGAACAGCAGAGTTTTTTAGGGGAAAGAGGGGTTGGGTTGCAACTACTTTCAATTTTGTTGCGACAAAAAATGGTGTGAATCTCAAAAATGGGAGACTTTCCTCGCGGGAAATCTTGAAGGGCGAGGGAGTTCTGTCTTCGAAAAGGATAATCAAGCGGATTGAAACAACTTGCAATTAGTTCCAACAGCGAGGCGAGATAAGCTCAAAGCGTGCTCAGTCCTCGCGGATGATGCGGATGTCGGGGAGGTTGCGGTAGTGCTCGTCGGAGTCCATGCCGTAGCCGACAAGGAATTCGGCGGGGGCGCGGAAGCCGAACCAGTCGGCTTTCGCGTGCTTCTTTTCGGGCGGGATGTCCTTGTCGATCAGGACGCAGGTGCGGCAGGAGAGCGCGCCTTCCGACAGGATCTTCTTCCGGATCTCGGCGAGCGTGAACCCGGTATCCAGGATGTCGTCGATCAGGAGGATGTGGCGTCCCTTCAGATGAAGCTTCAATCTGCCGCGCATCGCGAGCTCGCCGGTGGACGCGTGGTGCAGATAGGAAGCGGCCGCCAGGGAATCCATGCAGACGGGCACATCGATCTGGCGCAGAAGGTCGGCCGCGAAGAACAGCCCGCCGTTCATCACGACGATGGCGGTCAGTTCGTTCCCGGCGTACGCACGGGAAATTTCGGCGGCGAGTTCGGCGACGCGGCGGCGGAGAACGTCGGTATCGTACAGGGGTTCGAGGGAGACGGACATGGGGGATCAGGCTCCTTTCCCGGCGGCTTTTTTCAGCGTCCCGGTGGTGGAGTAGCCGGGGACGAACGGGATAAAACAGATCTCGGAACCGGCCTCGAGAAGCGCGGCGCGTTCGTCGGGATCGAGGGAATCGACCGTGTAGTCGCCGCCCTTCACGTAGACGTCCGGTTTCAGCGCGGCGAGCTCCTCGTCGCAGCGGGACGAACGGAAGATGACCACGCCGTCGACGAATTCGAGGCATGCCAGCAGGAACGCGCGGTCGTTTTCGAGGTTCACGGGGCGCGACGGCCCCTTCAGCGCGCGGACGGAGGCGTCGGAATTGATGAGGACGAACAGGCGGTCGGCAAGCGCCCTCGCCTGCATGAGGTATTCGGCATGGCCGCGGTGAAGCAGGTCGAAACAGCCGTTCGTGACGACGAGCTTGCGTCCGGCGGCGGCGAGTTTGAGGCGTGCCTCGACGGCCTGTTCGAGCGTCATGACTTTCGTGCGGGGGTCGTTCATGTCAGTCTCCTCTGTCCTCCAGGGTCTTGTGCGCGGGCATGTAAACGGTCTCCTCGACGTTCGTGCCGCGGATGTGGAACAGCCAGTCGATGGCGGATTCGAGCGATTCGAGGTTGTGGTCGCGGAGCGTGGAATTCGTGTAGGCGCTGCCTTCCGCCAGGTCGGCGGCGTTCACGAAGATATTGGAATCCTGAAGCCCGGCGAAATCGCTCCGCAGATAGGACGAGGACGGCGGATTCGAAAGCGGGACATTGCCGGAGTTGTCGGTCAGCTGGTTCCTGAAATAGGAGCCGTCGCCGGACGAACCGAGCACGGCGCTGTCGTCCGTGGTGAACGGGACTTCGTCCGCGCCGTAGTCCCAGTAGCGGATGCTGTCGCCGCCGCGGGAGGAAACGCCGGACGAACTTTTGCGGTCGGCGTCCTCGCGGGCGCGGATGAGCGTGGAAACACGGTCCGAACCGAGCGCAGCGATCAGGAGAAACCCGACGAACACGGCCAGGATCGCGATCAGCGAAACGGCGAGCTCGGCGAACGCCTGACCGGATTCGCCGCGCTTCCGTCCACGCCGGATCGTCCTGACCGCGCGGAAGTTCATTTTCCGGACTCCTTGTCCGCGTCTTTCGCCGCGTCCTTGCCGTCCTTTGCCTTGTCGGCGGCCGGAGCGGCGGGCGCGTCGTCGTCCTTCGAAAGGAAGAGGTCGAGCGGTGCCTTGGCTTCCTCGACGCGTCCGGCGTCGCGCTTGTCGAACTCGACGCGGGTGCGCCAGTCCTGCCCGAACAGGAAGAGCTCCTGCACGACGTAGAAATCGTTTTCCTTCTTCACGCCGCCGAGTTCAAGCTCGCGGTACGGCTTGGTCTTTTCGTCGGGGAGCGTGCGGAACCAGTGGGCTTTGAGCGGGAAATAGTAGTCCGTGCTCAGCCAGACGCGCACGTAGTCGTTCTCGCCGCCCTTCAGCACGAAGACGCGGCAGCTAATGGTCTTCACGCTCTCCGGCTTCTCCTCGCGCACCAGGTCGCGGTAAAGGAACCCGAGCGTGAGGTCGGACGGCATGATGCCGTACAGGGAAAGGCGCGTCTTGTCCTTGTCCGGCACGTCGGTCTCCTGCGTGAAGACGGGCGGCGTGTCGAACGTCTGGCCAAGCTCGTAGTATTCGTTCCCGGCGAAAACGAGCTGGGCGATCACGCGTTTCGGGGTGAAGCGGATGCCGACGCGGATCGTGTCCTTCACCGTGCCGGACCCGCTGCGGCGGTGCGTGGCGGTGCCTTCCATCTTCGCCCAGGATTCGCCGGCTGGGGCACGGCGTGCCATCCGCAGGAACGCCTCGGCGTTTGCTTTGGCGAGATCCTCGGGCTTGGCTTCGGGGAAGAGCGCCTTCAGGACTTCGGGCGGGAGATCCTTCTGGGGGGCGGGATCGTCCGCCGCGAACGCAAACGGGGCGGCGGCGGAGAGGATCAGGGAAAAGAGAAGCGATTTGAGGGGGATCGTCATGGTGTCGTCATCCTTTCTTGTCAGGGGCGGGCTTTCTGCGCGGTGCGGACGGCTTCTTCGCAGGAGCGGGCTTCTTCGCCGCAGGGGCGGAAGTCTTTTCCTTCGCCGGTTCAGAGGCGGAGACCCTGACCTGAAGTTTCAGCGGTTTTGAGGGGCGGAAACGTTTCGGCGCGGTCTTGCCCGCCGTGGACTTGAGGACGGGAGCCGGTGCCTTCTTTTCCGTTTCCGCGGGCGGTTCCAGGAAAATGACCGGAGCTTCCCCGGCTTCCTTCGCGGTATCGATCTTCACCTCGAGGTGAAGCTT
>JAEEQO010000062.1 GCA_016285335.1 Victivallales bacterium | reverse complement strand
GAGGACGGGCCGCAGCAATGACCGCGAATGCGAACGAGCCGCCGAAAGGGGAATCCAGCACATTCGTCCGCCCCAAAAAGCAGAAGGACTGGCGGATCGTCGCCATCCGCATCGGCGTGATCGCCGCCGCCACGGTCCTGGTCTGCCTGTTCGTTCTGCGCCCGATGGTCATCAACGGCGAAAGCATGGCGCCGACCTACTCCGGCAAAGGCTTCACGTTCGCGTTCCTCCCTTACTTCAAACTCTACGCTCCGCAGCGCAAGCAGATCGTCGTACTCAAATACGCCGGATTCAACACGTTCCTCCTCAAACGCATTCTGGCGTTCCCCGGCGAAACGGTCGAAATGCGCAACGGCGTCCTGTACGTGAACGGCAGCGCCGTGGATGAGCCGTACGTGAAAAACGGCTGCAACTGGGACCTGCCCCGCCGCGAGGTGCCGCACGGCAAAGTCTTCGTCATCGGCGACAACCGTTCCATGCCGCCGGACCACCACAAATTCGGCATGATCGACCAGAGCCGTCTGGCGGGCGTCCCGATCTGGTGAGCATCCGCGATGGCACTTCACTTCACAAGATCGAAATGGATCGCGCTCGCCGCGGTCGTCATCGCCACGGCGGCGGCCGTCTGGTTCTTCTATTTCCGCACGGACGACGCGACCGCAGTGCGGAAACGTCTCCGCGACGCCGTCGCATACGCCGAAAAACAGCCCCAGGGATCCGGATTCAATCTCCGCGACGCGGGCGCGGCCCACGCGCTCGGCGATTTCTTCGCAGCGGAGACGGACGTCGAGATCTCGGGCGAGTCGCGCGGGCAGATTTACACCTTGTTCGCCGCCACGCGCGCCCAGGTCATTTCCTCCTATTTTCTGCTGCGTCCGCTGCTCACCTCGCTTTCGGTCAGCCTCGCCGAGATCGAGGTCGAATTCCACGATGCCGACCACAAGTCCGCGGCCGTGAAGTGTTCGGCGATGGCGACCGGGACCACGCGGAACGCCGACGTCTTCCGCGAAGGGCGCCTCATTTCGGCGGAGATGGTCCTGGAGGACGACGGCGAATGGCGGTTCCGTTCGCTCCGCGCCGATCCGGTCGTCGATTTTCAGTGATTTCCAGTTTGTTTTTTGAAAAGGAGCATCGTTCTGCATGATTCTTTATGCGATCATCGGCGGAGTCGCCGGTCTTATCCTCGGCGCACTTATCATATTTCTCTGGATGCGGGCGAGGTCCCGCACCGATGCGGCACGCATCGCCGAGCTCGAAACGCGTACCGCCGCGTTCGACCAGGCCGTCGCGGACAAAGTCCGGGCGGAAAGCGCGCTGGACCAGCTTCGGCAGTCCTCGCAGCGCGAGCTTGAGTTCAGACTTCAGGCCGCGGAGGAAAAAGCGAACGTCGCCGCGGCCGCGCACGAAGCCGAGCTCACGGCAATCCGCAAACAGGCCGCCGCCGAACTCGACGCCGAAAAACGCCGCGCCGCATCCGAGCTTGAAGCGGAAAAGAACAAATCCGCCGCGCTGCTTGACGCGGAAAAACAGAAAGCCGCCGCCGAGCTCGACGCCGAAAAACGCAAGGCGAAATCCGAGCTTGACGCCGTCCGCGAGGCGCAGGCGCAGCTCGAAAAGGTCACGAAGGAACGCACCGACCATCTCCGCCAGGAGTTCAAGGTCCTCAGCGAGACCATCCTGAAGGAACGCGCGGAATCCATGCAGTCCGCGAACAGGGAACAGCTCTCCGCCATCCTCGCCCCGCTCCGCGAACAGCTCGCCGTCTACAAGAAGTCCATGGACGACGTCCGCGAGAACGGCGTGAAGCTCAACGAATCCCTGAAGCATCAGTACGACTCCATGGTCAAGATGACCGAAAAGATCGGCACGGACGCGAACAACCTCGCGGCCGCGCTGAAGGGCCAGAGCAAGACGCAGGGCGACTGGGGCGAAATGATCCTCGAGACCATCCTCCGCAATTCCGGCCTTGTGAAGGGCGTCCACTACCGCACGCAGGACACCATCCGCGACGAATCCGGCAAGGCCGTGAAGAGCGCGTCCGACCACATCATGCGCCCCGACGTGATCGTGAACTACCCCGACGGGAAAGCCGTCATCATCGACAGCAAGGTCAGCCTCACCGCCTACACGGACTACGTCGCGGCCGACGACCCGCAGAAACGCGAGGACGCCCTCCAGCGCCACATCCGCAGCGTGCAGGCGCACGTCGACGAGCTCGTGAAGAAGGATTACTCCGCCTACCTCCGCAAGGGCGATTCCGTCGACTTCGTGGTCATGTTCATCCCGAACGACCCGTCGTACCAGGCCGCGCTTCAGGGCGACTCCGGCATGTGGAACCGCGCGTTCGAGAAGCGCATCCTGATCGTGAACCCGTTCAACCTGATGACCCTGCTGTACATCATCAAGGTCGCGTGGAACCGCATGGCGCAGGAACGCAACCAGCAGGAAATCGTGAAGACCGCCGAAAACCTCCTCGCCCGCATCCAGCGTTTCTTCAGCGCGTTCGACGACGTCGGCAGGCAGCTGGAGGCGACCGGGAAGAAATACGACGCCGCGGTCAAGGCGTTCAGCGGCCGCCAGGGACTCGTCGGTTCTGCAGAAAAGCTCAAGGCGCTCGGCGTCCCGTCGCGGAAAGACCAGAAATTCCCCGCACGCTTCACCGCGCCCGAGTTCTCCGCCTCGCCGCTCGAAATCAAGCTCATCGGCGGAGAGGATGCGGATGAATCCGGCACGGACGCCGGAACAGACGACGCCTCCGCGCTGTCAGATGAACTTGACCTGCCGCTTCCCGGCGGCGAAAGCGCCGATGAATCGACCGAACCATGATCCTGAACCAAAGGCTGTCCGCATGAAATTCTTCTCCGTTTTCTTCTGTTTCTTCGCATTCACCCTCGGACTCTTCGCCGCGCCGCCCGTCACCGCCGATTCCTGGACGCTCAGTATTCAGGACGGCAATTTCGCGCTCACGCTCACGCTGCCCGCCAACGCGCACGCCTACGAATCGTCCACCGACCCCGTGCTGCCCGACGGCGTCGCGCCGATTTCCGCGCCCGAGCCGAAACAGGAGATCGACGCGCTGACCGAGGAACTGGAATCGTTCTATGTCGGCCCCGGCGTGATGACCTGGATTCTGCCTCAAACCGCCGCGATCGAGGGAAAGATCAAGGTCAAATGGCAGGTCTGCGTCGGCGATATGTGCTATGCGCCCAGCTCCGCCGAACTCGCCGTCCCCGGAGCCGCCCCCCAGACGAACAGCCCGGAAAAAACCGAACCCGCGGAACAGGTTTCAGCAGAAAATGAGATAGCCGGAACCGTCGAAATCCTGCCGTTCACGCTCGTGCGGTCCGCCGACGGCTACCTCGACGCGGACAAGTTCCACGGCTTCCTCACCGGCGACGAGTCCAAGTTCTCCGCGTTCACGTTCGCCGGGAAAGGCTTCCTGATGATGCTCCTGCTCGCGGTACTCGGCGGTGTGATGCTGAACCTCACGCCGTGCGTGCTGCCGCTGATCCCGGTCAACCTCGCCATGATCGGCGCGGGCCAGGCGTCCGGCAACGGCAAGTTCACGCGCGTGTGGCACGGCGCGGCCTACGGCGCGGGCATCACGGTCACGTACGGACTGCTCGGCGTGGTCTCCGTCCTGATGGGCTCCACGTTCGGCGGCATCGACTCCAGCTGGGTCTTCAACGCCGTGGTCTCCGTGATTTTCATCGCGCTCGCGCTCGCCATGTTCGACCTCTTCGCCATCGACTTCTCCCGGTTCGGCTCGGGCATCCGCCTGCCGCAATCCGCGCATTTCGGCGGCATCTTCCTGATGGGCGCGCTGTCCGCCTTGCTCGCGGGCGCATGCGTCGCGCCCGTGCTGGCCGCCGCGCTCGTGCAGACTGCGAAAATGGTCGCGCACGGCGATTACTACGGCCTCGCCCTGCCCTTCGCGCTCGGATTCGGCATGGCGCTGCCGTGGCCGGTCGCCGCCGCCGGATTCGGACTTTTCCCGAAACCCGGACGCTGGATGACGCGCGTGAAACAGCTCCTCGGCGTGTTCATCCTCGGGCTCGCCGCGTATTACGGCTGGACCGCCTGGACGCTCTTCGCCGACGGACGCGCGGAAGCAGCCGGCATGGCGTCCGCGCAGGAGACCTCCGGCGCAGCCGCGGAGATCAACGCCGCGCTGAAGGAATCCGCCGCCACCGGACGCCCCGTGCTGCTCGACTTCACCGCCGCCTGGTGCAAGAACTGCAAGGCCATGGAGCTGACCACGTTCCAGGCTCCCGAGGTGAAAACCGCCATGGACGGCATGATCTTCGTCCCCGTCCACGCCGACAAGCCGTCCGCCCCGGAGACCGCCGCGCTGATGAAAACGTTCGAGGTCCCCGGCCTGCCGGCCTACCGGATCATCCAGCCGAAATAACCCCCGCCTGTTTCAGACAATACGCTATTTGAGGTGAGAACATGTCAACCCCCGTCGCACCGGACATCAAACCGAAAACAACCCAAAAACAACGGTGGATCATTACGTTGAAAGTGCTGTTCGTGGTCCTCCTGACAGTCGGGCTCTGCATCGCCTGGCCTCTCGTCGGCATCATTCTCGCTTTCAGCACCGTCCATTCCATGTTTTATTCCGTCTGCTGGACGGTGTTCCTTGTCGGTCTGCTTCTTGTGGTCTGCATATTCCTGTTCGGCGGTCCCAGGAAACTGAAACGGGTCTTCCTGGGCATCCTCCTCGCTCCCATCGTTTGCGCCGGCGCGTTTTACGCCTGGACCTGGTGGACGGTCGACCGTTTCCCGGTCATGACGCAGGAGATCAACTGGTATCAATACAGACCGTTCCGGGAGGGGAACAAGCTCGTCAAGGTGGAAATCCCCGCGCAATATGCCCTGAATCCGGCCGAAGGTTTCCCGAAGCTGAACGGCGCGTATGCGCTTTACCCGATCTACGCGGCCATGGTGCAGGGGATGTACCCGGAAACTTTCGCAGGAAATCACTGGTATCTTAGAACAGACGGCTCGGACGTCATCTACGAGGAACTGCTGACCGGCGAACGCGACCTGATCTTCGCGCTGGCGCCGTCGAAACTGCAGGCCGAGGCGGCGGAAAAGGCCGGGATCCAATACGAGCTCACGCCGTTCTGCATGGACGCCTTCGTCTTCTTCGTGAATGCGAACAACCCGGTGGACAACCTCACGACGGACCAGATCAAGGGCATTTATTCCGGGAAGATCACGAACTGGAAGGAGGTCGGCGCGCCGTTCAGCACGAAAATCATCCCGTTCCAGCGCAACGAGGGAAGCGGAAGCCAGACCACGCTTCAGAAGCTGATGGGCGACACGCCGATCATGCCTCCGCTGAAGGAGGACCGCCTCGGCGGCATGGGCGACATCATCAACGACACCGCCAACTACCGGAACTACAAAGCCGCCCTCGGGTTTTCGTTCCGCTACTACTCCACGGAAATGCTCCGCAACAACCAGATCAAGCTGCTCTCCGTCGACGGCGTCGCGCCGACCGTCGAGAACATCCGCAACGGCTCCTATCCGCACGTCGCAACCGTGTACATGGTCTCGGCACGCCCGCGCTCGAATAACACACGGAAGATCGTGGACTTCATGCTTTCACCGGAGGGACAGAAACTCGTGGAGGATACGGGCTACGTCCCCATCGGAACGCCCGCCCCCGCCAATCAGTGAACGGAAAGATACTGAATCTTCTCCTCGATCAGATCGCGCACCTTGACGTCGGAAAGCGTCGTGTCTTTAAGCGTTTCCAGCAGGAGTATTTTCGCCTGAATCTTCAGATCTTCCTCGAGGTCGCGGGGGATCAGCTCGTCGGTCGGCCGGCAGAACTTGACGAACATGTTGAAATGCTCCTTGTCCCGGTCCACGAACCTCTGGTTCGCCTCGTCCCATTCCTCCACCAGGATCAGGTTCGATGTGTGGGACCGCTCCGCGAACAGATTCGTCTCGAAATACAGCCGGAACGCCTTTTTCCCCGCGGGATCGTACAGCTCCACGATGGAGCCGGGGTCCCCGTCCGTGTACGCCTGGACCGGGAATCAAGCGGAAACAGCGAAGATTTTAGTTTTTTTGTGAACAGTATAGACAATTCCGGCATCATATAGGGGAGAAAGAGCCCCGGTCAGTTTTCCGGCGGAGTTTCAGCGGGGTGCCGGAGCCTCTTTTCCCGCCTCGCGTTTCCGCAGCGCTTCGTACAGCACGGACACGAAGTCCTGACACATCGCAAGGCAGGTCCCGAAGTCGTCCAGTTCCTTTCCGTCCCAGACGCGGGCGTCTTTGACGTCTTCCATCGCGAGCCGCAGCGCGAGGCGGTCCTCGGTCTTCAGAATCTTCGCCATCACGGCAAGATTCACCTCGCGGAACGCCGTGCGTTGGAATCCATAATCCATAAGCTCCGTGACGCTGTCAGAGAGATAAAGGCTCGCCATGAAGCCGCCCGCCGCGCAACCGTAGAACAGCAGCAGGAACGGCAGCGTTTTGAGCTTGAAACGCACCGCCGCGAACAGGACGCCAGCCAGCAGAAGCAGTCCGGCGATCACAAGGCAGGAGCGGACGACCACGGGTTTCTTCAACGCGCGCCATTCCGCCGGGTCCGCTTCCCTGTAATACGTTTCCACGAGTTTGGCGCAGACCTCATCCGCGGAAAGTTTCTCCTCGCCAAGCACCTTCTGAACCTCGCTGACATACCCCTGCAATCTCCCGCGCGCATGATGATTCACATTGAACGCCGCGCCTTTCACAAATCCCAGCACCATCACCAGCTGCGCCGCACACAGCAGGACCGCGAACAGGACTTTCCGGATTTTCGACAGCGGATAGTCGCACGGTTCCCGCAGGAACAGCCAGGGGAGAATCAGCATCGCCAGAGCATAAAGCAGGAAACAGTTGACAAAGTTCATCGTCGTAAGCTCACTTTCGTTCGTCTATGATCAGGATCGTCCCGGTCTGCGCGGAATAGCAGATGACCGAGTTCGAGTAAAGCGAATCTTCATCCGTGGCCGAAACCCGCTCCACCGGACACGACACGATCACGCAATCGTCCCCGAGCGGCAGCGGCGTCCCGAGCAGCGGCTCGATACGGCGCCGGATCCCCTCCGGCGTCCTGAAATCGGAATGCCGCACATTCGATTCGTCCGGCGGCAGAAGCTCGCAGTTCAGCGCGTTCAGAAGCGCAAGGTTCGTCATCACGTCCGCACCGGTGTTTGCCATGAGATAGCGGTAGCTGGTCCGGAAGAGATTGTCGTCGACCGGACCGAACCCGTGCGCCACGACGGTGTACTGATTGCCCGTCAGATACTTCAGCACGGTCGGGATGTCGTAATACTGCTCCTCACGGTGTTGCAGATACAGGACGAGGACGCCCGCGCAGACCAGCACGGTCAGGACAAGCACGAAAAACCCGTGAAGGCATCCGGTCATGCACGCGACGCGCCTTTCGCTCCTGCGCCGCACGGCGGACTCGGCGGCGGACCCGGCGGCGGACTCGGACTCGGCGGCGAGCTCGGCGGTCGCAGCGGCGGGCTCGGTCATGTTCTGTCCTGTCTTTTCCTGTCGGTCTTCGTTCATCGTGTCCCCCCGTCAATAGCAGGTCCTGTCGTTTCTGTTCCGGAGATCGCGCCGCAGAGAACCGTTGCAGCGGATGTACTCCATGACGTAGACGACGAGCTTCTTTTGCGGATAGTAGAATATCGGAATGGACAGGACGTCCGGGTCGCCGAGATAGAGATACGAGACATGTTCGGCGGTCATATCGTCGCCGTCCAGGAGCGGACGCAGCGTCTCGTTCAGCATTTCGTACTGCTTGCGAAGCCGTTCGTCCTCTTCGTCATCGTGCCGCACCAGCGCATCGTCGGTCAGCGCCCGCAGATGGACCGCGTTCGCCACGACGTCCGAATCCGTGCGCAGGACATAATACCGCGGCTTGACGTGCTTGTAGGAGGGCTTCGAGATGAATCCGTCTGCCACCGCTTCATAGCTGTTTCCGGTCAGGAGCCGGATCGCGGCCGGCGTGGGGAATCCGTACGTGTTGTGATTCGAGATGTCACTCAGAGGGTCGAACACATATTGGCCCGCCATCAGGAACGCGAAAAGCAGCAGCCCCGCTGCGACCGGGAGCAGATAGATGAAATACAGCCGGTACTTTTTCATCGGAATCCCCCGGAATATGTGTTTTGTTCGCTCATGGTAAACTCAATGTCCCCTTGTCTTCATAATGTAACACCGAAGGAAAAGAGTGTCAAGTTTTTTCGACGTTTTTTATAAAAAACCGGTTCGGAATGTTCGGAATACTCCGCCTCGGAAACGGTCCCCGTGCCCGGAGGTGATCCCCCGCTGATCCTAGTCGCGGTAGAGGAAGACGCGGAAAACGCCGTCCAGGGTTATGTAGCTTTTGGCTTCGTTCTTCCCTTCCGCCTCCACGAGCAGGAAATACTTCATCCGCAGGAACTCGTTCGTTTTCCCGTACACATAGAGATACCCCTCCGGAATGACGATGTAAAAGCCGCTGTCGACGACCAAGAGGGGCGAAGCTGCGGACCGCTGGAAATAGACCTTCCGCACGTCGTCCAGCGTGAACGTCAGTTCGGGGTAAAAAGCCGGTCGGCAGTGTTTTCCGCGAGTCAGCACGAAATTGCGCACGTGAAACGTTTTCGTCGCGGGGTCGATGTCGATGGACCGCGCCCGCTTCCGGTAGTAATCCACGAACCAGGAATAGGCGAACCACACGATGCCCAGAACGGAAAGCACGATGAACAGCAGCCCCATCAGCACATCGGCCAGCTCAAGCGGATTCCCGGAGAAAAGCCACATGACAATCGGCTTCCAGACCGCATACTGAATGGCGGCTAAGAGCAGCACGACCATCGGAAACACGATGTATCCGTCACAGATATCATGGAAACACAGGGGGAATTTCAGGTTGATCGGCGTGTCGCCGCCGTAGATCGAACGGTCTTTCACATTCTCCTTGCCGGGTGATTCCGCCTGAGACGTGCCGACGTCCTGCGGAATGCCGCCGGACGCATCCCGTGCGGCTGCCAGTCCGATTGGCGCGTCGTCGTGAATCCGCACGATATCCGATTTGTTTTCCTTCATGTCGTCTGCTCCTTCAAAAAAGTTGAAGATCGTTTTCTTGTTCTTGACCGATCATGGCTCACAATTCTTTCTGCTTTTCCCGCTGCCGCCTCAGCTTCTCCTGCCATTCCCGCTGCCGAGCGGGGAGATACCGATAATCCACGCCGAGGCGTTTGAGCGCGTCCAATGCTTCGGAGTCGCTGTGGTCCGCGGCTCGGGTGTACCATTTGATCGCCTCCTGCAGGTCCTTTTCGACGCCGTCGCCGGTCTCGCAGATGCGCGCGAGACGGATCTGCGCCTCCATCTCGTCCTGTTCCGCGGATTCGCGGTACCATTTCGCGGCCTCCGCCATGTTCTTTTCGACGCCTTCGCCCAGACGGTAACACTCGGCGAGGCTGTACTGCGCCCCGGCGTACCCCAGTTCCGCGCCTTTGCGGAAGTATTTCACGGCCTCCGCCATGTCCTGTTCGACGCCTCTGCCGGTCTTATAACACTCCGCGAGCATGGACAACGCGATGGCGGACCCCTGGTCCGCGGCTTTGCGGTACCAGTCGATCGCCTCCGCCATGTTCTGTCTGCCCCCGATGCCGTTCGCACAGCAGGAGGCGAGCTGGAGCTGCGCCGCCCAATAGCCCTGTTCCGCCGATTTGCGCAGCCATTTCATGGCTTCGGCGCTGTTCTGCTTGACGCCCTCGCCCGACAGGTAGCGATAACCGAGACTGTACTGCGCTTTGGCGTGGCCCTGCTCCGCCGCTCTGCGAAACCATTTCACGGCTTCCTCCATGTCGCGGCGCGAACGGGCATTGCGCTCATAGTGGCGGCCCAGACTGTACTGCGCCTCGGCGTGGAACTGTTCCGCCGCCTTGGTGTACCATTTCAATGCCTCCGGCACGTCCTTTTTGATGCAGTCGCCGTTGTAATAACAGGTCGCGAGCTGGTACTGCCCGTCCGCGCAACCGCGCTGCGCGGACTCAACAAAACACTCCAGCGCCATCGTCTCGTCCTTTTCTTCGCACTGAATCGCGGTCTGTCCGACGGGCGCAATGTCCAGGCCCTTGCCGCCGTTGTAATAACACATCCCGAGCTTGTAATAACAGGTCCCGAGCATATCCTGCGCCGCCGTGTTGCCCATGTCGGCGGACACGAGGAAACACTCCAGCGCCTCCACATAATCCCCTTCCTCATAGAGTGCCATCCCCGCCTCGTAATCCTCCCTGCCGACCGTGGTGTTCTGTTTTTTTGCCGGGGCACTTTTGGCGGGTATGCCGCCGACGTTTTCTTTTTGCGAAGTCGAAGCTTTTCCGTCTTTCAGATCCTCTCTGACCGCGAGAGCAATAAAGGCTATAAACGAGATCGCGAGAACGGCGCCCCCCGCCCCATAGATCATTTTGTTTTTCGACATGGTTTCAGCCCTTTCACGGTATTGCTGTTGGAGTGGAGCGGGGTTACACCCCGGGATACTCCGCTTCAAGTTGTTTGAGCACATCCTCCGCCCAGGGGTGACCCTGTTCGGCGGCTTTCCGAAGCCACATCGCGCCCTCGGCGACGTCCTTCCTGACGCCTGTTCCGCTCGCGAGGAACGCCCCGATGTTGTACATCGCTTTGATATCCCCCTGTTCGGCGGCTTTGCGGTACCATTTCGCCGCTTGCGCCACATCCTGTCTGACGCCTGCGCCGTTGTAATAACAGATGCCGAGGTTGAATTGAGCATCCGCGAAACCCTGCTCGGCGGCTTTGCGATACCATTTCGCGGCTTGCGCCATATCTTGTTCAACGCCGTGTCCGTTTTCATAGCAGATGCCGATGCTGAACTGCGCCATGGGGTCGCCCTGCGCGGCGGCTTTCCGATACCATTTCAAGGCTTGCGCATAGTCCTGTTTGACGCCTGTCCCGGTGAAATAACACGTGCCGAGGTTGTGCTGTGCGTCGGAGTCGCCCTGTTCGGCGGCCTTGCGGAACCATTCCGCCGCCTTGACGCCATTTTTTTTGACGCCCTCGCCGTTGCGATAACAGAGCGCCAGGTTGAATTGGGCTTTGGCATGTCCCTGCTCGGCGGCCTTGCGCAACCACTTCGCCGCCTCGGCATAATCCTGTTTGACACCGTCACCGCAGAAAAAACAGGAGCCGAGACCGAATTGCGCGTCGGCGTCGCCCTGTTCGGCGGCCTTGCGGAGCCATTTCGCCGCCTCGGCTTGATTCTGCCTGACGCCGAGGCCCTTCGCATAACAGGTGGCAAGATTGTATTGCGCCTGAGCATAGCCCTGCTCGGCCGATTTGCGATACCATTTCGCCGCTTCGGCATAGTCCTGTTCGACGCCGATGCCGTTCTCGTAACAGACGGCGAGGTTGCACTGAGCTTGCGCATAGCCCTGTTCGGCGGCCTTGCGATACCATTTCACCGCCTCGGCGGAATCCTGTTTGACGCCGATGCCTCTGTCATAGCAGAGGCCGAGATTGCATTGCGCTATGGCATAGTCTTGTTCGGCAGCCTTGCGATACCACTTCGCCTCCTCGGCGGAGTCCGGTTCGACGCCGTCGCCGTTGTGATAGCGCAACCCGAGAATGAACTGCGATTCGGCATCGCCCTGTTCGGCAGACTTGCGGATCCATTTCGTCGCTTCGGCGGAGTCCTGCCCGACGCCAATGCCTTTGTCATAGCAGACGCCGAGGAAGAATTGCGCGTCGGCGTTGCCCAACTCGGCGGCCTTTTTGAAATACTTTGCCGCGGTTTCGAAATCCTTCGCTTTGTAGGCTGTTTTGCCTTTCTGCAACAGCTCTTCCGCGGTTTCTGCATTATTGTCGCAGCAGGACGTTTTTCTGCTCTTTTTCGTATTCGACATGATTTCAGATTCTTTCACAGTGTTACGGATGGAGGGGTTGAGGTTCATTGTTGATGCAGGTCGGGATTATTCCGCGCCGATGCGTTTGAGCGCGGCCTTCGCCTGCTCCACGCCCTGTTCGGCGGATTTGCGGAACCAGGATTCGGCTTCTTTCAGGTCTTTTTCCACGCCGTTGCCGTTTTCGTAACAGCACCCGAGGTTGTGTTGTGCTTCCGGGTGTCCCTGTTTTGCGGCGAGGAGATACCATTTTGCCGCCATGGTCCAGTCCTGTTTGACGCCGTCGCCTCTGCGGAAGAAGTCACCGAGCAGGAATTGCGCCTGAAGATGGCCCTGTTCGGCGGCTTTGAGGAACCATTGGGCGGCCTCGGTCTTGTCTTCCCGGACGCCCGCCCCCTCCGCATAAACGCAGCCCATGGCGAATTGCGCATCCACAAACCCGTTGTCAGCGGCTTTGCGGATCCATTTCAGCGCCTCGGCGAGGTCCTTTTCCACGCCGCCGCCATCATAATAGCACCAGCCCAGATTGAGCTGCGCCTGCGGATTCCCCTGCTCGGCGGCTTTCCTGTACCACTTGACAGCCTCGGCAAAATCCTGCTCGACGCCAGTACCCGTTTTGTAATTCGCACCGAGATTGTTCTGTGCCGGCGCAAATCCCAGCTCGGCGGCCTTGCGCATCCATTTCACGGCTTCGCTCTGATTCTGTTCGACGCCGTTGCCTTTCGCATAACAGCGGGCGAGATTGAACTGAGCCTTCTCGTTGCCCTGTTCCGCGGCTTCCTTGTAGTATTTTACCGCAGTTTCGTAATCCTTCGCTTCGTATGCGGCAATGCCTTCTTGCCAAAGCTTTTCCGCACGGGCTCCCCTTGATTGCAAGGGCGTAAGCAAGCCGGCGACAACGGCGGCAAAACAGAGGACTGCGATCAGACAGCCCAGCCTTTTGAGGTTTTCCGCCCAGTCCGTTTTCCAGTCTTTTTCGGTATCCGGCATATTTTCAAGCTCTTTTGCGGTGCTGCTGTTAAAAGGTTTCGAATATACTATAAAGATAGCACGTTTCGTCTTTCTGTCAAATAGTAAAAAGGTTATTTTTTTTTCTTTGTTTATTTGCTAAACTATATTGACATTCGTTTGTTTTACAGGGATATTTGGGTTGGCCCTTCGGGGGTCGCTTCGCTCCTCGGAAGGCGAGCTGAAGCTCAATTCAACATGATTCAGGGACAGGGGGATGAGGCTCGTTTTTTTCGTTTTCCGCAACGTACTTGGTATGGCACCGCAGGCAGATATGATGCTCCGAATCGAAGGAGTCAATCGTGCGCGGGGTCAGGCAGTACGGACAGCGTTTCCCCTTTCTGCCGAAAAGCAGATGCCACGGGATCCCGAGGGCGACTAGCAACAGCGGATAGACATAGAAACCGTAAGGCCATGCCGGATGATGATAATCCACGACGGCTTCATATTTTCGCGCGTACCATACGACGAAACCGCCGATCAAGGCCGGCAGAAGGATGGTCAGGCAGAAGGCGAGCCATCGGCTGTCGGGTTTTTCCATCTTTGTCAGAGCGGACGCCGAAACGGGATACGTTCTGACGATCTTCCACTTACTGTACGGAAGCCCCATCGTGCGGAATGTCGTGCGGGTATAGATATCTGAGAATTGATAGAATCCTTTGATCGTTACAACGAAAAACCCCGTGCCGCAGTAGAAGAGAAGAAGGCCGGAATCGGGAAAGAACCAGGTATCCAGAGTCTCGTCCAGAATCAGGGTCATTGTCGCCAGGCATGCGGAAAACAAAAAGCCGATGCGCCATGGCCCCATGATGACGCACACCCTTTGGATAGAAAGATGGCTTGCATGGATTTTCATTTTTTGTCCTCAGGTGTTGCTGATAAAAGGTTTTGCAACAGCAGAAAAAACATGTTTATGAAATACTATAATCCGCTACTCGGAAAAGTCAAGGGCTCTGAGCGCAAAAAAAGGAGCCTGACTCTGATGAATCAAGCTCCGAAAAGAAATCCGGCATCGAACTACTCTCCCACAGTCAAATATGCAGTACCATCGTCGCTGGGCCCCTTATCGATCGTGTTCGGGATGGGAACGTGAGTTACAAGCCCGCCATGGACACCGGAAAAA
>JAEEQO010000265.1 GCA_016285335.1 Victivallales bacterium | reverse complement strand
GAAGAACGCCGGATTTACCGCCGAACTGATCGAGGAGACGCCCGCGAAGGTCGCTGCCACGCATATCTTTCAGGTGGGCGGGATGCGGTGCGCGTCCTGTCAGGCGCATGTCGCGAAAGCCGTAAAGGCCGTCCCGGGCGTGCAGGATGCCGAAGTCAATCTCGTGACCGGGCGCATGAGCGTGAAGGCGACGTGCGCTCCGCAGGCGGTCATCGACGCCGTGAAGAACGCCGGATTCACCGCCGAACTCATCGACGAGTCGCCCGCTAAGACAAACACCGGTTCCAGTGCAACGGATGCCGCAGGAGCCGCGCCGGAGCAAAACGCCGCTTCGAAAGCCGCTCCGAAAGCGAAATCCGTGTCCGCCATCCCCGATCCCGTCCGCGAGCTTTTCCGGCAGTTCATCTGGTCGGCGATCCTGATCCTGCCGCTCATGTATTTCGCGATGTCCGCCATGCACGGCTGGCTGAAGGATTACCCGCTGGACGCCGCCTGGCTTCAGCTCATCTGCGTGATCCCGCTGCTGTACGTGAACCGCGTGTATTTCGTCAACGGAGCAAAACGTCTGCTGAAGCTGTCTCCGAACATGGATTCGCTGATCGCGCTCGGGTCCGGCGCGAGCGTGCTGTACAGCCTCGTGATGACCGGGGAAATGGTCTTCGGCAAGCTGGAGCAGTCCATGCGCATGAAATTCGTCCATCAGCCGGGCGAGATCTTCGGCGACGCCCGCGTGGCCGAGGCGGCGGGCAATCTGTATTTCGAGACGGCGGGCATGATCCTGCTGCTCGTGACGTTCGGGAAGTACCTGGAGGCGCGGGCGAAACGCCGCACCACGGACGCCGTGTCTCGCCTCATGGACCTGTCACCGAAGACCGCCGTCGTGCTCCGCGGCGAAAAGGAGGCCGAAATCCCGGCGGACGAACTCGCGGCGGGCGACGTTGTGGTCATCCGGCCCGGATCGTCGATCCCGGCGGACGGCGTGGTCGTGGACGGCTCCGGCGTGGTGGACGAGTCGAGCGTAACGGGCGAAAGCGTCCCGGCGGGCAAGGAGCCCGGCAGCCGCGTGGTGAGCGGCACGATGAACCTGAACGGTTCGTTCCGGTTCCGTGCGGACCGCGTGGGGCGCGATTCCACGCTGTCGCGGATCATCCGCCTGGTGGAGAGCGCGTCGAACTCCAGCGCGCCGATCTCGCGTTTCGCGGACCGCGTGAGCGCGGTTTTCGTGCCCGCCGTGCTGCTGATCGCACTTGCGGCGGGATGTTTCTGGCTGTTCGTGGCGCATCAGACCGTGTATTTCTCGCTGACGACCGCGGTCGCCGTGCTGGTCATCAGCTGTCCGTGCGCGCTCGGACTTGCCACGCCCATCGCGATCATGGTCGGCACGGGCGTCGGCTCCAAGTTCGGCATCCTGTTCAAAAACGCCGCCGCGCTGGAGGAGCTTCACGCCGTGAAGACGGTCGTGCTGGACAAGACCGGCACCGTGACCGAGGGACGGCACCGCGTGACCCGCGTGGTCGCGTTCGCCCCGGACGGAACGGCGTCCGCTGATGAGGAAGCGGCGTTTCTGCGGATCGCCGCGCCGCTCGAATCGAAGTCGGAACACCCGTTCGCGCGCGCCGTGGTGCAGTATGCGAAGGAACGCGGCACGGAGGTTTCGGACGGGAGCGTGACGGATTTCTCGGCCGCACCCGGCATGGGCGTGTACGGCAGCGTCGGCGGCGTCCGGTACGTCTGCGGCAATGCCCGCCTGATGGAACGCGAAGGAATCTCCCTGAACAAGCAGGAAAGCCTGATCCGCGAACTGGAATCCGGCGGGCACAGCCTGCTGTTCCTTGCCGGACGCGACACGAAACGGCTCTGCGGCGTCATGGCGCTCCGCGACACCGTGAAGGAAGGCAGCGCGGACGCCCTGCGCGCGCTTCATGGCCTCGGCCTGAAGACCGTGCTGCTGACCGGAGACACCGAAGTCTCCGCGAAGGCCGCCGCGTCCGGTTTGGAGATCGACCGCGTGATCGCAGGCGTCCTGCCGGACGGCAAGGCGGACTGCATTCGCGCGCTTCAGAAAGACGGAAACAAGGTCGCGATGGTCGGCGACGGCATCAACGACGCCGCGGCGCTCGCGTGCGCGGACGTCGGGATCGCGGTCGGCGGCGGCACGGACATCGCGCTGGAGGCGGCGGACGTGGCGCTTCTGCGCGGCGACCTGCGCGACGTGGTGACTGCCGTCCGCCTGAGCCGCGCCGTGATGCGGAACATCCGGCTGAACCTCTTCTGGGCGTTCTTCTACAACGTCCTCGGCATCCCGGTCGCGGCGGGCGCGCTCTATCCGGCGTTCGGGTGGCAGCTCTCCCCCATGATCGGCACGGCGGCGATGGCGTGCAGTTCGCTCTTCGTGGTCACGAACGCGCTCCGCCTGCGGAAATTCCGCTGAGGCGGGAGGACAAGTCCTCCACTTCAGCAGTGCCGCACTTCGTGGCGGCACGTGAAGGAATCTATGTCTTCCCTCAACCCTTCGGGCGGAAGCCGAAGAAGCACATCAGGCGGCGTCCGAGCGTGGCCTTCGGCAGCGCGGTGTCGTAGACGAACTTGTAGAACAGCGCGGGGATCAGGAAGACGGTCAGGACGGATGCGAACG
>JAEEQO010000264.1 GCA_016285335.1 Victivallales bacterium | reverse complement strand
CACGACGAACGAATACAGCCTCGACGGCGAAAACTGGCTGGCATACACCGGCCCGGTCGTCTTCACCGAAAACGGGACCGTGTATTTCCGCGGGGCCGACCTGTCGGGGAATTACTCCGAGACCGTCTGCTACACCGTGGACAACATCGACAAGGTCGCGCCAAATGCCCCGTCCGCCGCTTCGGACGTGCAAACGACCGGACTCACCGAAGGGACCGTGAACGTTTCGGCGGTCTTCCCGGACGATGCCGCCGTGAAGGAATACAGTTTCGACGGCATGAACTGGCATGCATACGAAGGCGCTGTTCCGTTCACGTTCAACGGCATGGTGTATTTCCGCTGCTCGGATGCGGCGGGCAATCTTTCGGACGTCACGCCGTTCGAGGTCCGGAACTTCACCGTCGCAATCCCCGAAAAACCGTCCGTGTCGGCGGATGTGACGGAGGCCACGAACGGCGACGTGCTGGTCTCCGCCGTCTTCAGCGCGGATTCCGTCCTCAGGGAGTATTCGCTCGACGGCGGGAACTGGATCGAATACACCGGGGCCATCAGGTTTGCCGGAAACGGCTTCGTGCTCTTCCGCGGCACGAATGGGGCGGGAGTTCCGTCCGAGGTCTCCTTGTACGAAGTGAACAACATCGACAAGGTCCCGCCCGCCGCGCCGGTCGCGGCCGCCGACATCACCGAACTCACGAACAATGATGTGCTGGTGACCGCGACGTACAGCGAAGATTCCGTCATGAAGGAATACAGCCGCGACGGCGAAAACTGGCTGGCGTATACGTTCGAGGACGGCATCCTGATGCAGGAAAACGGCACGCTGTTCTTCCGCGCCGCCGATGCGGTCGGCAATGTCTCCGAAGTCACGAGCGTCGTGGTGGACTACATCGACAAGATCCTGCCCGCGCCTCCACTCGCGGTCGCGGACATCACGGAAAGGGTCAACAACCGGACCGTGACCGTGACGGCGACCTTCAGCGAAGATTCCGTCATCCGGGTGTTCCGCATCGACGGGGAAGAGGAATGGAAGCCTTACACCGGACCGATTGCGTTTGAGGATAACGGCGCGGTCTATTTCCGCGGGATCGACGCCGCCGGGAACGAATCCGACGAGACCCGTTGCGAGGTGAACAACATTTCCCACGTGTCGGTCGTCGACGGGCCCGATCAGAACGGGAAAAACGACTCTCTGCTCGTGAACGGAATGCCGAAGGCGCTCGACTCGGTAAACGAGGTGGTGGAAGCCTCCGGCGAGATCTTCGTGGACCAGGAATTCTCGGTCGACGTCGGCGGCTACCACAACTGCGTCGGCGTGACCGACAAGGCCGACTTCGCCCGGATCAAGCTGGACAAGGCCGCGAAGCTGAGTTTCACGGTCGTCGCCGACAACAAGGTCAAATTCACGCTCTACCGCCTCGTCGAAAACAAGAAGAAGCCCGGCACCTACACGCAGAAGGCACTGAAGTCCGTTTCGGTCTCCAAGGCGGGACAGGGCAAATCGACGGCGTCCGTGCTGGTCGAGGGCGGCAGCGACAACCTGTACTACGTCGCAGTCGAGAACAAGAGCAAGAATGAAAAGGTGTTCTACAACGTGTCGATCAACACCGAGGCCGGGAAGAACCGGAGCTGCATCTACGCGGACGGCGACGACGGCTGGAACAACGGCGCACTGCTGGTCAACAAGGAGCCGTCCCTCAGGATCAAGGACTTCCTGCCGCTCTCAATCGCCGAGTCCGGCAAACAGGCGGTCCTGTTCGACACGAACGGGATCACTGCGGCGGAAACGGACGGCGACTGGAACAACTTCGTCGGGTTCGGCGACGACAGCGACTATGTGAAGCTGTCCGTGATCCAGCCCGCGAAACTGGGCTTCACGGTTACGGCAACGGACAACGTGAAGCTCGTGGTCTACAAGCTGACCAAAGGCGCGAAGTGGAGCCAGACGGCCGTCAAGTCGATGACGGTCTCCCTGAACAAGGCGGAGAAGGCGGCGGGCCTCGCGACGCGCACTGTGGAACTCAATCTCGAGCGTCTCATCGGCAGAGAGGACGGATCCGGCTACTACGTTTCGGTCCAGAGCACGAACGCATCGAAGGGCGGCGCGGCATGGTACAACGTGAACGTCGAAAGCACCGTGTACGCTTCCGACACAGGCTTAAACAACACTCTGTTCCTCGATAAGAAGAACAAGGACCTCAATTCGGATCTTGAGTGGACGACCGTGAAAACTGGAGACTGGAAAGCCATTGTCATGGAGAATGACGATGTCGAAGTCATGAAGGAATCTTTCAACAGCTTCGTCGGCTTCGGTGACGAATACGACTATGCCGAGATCAGGTTCGAAGAAACTGGCGACTGTACCTTCACTGTCGACACATGGGGAACGGAAAAAGCCAGTGCGAAGTTCACTGTCTATCAGCTCACGTTTAAGAAGGGCAAATGGACAAAGAAATCGCTCGCCACGCTCACGCTCAAGAATACTGAGGGGGCCGCTGACGGCTACGCTTCCGCCTCGGATGGCAAGACCGTCAGGATTACGGAGAAAACCGATGAAGACACCACAAGGTATTTCGTCTCCATGCAGTCCGTCGATGCGAAGAAAGGCAAAGAGGTTTATTACAACATCACCGCCGCAATGCCGTCCA
>JAEEQO010000263.1 GCA_016285335.1 Victivallales bacterium | reverse complement strand
GTGTCGGCGAACGAGACGGCCGCGGCAGCGTCGGCATCCGAACGCGGCGTCTGCTCGAACGTCAGCCCGAGCATCTTCACGTCGCGCGCGGAAACGATCTGGAAACGGCGGCCCATTTCGGCGACGGATTCCTCCAGAATGGCGAGCTTGCCCTGCAAATCCTTGTTCTCCGCCTCGAGACGGGCGATCTTCGCGGAGCTGTCCGTGCGTTCCTTGTCCAGAATCTGTTTGCTCTCCGTGCGCTCTTTTTCGAGAAGCTGTTTGTTCTCGCTGCGTTCCTTTTCCAGAAGATGTTCCGTGCCGACATTCTTCCGGGTGAGTTCGTCGAGCTGCTTCGAGCTCTCCTGTTTTGCACGGACCAGGTCAAGCACGACCAGAAACAGGACGATCAGGAGTATGACGGAAATCAGGTGGAACAGATAGTGTTTCATGTTCGGAAGCCTTTCATGGTTGCGGGAGGCGGATGGACTGGCCGCAGTCGACGGGAAGGACCGCGCCCGTGATGGACGGCGATGCGGCGAGCAGAACGACCGCGCGGGCGACGTCCTGGGGCAAAACGGGGCGCCCGAGCGGGAGCGTGGCGGGAATGCGCTTCATGCCGCCGGAACCGAGTTCGCGCGGGGCGAAGACGGGACCGGGCGCGACGGCGTTCACGCGGACGTGCGGCGCAAGCTCGCGCGCGAGCTCGATGGTGTCATGGTAAAGTGAGAATTTTGTACTTTCGTACGGGTTTCTCGGAGTGTTCCATGTCAGCGCGGCGGCGTCGAGGATGTTGACGGCGGAGAACTCGCGTCCGGCGGGACGGAGCGCGGCGAAACGGCGGATGAGCTCGCACGGTGCGAGGTGGTTCACGGCTTCCTGGCGTTCGAGTTCAGCCTGCGTCGCATCGCCGCGAATCCACATCGCGGCGTTGTTCACGAGGCAGTCGACCGGGCCGGATTTTTTCACCATAAAGGCGAGCGCGTCGAAGTCGGCGAGGTCGCAGGAGACGACCTTATGCCGGAGCGAAGCGGGGCAGGGCGGCAGCGAGGCGGCGAGCGCGTCGGCCGCGTCTTTCGAGCGGAAACAGTGCACGGTTACGGCCGCGCCGCATTCGGCAAACGCGCGTGCGATGGCGGCGCCGAGCCGTTCGGCCGCGCCGGTGATCAGGACACGTTTGCCTCCGAGGTCGATCATGGGTTACAGGGACCTCTTCCATTCCTCCGCCTGCTGCTGCGCGGCGAGTTCGTCGAGCAGTTCGCGGATGCGCTGTTTGACCTGGTCGAACGAAGCGTCGTTCATGGCGCTGATGGGGATGACCTCGAGGCCGTCCTCGGCGTTCAGGATGAAGTCATCGATCGCGTCCTGGTTCTCCACGAGGTCGGTCTTGTTCGCCAGCACGATCTTTGCGCGGGAGCTCAGGCCCTCCATGTAGGCTTCCAGCTCGTTTTTGAGGATGCGGACGTCGTCGTTCGGGTCGCGTCCGTCCACGCCGCCGAGGTCGACGAGGTAGATCAGGATCTTGGTGCGCTCGATGTGGCGCAGGAAGTAGTGCCCGAGGCCGCGGTTGAGGTGCGCGCCGTCGATGAGGCCGGGGATGTCCGCGACCGTGACCTTGCGGAAGTCGGGGTACTCCATGACGCCGATCACGGGGTGGAGCGTGGTGAACGGGTAGGCGGCGACTTTCGGGTGCGCGTTGGAAATGCGGCTGAGGAACGTGGATTTGCCGGCGTTCGGGTAGCCGACGAGCGCGACGTCCGCGATGAGCTTCAGTTCCAGGCCGAGCTCGAGCGGCTCGGTCTGCTCGCCGGACTCGTGTTCGCGCGGGGCGCGGTTCGAAGGTGTGGCGAAGCGCGCGTTGCCGCGTCCGCCGCGTCCGCCCTTCGCGATGACGACCTCGGCTCCGGCCTCGTCGATGTCGGCGAGGATGTCGCCGGTCTCCTTGTTGCGGATGATGGTGCCGAGCGGGACTTTGATAATGAGGTTCTGGCCGCGGCGTCCGTGCATGTCCTTGCTGCGGCCGTCGCCGCCGTTTTCCGCCGAGAAATGGCGGTTGAAGACGAAATCGGAAAGCGTGAGCTCGCCGGTGGACGCCACGAACACGACGTCGCCGCCGTCGCCGCCGTCGCCGCCGTTGGGGCCGCCTTTCGGGACGAACGCCTCGCGGCGGAAGCTGCAGCAGCCGTTGCCGCCGTTTCCGGCCTTGACAGTGATTTCAGCTCGATCAACAAACATGTGCGGTCACCTGTAAATGAGGCGGCATCGTCCCGATCTGGACCCGGACGCGGCGCCGATGTTGCAAGTTACAAAAAGACCCCGGCATACGACAGGGTGCACCGGGGTGGAGGAAACAAAAAGAAAGAGAGGGGGAACGCCCGGCATCACGCCTGGGCGGCCTCCGCGGGGATGGTCTCCGCGACGGGGACGATCTCGACGGATCTCTGGGCCTTCTTGTTGAACTTGACGTGACCATCGCAGAGGGCGAAGATGGTGAAATCGCGGCCGAGGCCGGTGTTTTTGCCCGGATGGATATGCGTGCCGCACTGTCTGACGATGATGCTGCCCGCGGTGACGAACTGTCCGCCGTAGGCCTTCACGCCACGCATTTTCGGTTTGCTGTCGCGGCCGTTGCGGCTGCTGGACTGGCCTTTTTTATGTGCCATTTTTCATTCTCCCAA
>JAEEQO010000061.1 GCA_016285335.1 Victivallales bacterium | reverse complement strand
CCGCCGCTGGACGCCATGTTCAGGTCCTTCAGGATGCCTCCCGTGCCGGAGGCATACGCCGTGGTGTATTTCCAGTAGCCGTCGCCTACCATGCTGCCGCCGCTGGTACCGGTGACGACCCACTCGCTGGTCACGGTGTCCGACAGACCGGAGACATACACGGTTCCGCCGTTGCCGAGGGTGATATTGGTGGCGGTGCCGCCCGAGGCGATGGTCATGGTGGTCCGGGAACCCCAATATGTCGGCTTGGGAACACCGTTGCTGTCGGTCGTGACGAACGCGCTGATGTCGCTTCCGGACCATTGTCTGTCGAGCCCGACGGTCAGGTGGTTCACACTCGCGCCGCTGGCCACATACACGCTGTTGAGCACGCCGCGGACCACGAGGCCGTCAACGAGAAGGCCGGAACCGGTCTTGCCGCTCACAGGGTTGGTGGTGGAGACCCCCACGTTCAATTCCCGCAGATTCCGCCGGACCTGGCCGCCGGAAAGGATGGAGCTCCCGCCCCGTTCCACAAAGCCCATGTCGATATATTCCAGATCTTTGGAGGCGAGCAGTCCGGTCAGGGTCTGAGTCCCCGAACCCGCGTCCGTGAACAGGACTTCGCCGCCGTCGATGAAGGTGATGTCACGGGCAAGCGTGTTGCTGCCCGCCAAAGAAAGTCCGCCATTCGAGTCGAAGGTGATATTCCCGGCTGAGGTGTTGTCGGCGAGCCCGAGTCCGTTCGGGATGTAGGCGTGCGAGGCCAATCCGGCCGCGGCCGCGGAGCTCCGCAATTCGGCGAAGTTCAAACCCGTGGCCAGCTTGAAGTTCATGTAGTAATCGTAAGTCGAGTTCGTGGGCACCGGATCCAGCGGTTCCTCCGATTCCTCCTCATAGTGGTAACTGGTGTCGTGCTGCTTCTCCCGGTCGGAGGGCCAGATAGAGAGATTGCCCATGTTGGACAAACTGTAAAAGTGGTTATCTTTGCCGCTGGAATCCAGCCAATCGGCGAGGTAATCCTTTATCAGGGCCGTGGTCAGGGTTGCATCGTAGTGGTAGTTCGATGTAACGGTCCAAGAGTACTTGTAAGACATTCTGCATCTCCTCCGGTTGGGTTATATATTATATTTTTTCATAATGTATCACGCACCCGCGCATATTTCAAGCCCTGCCAAGAAAAAAAACGCCGCAACGGTCATCCCCCCACAGTCCTGATTGTTGTTGCAAGCTCGCGAGGGAGGAAAACATGGTTTGACTGACAACACATCAATGCCTGCCGGATGAATACCCCCGCAATATATAGAATTTGGCTGTTCGAATATGCGGGACAGCGAACGCGGAAACGGTGCTAATTTTGCACGTCCTCTCTGTGGATCTCGTGTCGTTGTCGACACCGGCAGCGGATATGAGTTTTAAGCCGCGTTTAAAACATGACAAAATTACATCTCTCAAAAGAAGGAAGATGCAGACTGCTATTTCCACTTGCTATAAACAGAAAGAAGATTTTCCACCTCAGGTAGAAAATATATAAATTAGTGAACAGTCGAAAAGAATCGGAAAAAACATCTGATTGAATGAATAACTCTTGCCGGGGAGAATGACAAAAGGAAACGGACCGCCGACCACTTTCAAAACAGTCAGACAGCCCGTTTATTCCCGTTGTTCAGACTATACATACTGATCGCGAGACATCGAATCGCGGGAATGTAGACAGGGGAGCAGATGCGAAATCAGTGGATTTGCATTCTGCGGTTTTGGAACCTTCGAACAGACGTTTGGAGTTTCCTGTTCACGCCTGGGCTCCGTTGTCGGCGAAACGTTGGACTTCATCAAAATCGAATCGCGCTTTTCTGGAAGAGAAGTTGATCTGCTGTAAGCACCCTTGCTTCACCAATAATCTGAGCGTAGGTCTGGAACAAGAAAGAATACTCTGTGCTTCCCTGGCGTTGATCAAATGACGGCGCATGTTTGTCTGTTTACAGCTGCGGAGAATACTTTTTGCCTGTTCCTCGGTGACGGTGGTGTCAGCCTTCAGTAAAGCCTGAATCGTATTGAGGGTAACGTCTGTCATTTTCGTTTCCTTTCGGTTGTTGGTTGAATGGTGTACCCAGCTTACTATACGCGTCAAGAAAAAAAAGGAAAAACACGCTGGCGGCAACGGGTGCCATGACAGGCTCGCACCCATCCTTGCAATGTTATCGGGTCTGTGCCATCATCCCACGCAGATTCGCGTTTCTGCATACTGGCGGTTCTGGCTCATGTCCGCCTAATGGCGTTCCCTGTCGGTGCGCTTCTCAAAAGATACCGATTTCATCTCTTCTTTCGCGATCTCATCTCTTTCCTGCCTCCACCTCAATTTCCTAAAATCCATTCGTTTGGAACAGCGGCAACAGAGTTTTCACGCCAGCTCCGTCCCTCTTTATATAAAGAGGGACGCACGTTAACCCCGGTTGACACACCTTTTTCAGAGCATTGTCAGCATCTCTATTCCGTTTCATGCCGTTTTTTCTCGACTTTTGCTTAATTCCGGCCATTTTTCGCGGCATGATACCATGACGGGATCGAACGAGTCGATCTCGCGCAAAAAAACAACCATCATAGGAGAAAAAACTATGAAAAAACACCATGTGATCGGCAGAACTTTCATCTTCGCCGGTCTGACACTCGCCATCCTTCTGGCCGCAGCCGGTATGCGTTCCCGCAGGACCACCATCAAACTCGCCGGAAAAGCCACCAGCCTTACGGAACTGGATCAGCGAGCGCGTCCGTTCTTCGAGGAGGCAGAGAAAAACATCCCCAAGGTCGTTTCGGAACTCAGCGGCACTCAGGCGTTCCTGAACTTGTGCAGTCTGGCCGTTGCAGACAAAGTCACGGGCTCGGACAAGCTGGAGCGGAAGATCGCATCCGTGATAGACGGTCCGATTCTGGCCCCGTGCCGGAAGGGTGCCTCCGTCTACGGCTGTGGCATCAACCCCGCCTTGGCTCGCGGCTTTTTATCGGGTCTTCATCGGGACGCAATGATCTCCGCTCTTTATGCCTCCGGTGGGTTGACTTTGGAAGCGGCATTTCTGAAGACAACTTTGAAGTCGGTGCAATGCGTCATTGGTCCGATCACGGGAAAAATCGCCGCGAAATTCGGAACTGGAGCCGCACTTGCCGCTGCTGACGGACCATTCCCGTTCGGGGATGCCGTCGGAGTTGTGCTCGCTGTCGGTGGCACAGCGTGGTCGGTTCATGACCTGCTTGCTCTTCGTCGAGACCTGCCGGGAGCAATTTCTGCCGCACTGAGGCAGGCGATCCAGGACTATTGGAGACAAAGCAGATTAGAGGCCGCTCAATGAAGACTCTCCTGATTCTGTTACTGGCCCTGATGACGGGCTTCGTTTCCGCCATGCCTGCGCACCGCCCCTATCGGAAGCCGCTGAAGCCCGCCCGCGTCGTCGAGACAACGCATCCTGTCTCATGGAAAACTGTCGCTGCGGGTGGCGCGGCTGCCGGAACTGTCATCGCGGCATACCAAGTCAGCGACGGCGTTCAAGAAGGCATGAAGACCGCAGCTGAGAAAGCGCCCGTGACATTTCTAAGTTCGGTCACGCTATCTTCCATCATCATGCCTGTGGTCCTCGTCATCGGCATTCCGCTCGCAGGATTCTTCATCCTGACGCAACTCTCACACTGAACCCACAACTGAAAGGAAACGAAACATGGAACTCACACTGAACAAAACCGAACTGGCCGGGGCGCTTGCCGCTCTGGGGAAACTGGTCTCCCGGACGTCTCTCATTAAGGCGTATCAGGGGATCGAAATCGAAGGTCGGACGAACACGCTCTACTTCCGCACCCGCAACATCATCGAAGAGATCGAATTCCGAATGGACGCCGATCTGGAAGACGACTTTCCTGCGGTTCTCGTAAAATTCGAGCAGTTCCGTCTGGCTGTTCGCAACTGCAAGAAGAAAACGCTTGACCTGGAAGTCGAGAATGGCGAGGTCTTCATTGATGACGTCATGCTCGCTCCTGTGAACGGACACTTTCCCGTGCTAGAGAACATCCCGGATCAGGATGCCACGGTTACGGAACTGCCCACTGATACGCTGTCCGCTCTCTCGATGCTTGCCCCTCTCACAGACAAAGGCGGGGATATCCGCAAGGTTCTCGGAGGAATCAACATCAGCCGGGACGGCTTCACAGCGACCAATGGAAAGGAACTGTCGAACGTCCCGCTTTCCCTCGAAACAACGGGGAGCGTCACAATTCCATTCCCGCTCGCTCTGCTCGCCACAAAAGCATTCGGTGAATCCGGCAGACTCACGACCTGGCAGAAAGAAGAGGATACGTACTTCGAGCTCGTACTCGGCAGCTGGACCTGGCGGGCAAAGGCATATCGGGAAAACTACCCGAACTGGAAGCTCGTCGTGCCGGAACGGACGGAGGTCACGCACTACGTGAGCTTCCTGCGGGATAGAGCCGAACGGCTTCAGCGTTACCTGAAGAGTGTCCCCGACGATCCGCAGAACAACAACGGCATCAAATTGAGCCGTCTGCCCGAAGTCCCGGACAATCTGCATCTCGAAAGCTCCAACGGGATGCTGTTCAGTGTTCTCGCCGAGTTCGATGAGA
Source organism: Victivallales bacterium (assembly GCA_016285335.1). Next base: position 9,759 of record JAEEQO010000061.1, on the reverse strand, counting down.
ACTGGGGCGACCTGAGCTTCACCGTCAGGAAAGAATTCCTCCTGCATCTGCTGAATGCGGGACACACCCGGATCGAGCTGAACGACGCCTACGGTCCGATTGTCGGCACTGGCGGAACGGGTCAGTTCATCGCCATGCCCATTCGTCCCATGAAGACGCAGACAGCAGCATCCGAGCAGAAGGAGGCTGCCCCTGAACCCCAGGCAAACCAAACCGCAACACCCACAACCCCAAATAAGGAGTCTACCACCATGATCGACACCAACATGAACCGGGCCTTCGGCCTGGACGGACGAGAAGCCGCGATCTTCGCCTGAACAAAACGCTCGTCTCTCCGCTTCAGACGTGTAGAGCCTGCCAGGAGGTGATAAGAAAGAACACAAGGCGGAGAGTACCTGATGTGATCCTGATGCAGTCACTTCAGTGAGCCCTGCATCCCGGCAGTTGAAGAAAAGCAAGTCTTCCTGCCGGCCTTTTTTTAGATATCGTCGGCCTCCTGCATGGATTCACGAATCGCGATGCGCTGGGATTTTGCTGCTATAATTGTTACAACGTATTGCCTTTTGTATAGATTACACAACAATGCAAATTGAACACAAACGCGACAGCGCTTGGGTTGCAAGAGCGCAACAATCACACCACACAGCGCCCCGCTAGGGTCTCTAGGGTTCCCACAGGGGAGTGGAGCTCCTTAATATCTTTATTTATATACGTATTTCTTCGAACGTAGTGAGAAAGAAACACATAAAGAAAGAGAACAGGGGGCTACAATTCCCGGTGGGCGAACGCAAGTGAGCCCAGTGGGACCGCTGTGTGATATGGGTGTTGTTCGCTCTTATAATCTATATTGCGCGTGCGCACGAGAGCGTTTAATTAAGCTTACGCGAGGCTGAAATCATAACGCAGTTTCGGGGTAGGATGAAGATGCCATGGCCTCTTACTCGGCATAATGATGCGACATCAGCCAATGGATCATCAGGAACGCCTTTCTCATCGCAGTTGGTGGCTCAGACTGGAATCTGGAAGGGGAGGCCTTCAGGTGCCGTTTTCAGTGGCTTCCTGTGCATTGGAGCATCGGCGAGATAAAGAACGCGTCCAGCTCATCATCATACACCAGCGGCCCTACACCGCAGGTTGGAAAATTCCACCTCTGTATCCATTTTTCCACCTCACCAGCCGTTTCCTTCGATATCCAAGAATATACCCGTCAGTCTTACCGCACTCTCCCAGACATTCGCTTGACAAGAGAATCGTTTTTAACAGGGGTAGAAGCCTGTTCTGACGAACGGCATAACCATGGACGCTCAGATGACGGCTCCCATGGTCTGCCCGGCCTTAAAACGCCTCCGCCGGATTCGCTGCCAGCCTGTCGATGACTTCTGCCGATGACTTCTGCTGTCGAGTTTCGCAAAATCTCAAACAGCAAGTGAACCTCTACCGGAATCCGAATCCACTCGGCCCATTGTTCAACACGTCAGGATTTGGTTGACTGAATGAATGTGTGCGGTTCCACTGTCCCCTCAAAAAAAGGTTCCACTATGGTTCCACTATCAACAGGAATACTGTCCAAAAGCAAGACAAAAAGTCACAAAAGAAGACAATTTGAAAATGCTTCCTTTTAAGCTATAACTATTTCAAAATCAATATATAAAAAATGGCGGCGGCGGCGGGAGTTGAACCCGCGACCTGCTCTTTAGGAGAGAGCCGCTCTATCCAACTGAGCTACGCCACCGCTTTTATACAAAATGTCTGACAGACTGGATCGCGCCGCTGTTTTTCGGCTGCGGTTCAGTCAGGAAAAGCGCTATATACTATAGTGCCGTTTCGGTGAAAATCAAGCGGATGAACGGAAAAACTCTTCCGAAACGAACGGAATGGGGAATCCTTCTATTCAAAAAAGAGGACGTTCGGAAAGGAAACAATGAACCGATGACCGGCATTGACGGATGCGGACTCCTAAAAAAAACTCCGGCCGGGATTGCCCGGACCGGAGCGTATTACAACCATATTTGATTTATTGAAGTTTATTTCTTCGGCTGTTTGAGCTTGACGAGTGCGTCGTAGCACGGTTTCGCCTTCAGCTGGCGGTCGAAGAGAAGCGGATGGTTCGTGCGGCCGCGGACCGGGAATCCGTTGAGCCAGCTGGTGCCGTCGTCAAGGCCCCAGACGGTCACGGAGTACATGTTCTTGCTGTGCTTCAGGAAGACCTTGAAGATGTCGGTGTAGCGGTCGGCGAGCTTCTTGGAAACGTCGTCCGGGAGTCCCTTCGTATACGGGTTGTTCTTCTCCTGGTATTCCTGCGTCGCGGAAATATCCGCGGTGACCCGCCCGTTGTTGCGCGGCAGGACGTCGACGTCCAGTTCCGTGACCATGACCATCACGCCCGCGTCAGCGTATTTCTTGATGGCGTCCTCGATCAGATTCACGGCCGGATAGTCGATCAGATAGTGTCCCTGCATGCCGACGGCGTCGATGAGGCCCTTCTTCTTCAGCTCTTTGGCGAGCTTGGCGATGCCGTCGCGCTTGGAGGGATTGTAGGCGTTGTAGTCGTTGTAGACGAGCTTGGCGGAGGGATCGGCGGCGCGGGCGAACTCGAATGCCTTTTCGATGAAGTCGTCGCCGACGATGCGTTTCCACTGTGAATTGCGGAGCGTGCCGTCCTCGTTGAACGCCTCGTTCACGACGTCCCACGCGTCGATCTTGCCCTTGTAGTGTTTCATGACGCCCTCGATGTGGTTCTTCATGCGCTTCAGGACGAGCTCGCGCGTGGCGGGCTGCCCGTTTTCGCCCTGGAATACCCAGCTCGGGGTCTGGCTGTGCCAGATGAGCGTGTGGCCGTGGATCTTGATCTTGTTCTTCTGCGCGTATTTCACGAGATCGTCGCCGGGGCCGAAGTTGAATTTGCCCTCCTGCGGCTCGGTGGCGTCCCATTTCATGCAGTTTTCCGGCGTGAGGCAGTTGAACTGCGAGGCGGCGAGGTCGGCGCGGGTCTTATCCTGCTGGCTTGTGATCCGCTGGTTGAGGGCGACGCCGATCAGGAAATCCTTCTCGTAGAGTTTGCCGAGGTTGGTCTTCGGCGTGTCGGCGGCGAACAGTGCGGAGACGGACGCCGCCGCGGCGAGCATGAGCAAAGCTTTTTTCATCATGGACCGGTTCCTTTCATTTGGTGCATGTGAGGAGTTGTTGAGGCGGGGGAGACCAGAGAAAAACTCCGTTCAGCGATAGTATAGCCTTTTGTTTCGGGATTTGCAAGCGGCTAAACGATTAATTTTTACAGAAATCATGATTTCTGAAGTTTCTTAGAGTTATTTAACTCTTATGCAAGCCATTATGAACAGAAAAAAAGCCCCGGAGCATGAGAGAGGATGCGCCGGGGCGGAAAGAGACTGAGAAAACAGGGCAGGGGGAGAAATCAGCCGCCGTGTTTCGCCGGATCGTCTTTTGCGAGCGGGGAATGGTATTCCGGGTCGCATTCGGCGTTGTTCGCGGCGAGTTCGGCGTCGTCGCGGACGAATTTGAAGCGCGCCTTGATCTTTTCGCAGAGTTCGATGCGCTTTTCCTCGGATTCGTACTTGAGCTGGCGCCAGTTCCAGTGGAATCCGTCATCGGCCCAGCGGGGCACGATGTGGAGGTGCGCGTGCATCACGACCTGACCGGCGGTGGTGCCGTCGGAGAGGTGGAAGTTGAAGCCGTCTGCGTCGAGGCCGTGGCGGAGCGCGGCGCCGATGCGTGCGCCCACATAGAACATGCGGCCCGCGGTGGCTTCCGGGATGGTGGCGGCGCTGGTGTGGTGTTCCTTCGGGATCACGAGCACGTGTCCGAAGTTGATGGGGAAGAGGTCGAGGAAGGCGAGCACGAGGTCGTCCTCATAGACCTTGACGGAGGGGACTTCACCGTTGATGATGCGGCAGAAAAGGCAGTTTTGCATGGGGAAAGGTTCCTTTCAGAAGGAGGTTATTCGATAGTAAGGTTATTCGATGTTGTAGAGTTTGAGCTTGCGGTGCAGGGTGCGGCGGCTGATGCCGAGCTTTTCGGCGGCGCGGCTGCGGTTGCCGCCGCATTCGTTCAGGGCGCGTTCGATGAGGATGCGTTCGTTGTGCTCCAGGTCGCAGGAGGGCGCCGCGGAAAGGACGTCCTTCGTGATGCCGGGCGAAGAGGATTCGCGGATGTTCATGGGGACGTTTTCGAGGCCGATCTCGCCGGTGCGGCAGAGGACGACCATGTTTTCCACGCAGTTGCGGAGCTCGCGGATGTTGCCGGGCCAGCGGGCGGCGCGGAGCGCGGCCATCGCGGGCTCGGAGATGGTCATGTCCTCCTTGCCGTTCTCCGCGGCGATCTGCTTCAGGAATCCGCGCACGAGGATCGGGATGTCGGACGCGCGGTCGCGGAGCGGCGGGATCAGGATCTTCACGACGTTCAGCCGGTAGTAGAGGTCCTCGCGGAACGCGCCGGAGGCGACCATTTCCTCCAGGTTGCGGTTCGTGGCGGAGACGATGCGGACATCGACCGCGATGTTCTGCGTACCGCCGACGCGTTCGAAGGAGCGGGTTTCGAGGACGCGAAGGAGCTTGACCTGAACGGGGAGGGGGACCTCGCCGATCTCGTCGAGGAAGATGGTGCCGCCGTCGGCCTTTTCGAAGAACCCCCTGTGCTGTTCGACCGCGCCGGTGAACGCGCCTTTTTCGTGGCCGAAAAGCTCGCTTTCGAAGAGCGTTTCCGGGATGGCGGCGCAATGGATCGCCACGAATTCGCCCTTGCGGCCGCTGAGCTCATGCAGCGCACGCGCCACAAGTTCCTTGCCGGTGCCGCTTTCGCCCTGGATCAGCACGCTGGACCGTGTCGGCGCGACCTGGCGCACGATGTCCATGACCTGCCGGATGGCGGGGGATTCGCCGAGGATGTTCGGGACGACCCGTTTGGTTTCGTCGAGCTTGCGTTTGAGCTCGGCGTTTTCATTTTTGATGTTGCGCGTCTCCAGTGCGCGGCGGATGCGGAGTTCGAGCTGGTCGATGTCGACGGGCTTGGTAACGAAATCGAACGCGCCAAGCTTCATCGCCTCGACGGCGGTGTCAATGGAGCCGTACGCGGTGAAAAGAATGCACGGGGGCGGATCGGGCAGGGAGAGCGTCTTTTTCAGGACGTCGAACCCGCCTGCGCCGGGCATGCGGATGTCGGTCAGGACCAGGTCGTAGGAATTGCGCGAGAGCAGGTTCACGCCGATCTCGCCGTCCTCGGCGGTCGTGACGTCGTATTCCGGGCGCAGAAAGCGCGCGAGGACCTCCCGCGAGCCGCGTTCGTCGTCCACGATCAGGATGGACGGTTTTGCATTGGTCTTGTTCATTCGGATTGTCCTTCCTTGGTCTGGATTTCCCTGCGCGGATCGGGGGCGGGCAGCCCGCGCACCACTCGGATGCGGCGCGGCAGGCTGATTGTGAACGTGGTGCCGACGTTTTCCCGGCTGTCGACGGTAAGACTGCCGCCGTGTTCGCGGACGATGCGCTCGACGATCATGAGGCCGAGCCCGGTGCCCGCGTTCTTCGTGGTGAAGAACGGGCGGAAGATCTTCTGCATGTTTTCGGGCTTGATGCCGCAGCCGCTGTCGGAGACGGAGAGCATCACGAAGCTGTCGTCGGCGCTGCAGCGGACCGTGAGTTTGCCGCCGCTCGGCATCGCCTGCATGGCGTTGCGGGCGAGGTTGTAGAACGCCTGTTTCAGCTGGTTCGCGTCGCCGTTGATCTGCGGGACGTTCTCGCCCCAGTAGAATTCGATCTGGATCTTGCGGTCGGTGATTTCCTGCCGCATGAAGTTCAGGGAGTCGAGCACGAGCGATTTCAGGTCAAGCGGTTCGAAGACGGGCTTGCCGGGACGCAGCGCGTGCAGGAACTGGTTGATGATGGCGTCGAGGCGTTCCACCTCGGACCGCGCTTCGGCGACCTCCTGCGAGGCGTCGGCCAGGTTCGCGCCGGGATTTTTCAGGAGCCGCTGCAGGAACTGAAGATGGAGGTAAAGGCTGTTCAGCGGATTCCCGATCTCGTGCGCGACCTCTGCGGCGAGCATGGAGACCGCCTTGCTGCGTTCGGATTCCGCCACGCTGGCGGCCTGTTCCATGGTCGCCGTCACGTCGGTCAGGATCAGCGCGTACGGGGCGTCCTCGCGGTCGATCGGGAGAGCGTACATCTGGACGATGCGGTGTTCCGGGTAAGTCAGTTCGAGTTCCTGGCGCATGGACTTGCTCGCGCCCGTGCCGGAGACGGAGTCGGACAGCAGGAGATCGAGGTTGAGGCCGGGCATCAGCTTTTCGACGGGGAGCGCGGAGGCATTCTCCGGCAGGCCGAGGAATTCCTGCGCGGCTGCATTGTGATACAGCACGGTATGCGCGGGAGAGATGACGAGGATGGCTTCCCGGAGGCTGTCGAAAAGCGAACTGAGAAACCTGTGTTCCTTCGAGATCATCTGGATGAAGTTCTGAAGGTTGACCTGGTCAAGCTCGCCGATGCGGTTCAGGACGCGGTCCTTCATGTTTCTGGGACACATGGCAACACCTAGTCATTGGATGTTTGATTGAGACGTTTTGTCACAATGAATATACACCGGAAGTCCGGAAAGTCAAGCGGACCACCCGCAATTGTCATCAAAAATAATAATCGAAACACGGATCCCCCGCCCTTGGGAATATACAGAAAAAGACTATTTCAACATTAGGATGTTTATGATAAGTAACGTACAAATATAAGCGTTTAACATGTTTTTTTTGATTTTTCCGGCAAATTCCCCTTGAAAAAAATATATAGGAAAAGTATATTCTTTTTCATCAGGCATTCGAACTTGCCTGCCGAAGCATCCCCCTAAAGGGGGCGCTTTCGCAATCCGCCCCGAAAAAACACCGTGTCTCAACCGCTCAATTGAGACAGAAAAAGAATCACTCCTCACACCAAATGATGAACGCGGATTTTGCAGGATCGATCTGGCGAAAGATGTTTATCATATCCTGGCGCCTCCGGACCACTTCGTACGGCGTGCTGGATAAGGATTTCGACTGTTCGCTCGCACAGTTCCCGATCGTGCAGTTCTTTTTCACATACCCGGAGGCGACTCCGGCGATCAAGGATCTGACGTCCTACATCGGTCTGCCCTCGGGCGCCATTTCCCAGGCGGTCGACGGCCTGGTCCGTGCATCCGTGCTGGAGCGCATTCCGTCCGAGAAAGACAAGCGCTCGTCTTTGGTCCGCGCCACGGACGAACTGCTCGCCGTCAGGAACAAGGCGATCGACCATTTCGCGAAGATGCTGGAGGCGTTCAAGTCCCTCGGATATATCACGCCGGAGGAAATCGCCTCCGCGGACGAGATCTTCGTGCGCCTTGCGGAAAGCCGGACCGGAGGGGAGCTTTCCGTTGTCAGAAATCCCGCCGATCTGTCCATGCCGGGACTGCTCAAACACCGTTTCATCGACCCGGACCAGCTGAGAAAACTTCCGCCGTTCATTCTGACCATGCACTTCGTGACCGCGCTGAAAGGTCCGACAATCATTTATTATTACGAAACCAGCGGACGCGTGACGCTCGGCAAGCTCCGTCTTCTGGACCATCTGTTCCCTCTGACCAGATTCGACGAAAGACCGAAGGTGAAGGACCTCGCCGCCAGGTTCCAGGTCAGTTCCGGCGTGACCGCCCAGACCTTGAAAGCCATGATCCATGACGGTGTGGTGGAATACGTTTCGTCTCCGGCGAACCGCGACGTCATCCGTGTCCGCCTCACGCCGGAGGGGCTGCGGATACGCCGCCTGACCGCGGCTTCCTACACGAAATTCATGCAGAATTTCTTCAGCACGGTCGAGCCGGAACGCGCGGAGATGTTCGGCCGCACTCTGGACCGTTTCCTTGAATTCCTCGACAGGGAGGGGAAAGCGTTCCTGCTGCCGGAGCCGGTTTCGGTGTCGTTCAACTGAGAACAGCCTGGCGGTCCGCTCGCCTCTCCTCGCGATTCAGCGGCCATTTTTCATAAGCGACAGCAGGGTGAGCGCAAGTTCGCCCGCCGATTGCGTGTTCTGTCCCGTGAGCAGCATCCCGTCCGCGACCACATGCGGTTTCCACGGCTCGGCGGCGATATATTCCGCGCCGCATTTTCGCAGGCGTTTCCCAAGCGAAAACGGCACGACCCGGTCGAGCGCCATCTGGTGTTCCTCGTCATCGCTTGCCGCCGTCACGCGGCGTCCGTTCAGGACGCTGTTTCCCGCGGCTGTTTTCGCCGCGAGCAGGGCGGTCCCGCCGTGCCGGATTGCCGCCACTGGCCGGCCGCTGCCCACGAACTGTTCCAGCAGACAGGCGTTGTTCCGGTCGACGGAGAGGTCCCAGAACGAGCCGTAGCCGCCGGGATAGAACACCGCGTCGAAGTCCTCGTGCCGGATTTCCCCCAGCGGCACGGATTCCAGCAGGACGTTTTTTTCGTGTTCCAGCCACGCTTCGGGGTTGAAGACGGCGTATTGCGTGCGCTTCATGCTGTCGGGATCGACCGGGACTTCCCCGCCGAGCGGCGACGACACCGTGATGCTGTATCCGGCGCCGGACAGGATCCCGTGCGGGACGGCGAGGTCTTCCAGCCAGATCCCGGTCTTCCGGTTGCGGAGCACCCCCATCCTGTCGTGAGACGTCACGACGAACAAAACATTTCCGCAGTTCATCCCTTTCCCCCCTTCCTTTCCGCGGCTTCCGCATCCGGCGTCCCCCTCACCGGCGCGGACCGCAGCCTATACTATGCCACGCGGGAGCACAAAATGCAAGCCGGAGAGGAAAAAAAAGCGGTTTTGACGGCAGAATCCGCGAAAACATGAAAAAAACATTGGCAAAATGGAAAAGACGTGTTATATTAGGAAGTAAACGTAAGCGCGCGGGTGCATCCGGGCAACCGGGAACGTGCCCGCCGCGATCTGAGAACCAACCAGGACGGACAGGATCGAAATGCCAAAGCTGACCAGCAACACATCCGGCAATTTCAGGACATACGGGATCAAGACCGCCGAAGCGGAACGCCGTTACACCGGCCTGTACCGCGTCGTCGTGGTACTGCTGATCCTGCTTGTCGTCGGCGCCGCCGTGTGGGGCATCAAGCGCCATTTCGACAAACGCGGCCGCGTCACCCCAGCGGCGACCCAGCCGGTGCAGGACAACGATATCCCAGCCCGGACCTTCGCCGATGTCCGCGATTCCGCGGACCACTCGGAGACTTCGGCCGCGATCCTGGAACATCGCGCCCGCGAGCTCAATCCCGAAGAGGTCGCGCTCGATATCCGGGAATTCGAACAGCAGCGCCTCAAACAGCAGCGCAAACTCTACGATTCGGCATATCAGGCGTTCAACGAGCGCAAGTTCGAACAGAGCCGGACGATCCTCCGCGACATGCTGAGCGCCATGGACTCCTCCGATGCGCTGTACGACGCGGCTGCAAGCCTGCTCGGCCGCGCCAGCATGAACATCTACCGCAGCGGGACGGACTCCGAAACGAACTTCGCCTACACGGTCAAGAGCGGCGACACGCTTTCCAAGATCGCCGTGGACTACAACACGTCCGTTTCGGCGATCCAGAAGGCCAACGGCATGACCACGACCCGCCTGAACATCGGGCAGAAACTCCAGATTCCGCAGAGCGTGTGGTCCATCGTGATCCGGCGTTCCGACAACAGGCTCGTCCTGTACGCCAACAACAAGCTTTTCAAGATCTACAAGATCTACCCCGGGTCCGCCATCGGCGAATCCTGCACCGGC
>JAEEQO010000002.1 GCA_016285335.1 Victivallales bacterium | reverse complement strand
ACCCCGAACAGCAAGCGCTTCTTCGTGATCTACGAATTCCTGCGCCGCGGCGGCTCCGTGGACGAAGTCTTCGCGATGTCCAGCATCACGAAGTATTTCATCCAGCAGATGGCCGAGCTCGCCCAGTTCGAGGGCGAACTCCAGAAGTTCAGCTTCATGTCCCTCCCGGACGACATGCTGATCGCCGCCAAGCGCGACGGCTTCTCCGACAAGTACCTCGCCAAGCTCTTCTCCGTCAGCGAGCGCATGGTCCGAGAACGCCGCCTCAAACTCGGCGTGACCGCCGCCTACTGCAAGGTCCCTGTCAGCGGCGTCGAAAACGCCTGCTACTACTATTCGACCTACCAGCCCGTCGCGGACGAGGTGGAAGTCTCCGACAACAAGAAGATCATGATCCTCGGCGGCGGCCCGAACCGCATCGGCCAGGGCATCGAGTTCGACTACACCTGCGTCCACGCCGCGTTCGCGCTCCGCGACAACGGCTATGAGTCCATCATGGTCAACTGCAACCCTGAGACCGTCTCCACCGACTACGACACCAGCGACAAGCTGTTCTTCGAGCCGCTCACGACCGAAGACGTGCTCTCCATCTATGCCAAGGAAAAACCGTTCGGCGTGATCGTGCAGTTCGGCGGCCAGACCCCGCTCAACATCGCGCAGGAGCTGAAGGACAACGGCGTGAATATCCTCGGCACCCAGCCGGAAGGCATCCGCCTCGCCGAAGACCGCGAATACTTCCGCGAGCGCATGATCGCCCTGAACATCCTCCAGCCGCGCAGCGCCACCAGCAAGTCGCTGGAAGAAGCCGTGAAGATCGCCAACGAGATCGGCTACCCTGTCATGGTGCGTCCGTCCTTCGTGCTCGGCGGCCGCGGCATGGAAGTCATCTACGACGAGGCCACGCTGCGCCGCTACGCCGTCGAATCCCTGCAGGTCAGCCCGGAATACCCGATGCTGATCGACCGCTTCCTCGACAACGCCATCGAATGCGAAGTCGACGCCATCGCGGACGGCACGGAGACCTATGTGGCGGCCATCATGGAGCACGTCGAGCTCGCCGGCATCCACTCCGGCGACTCCGCCTGCACCATCCCGCCGATCACCATCCCCGAGAAGCACCAGAAGACCATCGAGGAATACACCGCCAAGATCGCGAAGGACTTCAAGGTCGACGGCATCATGAACGTCCAGTACGCCATCTGCGAGGACGAAGTCTACATCATCGAGGCCAATCCGCGCGCCTCCCGCACCGTGCCCATCATCTCCAAGGTCACGGGCGTCCCGCTGGCGCGCGTCGCCACCGAACTCATGCTCGGCAAGAAGATCGCCCAGTTCAAGCTCCCGAAGACCGGTCAGACCCCGTTCGTCGCCGTGAAGGAAGCCGTCCTGCCGTTCAACATGTTCCCGGAAGTCGACCCGATCCTCGGACCGGAAATGCGCGCCACCGGCGAAGTCATGGGCATCGCGGACAACTTCGGCACCGCGTTCTTCAAGGCGGAAGCGGCCTCCGGCTGCCATCTGCCGACCGAAGGCACCGTGCTGATCTCCGTCAGCCGACACTACCGCAAGTACCTGCTCCCGATCGCGCAGAAGATCCACGAGCTCGGATTCGACATCCTCGCCACCGAAGGCACCTCCGCGTTCCTCACGGAAAACGGCATCCCGAACACCGTGGTCTGCAAGCTCGGCGAAGGCCGTCCGGACATCCTCGACATGATCAAGAACAACAAGATCCAGCTCATCATCAATACGCCGATCGGCCGCGAGGGCAAGGTGGACGACAGCTACATCCGCCGCAGCGCCATCCAGAACCGCATCCCGTACATGACGACCATCGCCGCCGCCCACGCCACGGCGGTCGGCATCGAGGCTGTCCGCTCCAATCCCGACAAGGAACCCAAGTCCCTGCAGGAATACCACAAGTGATCTTCGGATAGAGGGGGACTCCGGACCATGCCCGACAGAATCTGGCTCGAAATCGACCTCGGCGCCCTGCGGCGCAACTACCGCACGCTCGCGCGGTCGATTTCGCCCGCCGCGCTGTTCCCGGTCATCAAGGCCGATGCCTACAATCTGGGCGCGGTCGAAGTGGCACGGACGCTCTGCGACTACGCGCCGACGTTCTGCGTGGCGACTCCGTCCGAAGCACTCAAGATTATCTCCTACGGAAAAAATGTCCGTCTCCTCGGCGCGCTCCTGAACACCGAGGTGGCGGATGTCGTGCATTTCGGCATGGTCCCGAGCGTCCCCTCGCTCGAAGTCGCGAAAATGCTCAGCGAGGAGGCCGTCCGCCAGCGCCGCACGCTCGACGTGATGATCAAGCTTGACACCGGCATGGGCCGCCTCGGTTTCCTCCCGGAGGAAGCACCGGATGCCATCGCGAAGATCGCCGCGCTCCCGAACATCCGCTGCACCGACATCTTCTCGCATTTCCCCGTCGGCTACAAGGTCGACCACCCCATGACGCGCGAACAGCTCCGGCTTTTCCGCTATGTCCTGGACGCCGTCGCCGAACGCCACATCATGATCCCGAACGTGCATTTCGCGAACAGCGACGCGCTCTGCTGTCTGCAGGAATCCGTCCGGCCGCCCTACAACTGCGCCCGAACCGGGATCTCGCTGTACGGGTTCTCCCCCGATCCGAAGCTCGCCGCCTGCCTCGAACCGGTCGTCTCCTGCTATTCGCACGTGATCGCCGTCCGCCGCCTGCCGAAAGGCCACAACGTCGGCTACGAATGCACCTGCACCCTGACCGAAGACACCGACGTCGCGCTCATTTCCGCGGGCTACGCCGACGGCCTCCCGCTCCAGCTCTCCAATCAGGCGGAAATCCTCATCCGCGGGTACCGCTGCCCCGTACTCGGACGCGTCTGCATGGACTACATGATGGTCTCGCTGGCTCCGCTCGGCGGCATGCTCCCCGACCAGGGCGAGATCGTCACGCTCATCGGATCCGACACCGGCGAAACCGTCTCGCCGGAAGAATGGGCAAAGCTCAAAGGCACGCACGTCTACGACATCCTGTGCTCCTTCGGCGGCCGCATGGAACGCCGCTACGTCGCCCGGGCATAAGACCGCCTGCCGCTACAGCCGCGCACTATTTCATCACCGCTGCGGTGTTTTTCGGCTTTTTTCCTTGACTTTCCGCCGTGCGGGTATTACATTTATGTCAGAATGCGGCATTCCGCCGTGTTTTGAACTTGTTTCCTGAATTATCTGCACGACATCATGGCAAGAAACATACAGTCCCGGACAAAACCGGCAAAAACAGAGGCTTCGGATCCTCCGAAGCGGGACGTCTCCGCGCCCTCATTCGATACCAGCGAGGACGCGATCTTCCAGCAGCTGTACGATCCGGGCTGCACGCCGCTGACGGACGACGAAGCGGAGACCATCTGGGTCGAGATCGACGGCTGTCTGATGGAAATCCGTTCGTGCCTGGCCCGGTTCATTTTTGTGCTGGATGAACACGAACGCCTTGTGGAAGCATGCCGCACGCCGGACGCCGTGACGTCGATCTTCGTGGAATCCATGCTGCCGGAGTCCGTACGCGGGAATCCGGCGTCGCTGCTGCCGGAGCTGGCGAAATGGAAGACGGAGATCGCGGATCTCCGGAGTGAACTTGCCGTTTTTTACTCCAGCGCCCAGTTCAAAAAGAAAACCGCCCGCGAAAAGATGTGGAAGCGTTCGTTCGATCTCCTCATGCGCTATCCCGTTTCCGCGCTGAAGATCATGGAGTGGTACCACGTGGTCTCCTCCTGGTGCTCCCTGCCGGAATCGTCCGCGACGGACGAGCTTTTCCGGAACAAGCTGATGCCCGACCGCGCCCTGTGCCTCGCCGTCGTCGAGGAGATGAAGGCGGGATTCGGGCGGCTGGAACGCCTTCGCCAGCGTGTCCTGTATTCGCATCTGCGGCTCGTGATCAGCATGGCACGGCAGTCCTGCGGGCAGTCCCAGCAGCTGATCGACATCGTGCAGGAGGGCAACATCGGGCTCGTGAAGGCGCTCGACCGTTTCGACCCCAACCTCGGCCACAAGTTCTCGACCTACGCCACCTGGTGGATCCGGCATGAGATCATGCGCGCGCTGGCCAGACAGTCCCGCGTGATCCGCATCCCGAACCACATGCTCTCGACCATTTCCCGCATCAACCGCGCCGAACAGACGTTCGTCAAGCGGTTCGGGCGCGAACCCGCCGTGGAGGAGCTCGCCCGCGAACTCGAAATGCCGGTCGCGCGCGTTCACGCCATCCGGCAGATGGCACGCCAGCAGATCTCGCTTCAGGCGCCGCTTCATTCGCCCGCGCTCGAAGACGACACCGACATCACGCAGGAAGACCGCCTGGGCACGGCGACCGACAACGACGACTTCAACCCGGAATCGCACCTGTCGTTCCAGTTCCTCCGCGACGTGGTCCACAAGGCCGTCGACGACCTCCCCGAACGCGACCGCAAGTTCATCAGGATGCGGTTCGGGCTCGACGACCGCGACCCGATGTCCATCCGGGAGATCGCCGAGGAATTCGGACTCTCCCGCGAACGCGTCCGGCAGATCGAAGCCCGCGTATTCGAAAAGCTCCGCCGCAGCAATCCCGAACTGGCATCCCACTGGCAGGACTCGCAGTTCTGATGGAGACAAAGTCTCCGCAAGCAGTGCGCGGCTTCCGCTCGCGCACGGCGCAATGAAATGAGCAACTGTTTTCGTATTTCCGCACGTTTCCACGCACCGGAAAATACGCTTTTTTTCCGCCATATTGTTTGCATCTTTCTAAAATACGTTGTATATTAATAGGATTTGTGTGTATACAAAACGAACCAGCATAGGACCCTGTTCCAAGAGATGGATAACTATTGCGATTACCCGGCGGAGCGACTGAAAGAGATCCAGGCCGACCTGGAGCGCCAGTACGCCGAATACCGTTCCCGCGGCCTCAAGCTCGACATGTCCCGGGGCAAGCCGTCCGGCAGCCAGCTCGACCTGACCAACGGCATCCTGGACCGTCTGGACGGCTACATGGTCGAGGGCGGCATCGACGCGCGCAACTACGGCTGTCTGGAAGGGATCCACGAGGCGCGCAAGCTCTTCTCCGAACTCCTCGGCATCCCACGCGAACGCCTCATGATCGGCGGCAATTCCAGCCTGAACATGATGTACGACACGATCGTCCGCCACTGGGTCTTCGGCACGCACGGACACACGCCGTGGGGACGCCTCCCCGGCGTCAAGTTCCTGTGCCCCTGCCCCGGCTACGACCGCCATTTCGCCATCTGCGAGGACCTCGGCATCGAAATGATCCCGATCCCGATGACCGAGACCGGCCCGGACATGGACCTGGTCGAACAGCTCGCCGGAGCCGATGACGCGATCAAGGGCATCTGGTGCGTCCCGCTGTACTCGAACCCGCAGGGCGTGTGCTACTCCGACGAAACTGTGGACCGTCTGGCCGCCATGCGCACAGCCGCGCCCGATTTCCGCATCTTCTGGGACAACGCCTACGGCGTGCACCACATCTACGAGGAATGCCATCTGAAGGACATCTTCGCCGCCGCCGAGGCCGCGGGCAACCCCGAACGCGTCTACTATTTCTTCTCGACCTCGAAGATCACGTTCCCGGGCGCGGGCGTGGCGCTGCTCGCCACCGGCCCCGGCAACTTCGCCGAGCTCAAGCATCACATGAGCATCCAGACCATCGGCCCGGACAAGCTCAACCAGCTCCGCACGGTGCGCTACCTGAAGAGCGCCGAGGGCGTCCGCGAACACATGCGCGTGCTGGCGCGCGAGCTCCGTCCGAAGTTCGACCTGGTGCTCAACACGCTCGACCGCGAACTCGGCGGCACCGGCCTCGCCTCCTGGATCCGTCCGAAAGGCGGCTACTTCATCGCGCTCGACACGCTGCCCGGCTGTGCTACGGAGGTCATCGGCCTGGCGCAGAAAGCCGGCGTCAAGCTGACCGGCCCCGGCTCGACCTTCCCGCTGCACCACGACCCGCTCGACCGCAACATCCGCATCGCGCCGTCCTATCCGCCGCTCGACGAACTGAAGACCGCCATCGAGCTTTTCTGCGTCTGCGTGAAGCTCGCCGGCGTCCGGAAGCTCCTCGCGGGAAAAACGGCCTGACCGCTTCAACGTCCTTTCACGCGCCATGCGACACGACGAGCTCCTCACCAGCCTGAAGAATCCGAAGGTCAAGTACGCCGCCTCGCTGCGCGAACGCCGCGAACGCGACGCCCGCGGCGTAACCATCCTGGAGGGTTACCGCGAACTCTTCCGCGCAAACGCCATCGGCCTCAAGTTCCACGAAGTCTTCTACTGCCCCGAGCTCTTCCTCGGCGAAAACGAGGACTCCCTGCTGGACGCGCTCGCCGCGCGCGGCGCTTCGCTCTACCGCTGCACCGAGGACATCCTCCGCAAGCTCGCCTACCGCGACCGTCCCGAGGGCCTGATCGCCGTCATCGAGATCCGCCGCAAGACGCTCGCCGACATCCCGAAGGTGAAGGACGGCCTCTACCTCGTGGCGGAGACCATCGAGAAGCCCGGCAACCTCGGCTCCATGCTCCGCAGCGCGGACGCCGTCGGCGCCACCGCCATGATCGTCTGCAACAAGCAGACCGACTTCTACAACCCGAACGTCATCCGCGCCAGCACCGGCGCGATCTTCTCCGTCCCGCTCGCCGAAGCCACCTCCGAGGAATGTCTTGCCTGGCTCCGCTCCTTCGGCATCCGCACGCTCGCCGCCACCCCGCACACGAAGCAGAACTTCACGGACGCTGATATGGCGCACGGCGTGGCGATCGTGGTCGGCGCGGAGCAGTTCGGCCTGACGCCGTACTGGATGGATTCCGCCGACCAGAAGGTCGTGATCCCGATGCTCGGGCTGATGGATTCCCTGAACGTGGCGACCGCCGCGACAATTCTGCTGTACGAGGCTGCCCGCCAGCGCAAATGGAAATCCTCCGCCGCGTCGGACTACGGCCTGGAGCAGTTCGCAGGCGGCGAAAACTCGCTCGGCGGGAACTGATCCCGGCCGTTCATCCGCGCTCTACGCGTCTTAAGTCTTTATATCTTGCACATTTCCGGTTTTCCGGCTTGCTTTTTCGTTTTTATGTTGTATAGTATAATATCAACATATTTTTTATGCTAAAACATCGAACGCCTTAAATGGTGAGGAGAATAAACAATATGGCGGCAACACCCCCTGCTTCCTCCAGACGCACCCCCCAGATGTCCTGGGAACTGCTCTTCCAGATCACCGATCTGCTCCGCGTCCTCGGCGCGCCCGGGAATACGGTCAACAACAAGAAGATCACGCTCGGCAAGATCCGCGTCATCAGCTATCTTTTCGCCAACATGGACCAGCCGCCGATGCTGAAGGACATCGCGGAAGTCTTCGGCCTCACCCCCGGCGCGGTCTCCCAGACGATCGACTCCCTCGTGGAAGACGGGATCGTCCAGCGCGTGCAGTCCAGCGAAGACCGCCGCGCGATCCATATCTCGCTCACGAAACAGGGCATCGCGCTGAAGCGCCGCCACGACAACTACTTCACCGACTACATGGACCATTTCTTCCGCAACATCGACGAGAAGAAACAGCAGATCTTCCTGGAAGTCCTGGAACAGATGGTCGAAACGCTTCAGCCCGACGCCGAACAGAGCGCCGCGGAACAGGCCGGGTTCGAAGAGTGATCCTCGGGTATTCCGGGGAGCTTTATGATCGATATTGAACCTTGGCTGGCGCGCTTTGTCCGTCTTCTGCGGGAGACGTTCGGCGACCGCATTCAGTTCGCCGGGCTTCAGGGCAGCTACGCCAGAGGCGAGGCAACGGAATCCAGCGACATCGACCTGGTCGTGGTCCTGGATGCGCTGACCGCGAAGGATATCGCGGTCTACGATGCCATGCTGGATTCGCTCGACCACAGGGAACTGGTTTGCGGATTCCTGTCCGGAAAGGAGGAACTGCTTCATTGGGAGCCGTCGGAGCTGTTCCAATTCTGCCGCGATACCAGGCCGCTGATCGGCAGTCTGGACGATGTTCTTGCCGTCGTCTCCCCCGGTGACATAAACCGTGCGATATTGACCGGAGCATGCGGCGTTTACCATGGGTGCGTCCACAACATGCTCTACGAAAAGGATGAGGGAATCCTCCGCGGCCTGTATAAGACGGCGACCTTTGCAATCCGGGCGGCCGCATACCGGCGCACGGGGAAATACTGCGCCCGACTGGACGAGCTTTTAGAGTATGCGGACAACCCCGACAGAGAGATCGTTCAGGCTTATATCGCCATGAAAACCGGGGAGCCCGTTGATTTTGCCCTCGCCTCAAAGATGCTCTTCAAGTGGGCGAAAGGAAAAATAGTACAGAAGGGCAGCTGAGTTTTTCAGGCTTTCGGCAGGGTCTTCAGTACGTCGGCGACCTTGATCGCCTTCATGCAGGCGCGCGTTTCGAGCGGGCAGACGTGCTTGAAACAGGGGGAACAGGGTTCCTTGCGATAAAGGACCTTCCACTGATCGGAAAGCGGGCCCGTGGCGGCCATGTCGGTGGAGCCGAAGACGGCTGTGCCGGGCGTGCCGACCGCGGCGGCCAGGTGCATGATGCCGCTGTCGTTCGCGACGCAGTACGCGGCATGCTGGAGAACGAACATGAGGGCGTGGAGCGAGGTCTTTCCGGCAAGGTCCAGGGTCAGGCCGTCGGACAGCCCCTCGGCGCATTTCGCGCAGATCGGCGCTTCTTTTTTCGAGCCCAGCAGGATCACGAACCCGTTGCGCTTCTTCTGCCAGTGTTCCGCCACGGCATGGAATGCACTCGCGTCCCAGCGCTTGGCGTCGCCGAACGCGGCCCCCGGAGCGACCGCCAGGACCGGATGTTTCTCCGGGAAAGTGCGTCCGAACGCCTGTTCGAAGCGTTCCGCGTCGAAATCCGGGTGGACTGCCGGCATGGAAACGCCGTCCCAGTCGTCGATGCCGAGCTTCTTCGCGACCTCGAGGATGCGCCTGGCCTGATGCGGAGGATTGAGCTGGCCGGAGACACGTTTGGGGAACTGGACCGGTTCGCGAAGCAGGATGGAGCGTCCGCGGGCCGCCGCGCCGAAAAGCGGTTTCACCCCAAGCTGCCGCATCATGACGGCGTCGCGGAGCGAATTATTGAAGAGGATGCCCGCGCCGAAATGCCGGTGCAGCAGAGGAGCAAGCTCCCGATGCGTGGGGAACGCGTGGGCGTTGGCGACGGGAACGATCTCGTCGACCGTTTCGTCCAGCGCGTCCAGCACGGGCGCAAGTCCGGCTGGACAGATCACGGTGAGGGCGCAGTATTCGGGGAGGAGGCGCTTCAGGAGCATGAGGGCGGGAAACGTCATCACGAGGTCGCCGAGCCAGTTCGGCGAACGCACGAGCAGGCCGTCGCGCCATTGGTCTTTCGGGATCGTCATGGCCGCGCCTCCGAACCATCGGCGGCTTCGAGCACGACAAACGCCGTGGCGAGCTCGCGTTCATGGCTGATGGAAACGTGGATGCGGGTGATGCCGAGGCGTTTCGCAGTCTCGGCGGTCGCGGCGTACAGCTTGACGAACGGCTTGCCGCGTTCGTCGGACAGCACCTCGATCTCCACGAAGGCGCATTCCGCGCACATGCCGGTGCCGAGCGCCTTGGAGAACGCCTCCTTGGCGGCCCAGCGGCCCGCGATGAACTCCTTCGGATCCCTCAGCTGCGCCATGCGTTCCAGTTCGGCGGGCGTGAGGATATTCTTCACAAAATGGTGGCCGTGCTTTGCATAGATGGATCCCACGCGGTTGCAGTCGGCGATGTCTGTTCCGATCCCGAAGATCATGGTCAGTCTCCTTCCTCCAGTTTTGTCAGCAGGCATTTGCGCCCGGGTTCGTTCTCGTGGGCACGGTAGCTGTAGTATCCGAACCGCGACACGATCACATGGTCCAGCAGGATGATCCCGAGCGGCTGAAGCGCGTTGCGGATGTCGAACGTGACGGCATCGTCATCGCGTGACGGGAGATTGTTTCCGCCCGGATGGTTGTGGCAGAGGACGACCGAATGGGCGCCGGAGATCAGGGCGCACCGTGCGACTTCGGACGGGTAGACGGTCACGGCATCGACCGAGCCCGCGCCGACTGTGTCGCAGCGGATCAGGCGGTTCTGCGTATTCAGGTAAAAAATCAGCGTGACTTCGGAGCTCCTGTCGCCGAGCTTCATGCGGGCGTAGTCGGCGAAAAGCCGCGGCGAATCCAGCAGAGGCAGCGACTCCATCGTCCGCGCGAGATACCGCACGTTCGCGCTGCGGATCAGCTTCAGCAGCGTGATGGAGTTCTGTCCGAGGCCGGGCACCTGCGCGAGGTCGTCCGGGCGGGCATCCATCACGCCGGGAAACGAATGGAACCGGTTCATCAGCTCTTTCGCAATGGGTTTCACATCGCGTCGCGGGATGGAATACGTGAGGATGAGCTCCAGGAGCTCGTAGTCGAGGAACGCGTCCTGCTCATACTGCTCGAACTTCTCGCGCAGACGCTGTCTGTGTCCGATCCTGTCCTCCGGCGTCATGATCTGTCCCTCCGGAAAAGCGTGACGGATTCGAAGTGGCCGGTGGCGGGGAACATGTCGATCATTCCGGCTGTTTGGATGCGGTAGCCGTGTTCCGCCAGGCGGTCCGCATCGCGCCGGAGCGTGTCAGGGCCGCAGGAAACATACAGGACGACCTCGGGCGCCCACTGGCCGATCTCGTGCGTCAGAGAGGCCGGGAGGCCCGTTCTCGGCGGATCCACGAGGACGCAGCATTTCGCCGGGTCACAGGATTCGGACAAACGGCGGAACGCCGCGCCCGCGTCCGCCGCCAGAAACGTGCAGCGGGCGGAGACGCCGTGCCGTGCCGCGTTGAAACGCGCCGCCTCAATGGCGGCTTTATCCAGCTCGACCGCGCGGGCCGTGAGGCCGGGAACCGCTTCCGTCGCCAAAATGGAGAAGACGCCCGCGCCGCAGTAGAGTTCGAGGAGCTGTTCCGCGCCGGTCGCTTTCAGGAGCGACAGGACGCGTTCCGCCAGCTTGGGCGCCATGTCCGGGTTGACCTGGAAAAACGATGCCTTCGGCACGCGGAACTCGCCGAATTGTCCGAGCCGTTCGGTCAGGTGAGAAATCTTCCGCCACGCCTCCGAACCGGAATCCAGCGCGCCGTCGTGAACCGTGCGCCGGAACGTGCGTTTTTCCCCGTCGGCGGAGGGAACGGCGGAAACAAGGAGTTCGCGGATGGCGGGGTGTCCGAGCAGGCAGTCGTTCACGGGGACGGCGGTGCGGTTGTCAAGTCCGCGGTAGCAGAACGCGCCGTTTTCGCAGACAAATGTGAGCTTGTTCCGGCAGCCGTTGCGGGACGGCGCGCCCAGCGGCGGCAGGAATTCGATGGAGTCGGCGGCGGGATTGCCGCGCGTGAGAAAATCGGTGAACTGGCGGTTCTTCCATTCCAGCTCGCATTCGTACGAGGCATGACGGTACACGCAGCCGGGACAGGTCCCGGCGAGCGGGCAGTCCGGGTCGATACGGTCGGGCGAAGCCGCCGTCACGTCCAGAAGCCCGGCGCGTGAAAACGACTTCGCCTCGTGCGTGATCTCCGCCCGGACCGTTTCCCCGGGGAGAGCGCCCGGGATGAAACAGACCTTGCCGTCCGGGAGCCGGCCGACGCCGTCGCCCCCGAATGCAATGCGGGACACCGGAACGGAAACCTCCATCAATTCGGCATATCCCGGAAAAGATCGAGCGGCTCGACGATCTTGAGTTCGCTCTTGATCTTGGCGATGGCGTCGTCGGGATCGGCGAAACGGAAGATGATGGCGGCCTTGCCGTGGAGTCCGGCGGCGAAGGCGTACAGGTATTCGATGTTGACCTGATGCCTGTCGAGGATTTCGAGGACCTTGGAGAGGCTGCCGGCCGCATGGTCGACTTCGATGGCGACGACGTCGGTGATCTTGACGGCGAACTGGTTGGCTTCGAGAAGGTCGCGTGCCTTTTCCCAGTCGCGGATCAGGAGGCGGAGGACGCCGAAGAACTTGCTGTCGCTGAGCGAAAGCGTGGAGATATTGATCCCGTTGTTTGCCAGGAGTTTGAGCGCGGCATTGACCGTGCCGGGCTTGTTTTCGACGAAGAGGGAAATCTGTTTGAGTTTCATTCTGGCGTCTCCTGTGTTATGCGTTGAGGTTGCGGCGGTCGATGACGCGCTTTGCCTTGCCTTCGCTTCTGGGGATGGAGTTCGGGGCGCACATCTTCACGAACACGCGGATGTTGAGGATGCGTTCGATGGCGTGACTGATGGTGTGGCGGATGTCTTCGATGGCGGACACGCGGTCGTGGAAGATGGCTTCGTTGACCTCGATGTCGACCTCGATGTTGTCCAGGCCGTGTTCGCGGGTCAGGATGATCTGGTAGACGGGCATGACCGATTCCACGCTCATGATCGCGGTTTCGATCTGCGAGGGGAAGACGTTCACGCCGCGAATGATGAACATGTCGTCGCTGCGGCGGCCGATCTTGGCGATGCGGCGGATGGTGCGTCCGCAGGCGCACTGCGAGGTCTCGATGTGCGTGATGTCGCGCGTGCGATAGCGGATCATGGGCATGGCGCGCTTCGCCAGCGTGGTGAGGACGAGTTCGCCTTCCATGCCGTCGGGGAGGACTTCGCCGGTATCGGGGTCGATGATCTCGGGATAGAAATAGTCTTCGAAGATATGGAGGCCGTCCTGTTCCATGCAGGAACAGCCGACGCCGGGGCCGACGATCTCGGAGAGGCCGTAGATGTCGTACGCTTTGATGCCGGACTTCTTCTCAATCAGGGCGCGCATGGCTTCGGTCCAGGGTTCCGCGCCGAAGATGCCGAGGCGGACCGGGAGTTCGCGCATGTCGATGCCCATTTTTTCGGCGGTCTCGATCATGTGCAGGAAGTAGCTCGGGGTGCATGCCACGCAGGTCACGCCGAAGTCTTTCATCAGCATCACCTGGCGTTCCGTGTTGCCGCCGGAGGCCGGGATCACGGTCGCGCCGATGTGCTCGAAGCCGCCGTGGGCGCCGAGGCCGCCGGTGAAGAGGCCGTAGCCGTAGGAGACCTGGGCGATGTCGCCTTCGTGGACGCCGACCGCGGCGAGCGCGCGGGCCACGGCAGTCGACCACACGTTGAGGTCTTCGCGGGTGTAGGCGACGACGATGGGCTTGCCGGTCGTGCCGCTGGAGGCATGGAGACGCACGACGTCCTTCATGGGCGTGGCGAAGAGGCCGAAGGGATAGGTGTCGCGGAGGTCGGCCTTCACGGTAAACGGAAGGTGACGGATGTCTTCGAGTTTCTGAATATCGTCCGGCTTGATGCCGCGTTCGTCCAGACGCGCCTTGAAGAGCGGGACATTTGCGTAGGCGAGGTCGACCATGTCGCGAAGCCGTGCGAGCTGGAGCGAATGGAGCTGTTCCTGCGGGATGAAGTCCATCGCGCTGATGGGGTTCATCGGGACTGCCTTGTTGGGTTTCATGATGGTGCCTTGGGTTGTATTGCTTTGTTTGGTGGGGATGTTTCGAGTTCAGATGATGTTCGCGCCGCGGCGGAACGCCAGCACGTTTGCCTCGCCGACGGGTCCGGCGAAGTTTTCGCGGATCAGGGTCTCCCACAGGTCCGCGGGGAATTTGAGGTAGCGGTTCAGCACGCCGAGCATCGCGATGTTCGCCATGCGGGACTTGGCGTCGTCGGCGGAGAGGTCGGTCGGGCGCACGATGACCGTGGTGTCGTTCAGGTACGGGCGGGCGACTTCGATCTGGTCCTCGGAGACTGCCACGAGGTAGTCGGTCATGCCGACCGGGACCATCGGGCTGAGGACTTTTTTGCCGAAGCGGACGTCGCTGGAGACGGAGCCGCCGCGCTGGCTCATGCCGTGGAGTTCGCTTTTCTTGACGTCGAATCCGAGGCGGAACGCGGCTTCGGTCAGCATATCGGATGCGCGGATGATCCCCTGGCCGCCGATGCCGACGAACAGGACGTTGGTAATGTCACGACTCATTTTTTCACCTCGGTGGAATTGGCCATTTTCGCCATCTTTTTCATTTGCATGAGGCACGGACGGCGCACGATGATGACCGTGGCGTCGTTGGAAGCGAGGCGTTCCTGAAGGAGCGCGCGGTAGCCGGCCTGGTCGCCGACCGGATCGACGATGTCGACGTGGTCGACGCCGAGCGAACGGCAGACGTCTTCGAGCTTGATCGGGACCGCCGGGGTCTTGTCCAGGTGGTAACCGGTGGCGGCGTGTTCCTGAAGCCCGGTCATGGCGGTCGTGCCGTTGTCGAGCAGCAGGACCACGTGCCCGGTGGCGGGCTTGTTGTAGACCATGTCGACGACGCCGGTCAGGCCGCTGTGCAGGAACGTGCTGTCGCCGATCACGCTCACCACTTTGCGGGCTTCCGGCGAATCGCCGAGCGTGCGGCGCAGGCCGAGGCCCATGCCGATGCTCGCGCCCATGCATTCGGAGGCGTCCATGGCGTTGAACGGCGGGAGCACGCCGAGCGTGTAGCAGCCGATGTCGCCGAGCACGGTCAGCTTCAGCTCGCTGAGCAGCTCGAACGTCTTGCGGTGCGGACAGCCGGGGCAGAGCGCCGGGGGACGGCCCGGAGCGCCCGCGGGCGGCGGCGTGGTGTCGTGGGCGAGGAGCTGCTTCACGCGGCCGACGGAAAGCTCGCCGCATTCGAACACGTCTTCCTTGCCCTCGACCGCGATCCCGGCAGAGCGGAGGTTTTCCTCCAGGAAGCGGCTGCCTTCCTCGACGACCGCGAAGCGCTTCACGCCGGAGGCGAACTTGCGGATGGCGTCGAGCGGAAGCGGCCAGGTCATTTTGAGCTGGAGCACGGAGGCTTCCGGGGCAGCTTCCAGAACGTGCTGGACGCTCACGCCGGAGCTCAGGATGCCGAGTTCGGCATTGCCGGGATTGAGGACCGCGTGCAGGTCGGAGGATTCATTGTACGCCGCAAGGTCCTTCATAACCTGGATGAGGCGGACGTGGGCACGGCGGGCGTAGGCCGGGATCATGACTTTCGTGGGGGCGTCGGCTTTGTACGGCGCGGGACGGAATGCTTCGGGCTCCTTCCAAAGCTCGACGGGGCCCATGGAGTGGCACACGCGGGTCGTCATGCGGAGCAGGACCGGCACCTTGAACTTCTCGGAGAGCTCGAACGCGCGGATCGTGAGGTCATATGCTTCCTGGCTGGAGGACGGCTCCAGCATCGGCATCTGGGCGAACTTCGCGTAATTGCGGTTGTCCTGTTCGTTCTGGCTGGAGACCATGCCGGGGTCGTCGGCGGAGACGATCACGAGACCGCCGTTGACGCCCATGTAAGTCAGCGTGAACAGCGGATCCGCCGCCACGTTCAGACCGACGTGCTTCATCGTCACCAGCGCGCGGCCGTTGCCGAGGGAAACGCCCGTCGCGACTTCGAGCGCGACCTTCTCGTTGGGCGACCACTGGGCCGCGCCGCCGATGGATGTGAGGGTTTCAAGGATTTCGGTGGACGGGGTGCCGGGATAACCGGCTCCGAGCGTGACGCCGCACGCTTTTGCGCCGTAGGCGATCGCTCCGTCGCCGCTCAAGATCATTTTTTTGTCTGCCATGATACGCCCTGATTGCAGCCGCATCCGCCCCTCCGGGTTCAGGAAACCGGCGGAGCCGTGCGGCATGGTTCGTGGTATGTTCCCCCGAGGGGAAATTTCATTTGCGAAAAAACATTACCAAAATATAACCCGGAGGAGTAGTTTTTTCAATAGCGGTTTTTAAAAAAGAGGTATTGTCGACGCGGAAAAACACGGACCGGACCGTTTCAGGCGGGGGTCAGGCTGGGGCAGGCGGGGTCAGGCGGTTTTCGCCATCAGCGCCGGCGCAAGCCTCGGAAGAGCGTCAGGAGGGTGTCAGGCAAGCGCCAGGAGATAACGGACCGTTTCCGTGAGGCGTTCCACGGGCAGGCCGATCACGTTCGTGCGGGAACCTTCGATGCCCTCGACGATGTCGTCGCCGTGTTCCTGAATGGCGTACGCGCCGGCCTTGTCCAGCACGTTGACCGCCTTGATGTACTTTTCGATCATTTCCGGGGTCAAAACGCGGAACGTCACGTGCGTGATCGCCTCGAAGCGCACCAGAATGTCATTTTCAAGGCAGCGGACACAGACGCCCGTGACGACGTCATGCGTGCGGCCGGAAAGCTTCGCGAGGATCGCCCGTGCGTCGTCGAGGTCGGCGGGCTTCCCGATCATCTCGTCTCCGAACCGGATCACGGTATCCGCGCCGATCACGATCGCCCGCGGATTCGATGCCGCGACGGATTCGGCCTTCAAACAGGCATTCTCCAGCGGATCGCCCCCCTCCTCCGCGTCGGACGGCATGATCCGCATCGAGGCGAATTCCGGACCGGCTTCGCGGAGCAGCGCGGCCCGGCGGGGGGAGGCCGAAGCGAGGATCACGGGACGGGGCCTGCCGTCCGGCGAAGTCTCAGGCATGGTCCTTCTCCGCTCCGAACCGGAACGACGCGGCGATCTCGGCGGGATCGGTGGTGGCCGTGCCGGCCTTGCCCACGACGATGCCCGCGGCCTGGTTGGAGATGACGGCGGCTTCGCGGTCGGTCGCACCCGCGGCATGGTACAGCGTGAACGCGGAAATGACCGTGTCGCCCGCGCCCGAAACGTCGAAGACTTCGCGGGCGATGGTCGGGATCACGAATCCGCGCGGCTCCTTTTCGGAGTACAGCGCCATGCCCTGATGGCCGAGCGTGATGAGCAGGATGTCCGGGTTCCATTCCTTGCGGATCTTCGCCGCGACTTCCTGCAGGGCCGTGTCCTTCGCCGGATCGTCGGCGGGGTCGGAGCAGTAGACGCCCGCAAGCGCAAAGGCCTCGGCGCGGTTCGGCGTCATGAGGGAGATGCCGCGGGTGCGGACCGGGTTGCCGGGGTGCGGGTCGAGCGAAGTGAAAATGCCCTCGTGGGAAGCGGTGGAAACGATGGCGTCGAGCAGGCCCTGTCCGATCAGGCCCTTGGCGTAGTCCTCGATGACAACGGCATCGAGCTCGTGCATGCGGATCTTCCGGGTCAGGGTCTCGATGAGGCGCTCACGGATGCCGGTGTCGACCGGGGCGGTCTCCTCGAAATCCATGCGGACGATCTGCTGGTTTCCGGCGATCACGCGCTGTTTTTCGATGGTCACGCGGCCGGGGACGCCCACGATGCCGTTCGTGTTGACGCGGGCTCCGGCGAGCAGGGCGCGGAGTTTCTCCCCGGGCTCGTCCACGCCGACGATGCCGAACGCGAAGATCTGCGCCTCGGGCGAAAGCGCCTTCAGGTTGCGCATGACGTTCGCCGCGCCGCCGAGACGGATGTTCTTGCTGCGCACCCGGAGCACGGGCACGGGCGCTTCCTGGGAGAGACGGGACGCACTGCCGTAGATGTAAGTATCAAGCATGAGATCGCCGAGGACGGCGATGCGGAGCGGCTTCGAGGCTTTGACGAGTACATCGAAGCGGTCGGGGGAAATGACGGAAAACATAAAAAATGCCTCAGCGCGAATTCAGGATGCTGGTTTCGATCGTCCTGGCGTATGGCGCGGTGTCAAGAACGCTCTGGGTGATATGGTATTTTGTCGGACGGCTGGTATTGAAAAAAGTGCTGAACGACGTGGGCTTATCGGGGTCGATCCGCCCTCCGGCTTCGATGTCGCCGAAGAATTCGTCGAGCGAGTTCATGACATCGCGATCCACATCCTCGGGGTACAGGAACCTGCGGTTGGCGTAATTCCAGCCGAGGATTGCCAGTTCATAGCGCCGCAGCTCCGTCCGAAGTCCGTTCACCTGCTCCGGCGTCATCTCGCCGCCGTGTTCACGCACATGAAGCGCGAACTGGTCCATGACGCCCGACACGAGGTTGACCTCGCCGTTCCGGGCGGGATTGCTGCTTCTGTTTCTGCGGACGGTGTCGCGGATGCGGTCGATCTGTTCGTACATCTCGTCCTTTTCCATCTCGGCGGCCAGGAGATGCTGGCGATTGAGCTGGATCGGGAAGATGGCCGCGATATAAATCTGGAACACGATCAGCGCGCCGAAAAGAAGGATGGCGCCGCCGGTCACGACGTCGCGTTTCCGCTTTGTGGAATATAATTTCCTGATGTTGGCTTTGCTCATGGTTCAAGTTCCGTACGAAGAAAATCGGAGGTTCAGTCCGCGCTCCATGGCAGATCCCATTCGCCGATCTCATGGAGCGCATAGAGCGCCACGGCGGCGCCGGCGTATTCGCCGAGCTTGGGGCCGAGCTTGCCGGGCACGATGGAGCACGCCTCGCGCGGCTGCTTCCAGCCGTACTTCTTGACGCGTTCGAGCAGCGGCTTCATGAAGAGGTCGCCGCACTGGATGGCGATGGTGCCGAGCGCAATGATCGAGGGGTTGAAGATGTTGTGGAGCATGCCGATGGCCTGGGCGTGGCGTTCCATCATTTCGTCCCAGACTCCGCACGCATACGGATCGTTGGCCTCGACCGCATCGGACAGCGTCTTCATGTCGATGTTTTCGATGACGCCGTCGGCGAGCCGGACGATGGTGCTGTTCGGGTTGTTCGCGAGCTCACGCTGGATGCGCTGGGCGATGGCGCGTCCGCCGGAAAACGCTTCCCAGCAGCCGCGCAGCCCGCAGTTGCAGAGCGGGCCGTTCGCGTCGAGGACCATGTGCCCGACTTCACCCGCGTCGCAAGTGGCGCCGCGCACGAGGCGTCCGTTCGCGATGACGCCCGCGCCGATGCCCGTGCTGATGGAAATATACAGCATATCCTGTGCGCCGACGCCGGATCCGAAGAGCCATTCGGCAAGGCCGGACGCATTGGAGTCGTTATCGAAGAAGGCGCGCACGCCGAACGCATCCGCCAGGTAGTCGCGAATGGGGACGTGCTTCCATTTTTTGAGGTTGGAGGGCGCCATCACGATGCCGTTCTTGAAGTCAAGCGGCGACGGCGTGCAGACGCCGACCGCTTTCAGGTCGTCGCGGGTCATGCCGGCGTCCGCCAGCAGGGACTTGCCCGCGGAAACCATCGCGGGCAGGACGTCGTCCGGTTCGCGTTCCTTATTCGGGACACGGGCGGACGAAACGAGCGTGCCGTCGCTGAGAACGAGCGAGACGGCGACCTTCGTGCCGCCGACGTCGAAACCGAGGATCGGGAATGGCTTTGCCATGATTTGGGTCTCCTTCCGGAAAAAAGCGAAAAAAAACAGAAAAACCGATACAATATACATTGAAAAATCGGACTTCGCAAAGTAATTTATAGAGTTTTTAAGATTTTTTTCCGCAAAAAGAGGTGTTTTCCATGATTTCAAGCATTATCCCTTCCTTTTCCCCCATTTTCGCAGCAAACGGCTTGTTTTACGCATTCGAAAAAAGCGATATTGTCGGCCAGGCCATCTGCGCCATCCTTTTCCTCGCATCCATCGCCGTCTGGGTCATCATGATCGAGAAAAGCTGTTCCCTGGGCAAGGCACTGAAGGACAGCCAGACGTTTTCGAGGCTGTTCCGAGAAAAACGCAATCCGCTCGGCCTGAAAGAAAAAGCCGAGGAGGCGAATTCGCCCGCCGCCGCAGTCTACCTCGCCGCGTGCGAGCGCATCGCCTCGTTCCACCTCGAACAGCCCGGCGGCGGACGCCGCGCCATGACGGATGACGAACTCGAAGTGATGCGTTCGGCTATGAACCTGGCCGTGGAAGACCAGCTGGTCCTCCTGGAAAAACGCACCATGATCCTCGCCACCGCGGTCAGCGGCAGTCCGTTCCTCGGCCTGTTCGGCACGGTCTGGGGCATCACGGTCGCGTTCACGAAACTGGCGCAGGCGGGCAAGGCCGACGTCCAGACGCTCGCGCCCGGCGTCTCCGGCGCGCTGCTGACCACCGTGATCGCGCTCTTCGTGGCGCTCCCGTCCATGGTCGGCTACAACATCATCACCGCCAGGATCAAAAATTTCACCGTGCACCTCGACAACTTCGTCGACGAAGTCTACGCCAAGTTCAAGATCGAACAGCTCGACTCCTACCGGGCATCCGGGGAAAACCAGCAGTAACGGAGCGCGTCCCATGTCCGCACGCAGAAGATTCCCCGTCACGGCTTACGATCAGATCAACCTCACGAACCTGATCGACACGCTCTTTTTCCTGCTCATCATCTTCATGATCACCGCCCCGCTGCTGGAATACTCCGTCGACGTCACGCCGCCGGAGATGAACGCCGATCCGATCAAGCCCGATCCCGACTCCAAGATCATCAACGTGAAGGCCGACGGCTCCATCGTGTATGACCGGAAGACCGTCACCGAGGCGGAACTCCAGGTCATCCTGTCCCGCATCGAACAGCAGAACGGCCGCGAGACCACCATCTTCCTGCGCGGCGACAAGGACCTCCGCTACGGCGTCGTCATGAACGTGATGAAGCTCATACGCGGGTCGGGATTCCGCAACGTCAACCTCGTGATGCAGGAGGAGGCGAACTGATGGGCAGCATGTTCAGAGACCCGTATTACAGCTCGCGACGCGCCCGGAGCGTCCTGTTCGGCGTGCTGATGGTCCATATCGCCATCATCGCCGTCCCGCTGATCTACGCCTCGCTCACGGAGTATTTCGACCCGCCGCTCATCGTCATGAAAGTCGGACTCGTCGATCTGCCGCCCGGGGATTCCCCGGATGCAGGACAGCCCGCGCCCGACACACCCGTGACCTCGGAGCCGGAACCGATGCTCGACCTGCCGGCCGATCCGAAGCAAGTCGACCCGCTGCCGGACCTACCGCCTCCGCCGCCGAAGACCGAGACGAAGGTCACGCCGCCGAAGGTCGAGCAGAAAAAAACGGACGTCGCGCCGCCTCCGCCGCCGAAGACCGAAACGAAAGTCACGCCGCCGAAGACCAATCCGCCGAAAACGGAACAGAAGAAGGACCCGCCGAAGTCGAATCTCCTGACGGCGGACCAGATCAAAGTCACCACCAATACCAAGTCGCAGGCGCAAATCGACGCCGAAAACAAGGCGCGCGCAGCCGCCGAGGCAAAGGCCAAGGCCGACGCGAAGGCGCGTGAACAGCTCCTCGCGGACATCCGCAGTGCCGCGGGCTCCAGGCCGGGCACGTACGGCACGACGGATCCCGGACAGAAGGGTATCCTGGCGACAAAGGAAATACGCGATTACTACGAACAGCTGAACGCGTACATCCGCCCGAAATGGAGCGCGGTTTCCCCCGCCAATACCGAAATCAGCGGCAGCATTTCCAACTGGCCGGTCCTCGAGCTCACCATCGAAAAGAACGGAAAGATCCGGTCCGCGATCATGGTCGCGAAATCCGGCAACAGGAAGATCGACGACGCAGCAGAACTGCTCCGGGCGGATCTGAAAGCCGTTCCCGTGCCGCCTCAGGCGATTACAATCCGGGTCACGCTCGACATCCGTTAGCGAGCTGAAGCTTGCAGCAAATCTCTCCGGTCATCAGCCTCTACAGCCCCCCGCGAATCAAAATCCGAGGTCGGGCTGAACGTCCCACGAATCCTCTTCGCGTTCCGTATCAACGCTCCGTTTCGAGGAATCCGTCTTGTTTTCCGGGGGTTCCGGCTTCTTTTCGGGTTCCGCGGCGGAAACCTGCGATTTCACTTCGGCATCCGGCTGT
This sequence comes from Victivallales bacterium, assembly GCA_016285335.1. The sequence continues at coordinate 31,644 of JAEEQO010000002.1, read as the reverse complement.
GTCTGAGGCGCGGGTTTGACCGGCGGCTGAGGCGCGGGTTTGACCGGCGGCTGAGGCGCGGTTTTCGCAGTGGGAACAGGTTTCACGACGGGCTTGGGGTCCGAGGCTTTCTTCACCTCGACCGGAGACCTGGGCTCCGAGGCTTTTTGGGCCTCGACCGGAGGCTTGGGCTCCGGCGCTTTCTTCACCTCGGATGAGGCGGGGGATGCAGACCCGGCATCTTTTTTCGGAGGGATGCGGCGTTTGACGGGCTTTGCTTCCGGTTCGGATTCAATTTGAGGGGCGGCGTCCACGGACTGAACTGGCTCGACCGGGGACGGTTCCGGCGGATTCGCCGGCGCAGGTTTTGTTTCTTCCGAGGCAGGAATGTTTCCATTTCCGGCGCCGTTGCCGCCGTTGCCGCCGTTGCCGCCGTCATCATCCGGCGGGACCTCGACGAGCTCGGGTTCGGGTGCGGCATCGGATTCGTCCAGCAGCCGCACGAACGTGATCTTCAGCAGTTTGCGCGGGGAGATCAGGATGCCGCCCGCCTTCGGGGAACGTTCCGGCGCGTCCATCAGGGAAATCTGCTGGACCTGCTTCGCCTTGATGGGGGTGTCGACCTTGATCTCGTAGATGGCGTTCGGACGCGGCGTGATGAGTTCGAGGCGGCAGCCTTCGGGCGCGATGCGGTATTCGCGGTCCTTGATGAACTGCGCGATGCGGGTGCGCTTGAAGAACGCGCGGCCGGTCTTCTTCTCGGAGTAGACCACGCCGAACACGGTGTTCTTGTCGTAGCGGCGGAACTCGAACAGGCGGTCGATGAAGATCTTGTCGGGGATGTCGATGACCTTGAAGTCGCCGGAGCGCTCCACGCAGAGCAGATGGTCGAACTCGTTGCACAGCACGATGTCTTCGCTCTTCACGGAGGTGCCGATGTAGCAGTTCTTCTTGTCCCAGCCAACGCGGATGTTGGAAAGCGCGGCGACGCTCTTGTCGATCTTGGCGAAGGGTTCGAGGCGGATCTCGGTGCGGCGTGGGAAAAGATGTCCGTATTTTTCGAGCAGCCCCTCGATGTACTTGATGGTGTACTGCTTGATGTGCTTCAGGTTCTTTTCCGCCTCGCTCAGCTCCTTCTGAAGCCCGGCGATCTCCTCGCGGTTCCTGTCGATCTCGAACGCGGCGATCCTGCGGATGGGGATCTCCACGAGGCGTTCGATCTCGGAGTCCGGGATAATGCCCTGCGCCAGCTGGGCGATGCGGGCGGATTCGTCCGGCTTCGGCGGCGTGATGTGCGGCCCCGCCTCGATCGCGCCGTACAGCGCCTGCACGAGCGGGAGCCATTCGTCCTTGAACTTTTCAAGTCCCGCGCGAACGGCCTCGAACATGGCGTCTTTGGACTTGCAGGTCTCGATCTTCTTGTAGATCTTCTCCTCGATGAAGATCTGCGCGAGGGTGCGGCCGAGGATCCTGTCGATGCACTTGGCGGCGGCGAGCTGAAGTTCCCAGGTGAGGTACTGCACGAGCTTCTGCGTGTTGCGGCGGAGGATGTCGCTGGCGCTCATTCGGACGGGCCGGTTGTCGCAGATGACCATATAGGTGCAGGACACGCTCATCTGGCAGTCGGTATAGGTGTAGAGGGCGTTGATCGCCTTTTCCGGGCTGTAGCCGCGCTGAAGCGAGAGTTCGATGTTGACCTGGTCGTTCGCCGTGTAGTCGTGGAACGAGGAGATCTTGATGCGGGACTTGTTGACGGCGGATTCGATGGAGTCCATGAGCTTGGACGTGTCGGTCGCCGCGTGAATCTCCCTGATCACGATGTCGTGCTTCTCCGCCACGATGCGGGCGCGCAGCACGATCTTGCCGAGGCCGTCCTGATACTCGGAGACGTCCATGATGCCGCCCTGCGGGAAATCGGGGTAGATCTGGAACGGCTCGCCCTTCAGGATGGAAATCTGCGCCCGCAACAGCTCGTTGAAGTTGTGCGGAAAGATCATGGTGCGGGTGCCGACGGCGAGGCCGTTGGTGCCCATGAGCAGGAGCGTGGGAATCTTCGAGGGGAGGCAGACGGGCTCCTTGTTGCGGCTGTCGTAGGAATCGACCAGCATGGTGATGTCGTCGTTGAAGAGCACGTCGCGGCCGAGCTTGGAGAGACGGCATTCGATGTATCGCGGGGCGGCGGCGGGGGTGCCGAGGATGATGTCGCCGAACGACCCCTGCTTGTCGATGAAGCATTCCTTGTTCGCGAGGTTCACGAGGGCGTCGCCGATGGAGGCGTCGCCGTGCGGGTGGTACTTCATGGTCTCGCCGATGATGTTCGCGACCTTGTGGAACGTGCCGTTGTCCTTCTCGTGCAGGGTCCAGAGGATGCGGCGCTGGACGGGCTTCAGGCCGTCGTCGACGTCCGGGATCGCGCGGTCCTTGATGACGTAGGACGCATATTCGATGAAGTTGCGGTCCATCATCTCCCGGAGACGCTGGTTCGTGGAGCCGTCGACCGCGTCGGCCGCGCCGTCGTCCTCGTCCTCCGGTTCCGGCGGGTAGTGCATGTCGGGATCGTAGTATTCGGTTTCGGGCGTGTCGGACGGCGGATCGGAGGAGGCGTCGCGATCGGGTCCGGAGGGGGGTATGAAATTCTTTTTCGGCATGATGGATCAGATCAGGTTGTTTTGGATGTGTTCCCAGCGGGTCTCGTCGTTGCTGCCCATGTAGAACCGCAGCATTTCATGGATGCCCTTGGTGTTTTCGAGGGAGACTTTTTCGAGGCGGATGTCGGACCCGAGGAACTGCTTGAACTCCTTCGGGGAGATCTCGCCGAGGCCTTTGAAGCGGGTGATCTCGGCGGACTTGCCGAGCTCCTTCGCGCGGTCGTCGCGTTCCTGTTCGGAGTAGCAGTAATACGTCATCTCCTTGTTGCGGACGCGGAAGAGCGGCGTTTCGAAGATGTAGAGGTGGCCGGAGATCACGAGCGACTCGAAATACTGGAGGAAGAACGTGAGCAGGAGGTTGCGGATGTGCAGGCCGTCGACGTCGGCGTCGGTCGCGATCACGACCTTGGCGTAGTTCAGGTTCTCCACGTCCTCCTCGATCCCGAGCGTCCGCATGATGTAGAACAGCTCCTCGTTCGAGTAGATCGCGTCGAGCTTCTTGCCGAAACAGTTGAACGGCTTGCCGCGAAGCGCGAAGACCGCCTGGTAGTTCGGGTCGCGGCTCTGGACGATCGACGAGCCTGCGGAATCGCCTTCGGTCAGGAAGATCATGGTCTCGTCGGCGAACTTCGAGCGGTCGCCGAAATGGTGGCGGCAGTCCTTGAGCTTGTTGTTCCGCAGGGAAATGCGCTTGGAGATGGCGGCGCCCTTCTTCTGCACCTTCTGGATTTCGCGGCGGACCTGCTCGTTCTTCTGAATCTTTTCGAGAAGGAGGTTTGCCTCGTCCGGGTGCTTCAGCAGACTGTCGATCACGGCCTGTTTCACGGTGCCCTCGATCCAGCCGCGGATGTCGGTGTTTCCGAGCTTGTTCTTGGTCTGGGACTCGAACAGCGGCTCCTGAATCTTCACGGCGATGGTGCCGAGAATGCCGTCACGGATGTCCTTCGGGTCGAAGTTCTTGTTGAAATGCTCGTTGATGGCGCGGGTGATGCCGCCCTTGAACGCGGACAGATGCGTGCCGCCGTCGCTGGTGTACTGGCCGTTCACGAACGAGAAATAGCGTTCGCCGGTGTCGGCGGTGTGGCAGAACGCGAATTCGAGCGTGGAGTCCTTGTAATGGATGGGCTGGTAGAGGGACGCGCCCTCGTCGAGCTTGGAACGCACCAGGTCCAGCAGACCGTTCTTCGAGTAATACCGCTGCCCGTTCAGGTAGAGCGACAGCCCGCTGTTCAGGTAGGCGTACATCCAGAGGCGGTTCTCGACTTCTGCCGGACGGATCTCGTAGTTCGGGAAGAGCTTCGGATCGGGCTTGAAGCGGATGCGCGTGCCGGAATGCTCCGTGCCCGGATCGAGGTATTCCTCATGGTCGAGGATGCCCTCGTGGAAGACCGCGGTGCGGCACTTGCCGTCGCGCCAGGACGTGACCTCGAACTCCGAGGAAAGCGCGTTCACGGCCTTCGTGCCGACGCCGTTCATGCCGACGGAGAACACGTAGCCGTCCTTGTTGAACTTGCCGCCGGTGTTGATCTTCGAGACGCATTCCACGAGCTTGCCGAGCGGGATGCCGCGTCCGTAGTCGCGCACGGTGAACGTGCCCTGGTCGGAGGCGATGTCAATGCGGCGGCCGAAGCCCATGATGTATTCGTCGACGGCGTTGTCCACGACTTCCTTGAACATCACATAGATGCCGTCGTCGGGGTGGGAGCCGTCGCCCATGCGGCCGATGTACATGCCGGGACGCTGCCGGATATGGGCGAGCGCGTCGAGGGTCTGAATGCTGTTTTCGTTATATGCTGCGCGGGCGGCGTTCGCGTCCGCCTGTTTCATAAGATCGTCTTGTACGATGTCGATATCGTTGTCCGGTGCCATTCTGATCGTCCGTTCTCCGACATGCTTCCTGCCGGGGTATTTTTCTTCTTTAATAATATACCCCGAATCTTGAATTCTGCAAGGCTGTTTTCCCTGAAAAAAAGCGAAAAAAAGCGTCCCGCAAGTCCATGGCACGGAGCATTTCACGAACGGCGGAAGCGCGGCCGTACCCTGTTATCCGTGCGAGACACGGCGGGAGGGGCTGTAACCGGTCTTCAGCAGCGCGGCGAGCATGACCGCGGCCTGGACGACGAGGAAGACCGGCAGCGCCTCCATGGAAACCAAATCCGCGGCGTATCCGATGACCGGCGGCACGATCATGATGCCGATCATGCTCGCCGCCCCCTGCAGCCCGGTCAGCGCGGCCGCCGTGGCATCGTTGAAGCCGCGCCGCGTAGCCTCGTGCATCAGGCACGGGTAGATCGGCGCGAGCGCGAAACCGATCAGCAGCAGCGCGGCCGACGGCAGGAATCCCCCCGCCGGGATCAGCAGAAGCGCCGAGGCGATCAGGATGCCCGCGCCGGACAGCGTGGAGAGCAGACGGTTGCCGAGCCGGTCCGCCGTAAACCCCAGCAGGAAACGCCCGGCGGTCAGCGCGCCCCAGTAGGCGGTCACGATGTATTGCGCGGAATCCAGGCTCATGCCGCGCGCCTTGGTCAGGAACGCGCAGCCCCAGAGCCCCGCGCCGGCCTCGATGCCGCAGTACAGGAAGAAGACCAGGACGCACAGCCAGAAATCGAGGGAAAACTCGCATTTGCCCGTCAGCTTGTCCATGGAGGACGATGCCGCCTTTTCCTTGTCCTCCGCCTCCTCGTCACGTCTCGCACGGTCCCACAGGCCGATGGTCGAACAGAAAAAGACCGCGAGAAGGACCTGCAACCCGCCGATGAGGAAGTAGCTGGCGCGCCACGAGCCCGCGTTCTGGATGAAGAGCGAGGCGATCAGCGGCCCGAGCGTGGCGCCGACGCCCCAGCAGCAGTGCAGCCAGCTCATGTCCCGGCTGGAATAATGCTTGGAGACGTAGAAGTTCATGCCCGTGTCGATCGCGCCCTGCCCGAACCCGAGCGGGACCGCGAAGGCGAGCAGGACGGCAAAGACGGGCGAGAACCCGCATCCGAGCAGGGAAAGCCCCGTGACCGCGCCGCAGACCGCCAGCAGACGCCCCGTGCCGATTTTCCGCAGGATCAGGCCGCTGGCGGACGCGGATACGGAGGAACACAGCGACAGGACAAGCGGGATGAATCCGCCGTAGCGGAGCGGCACCGCGAACGATTCGCTCATCGGAATCCAGGCGGCGTCGAGGATCTTGTCCGGGAGCCCGAGACTGATGAAGCCGAGGTAGATGATGCCGAGCAGGATGAGTTTCCTGCGGGCGGGCGAAATGCTGTCGAAAAAATGGAACATGGAACAGCGTCAAGAAAAAAGCGCGAACCGGAAAAGTCCCGGCCCGCGCGGAAAAGATCGGAGAATCAGCAGGTCAGTCCTTCGGGAACTCCATGCCTTCCACGATGCCGGGAATCTCCTGTTTATAGTAGGAGTATGCCATGCGGCGGAGGAAGAGGACGTCGAGTTTCCAGTCGAGGATCCCGTCGCCGAGGTCGGCGCGGACGTTCGAGTTGTCGAACGTGATCTGCGTGGAGAAGTACGGGATGAGGTCTTCGATCATGCGCATGACGAGCTTTTCGTCCTTGGACGGATCGTCGTTCGTTTCGACGGTGCGGAGACCGGTGACCTTCAGGATGTCGCGGCAGGCAATGCCGATCATCTCGGTGGAGACGGGGCTGTCGCCGGTGATGTGGTAGGTGCGGTTCTTCTCCGGGAGCATGAAGAGCTTCGACATGGATTCCTGCACGTAGTCGATCGGCACGAAGTAGATCTTGTCGGACGTGGCGCTGGCGATGCGGATGTTCACTTCCATCTGGGCGTTCGCGGGAAGACCGGCCTTGAACGCGCGGTTGCTCTTGATGCGGCCGAGGAATTCAAGGATGCGGTAGAACGCGAGCGGCTTGCGGATCACGCCGTCGGAACGGCGGCCGACGATGATGGAGGGGCGGTAAATCGTGTACGGGACGCCGACGTTCTCGCGGACATATTTTTCCGCGTCGAACTTGCTGCGTTCGTAGGAGTTGATCCAGCCGGTGGCGGGCATGGTGTCTTCCATGACGCGCCCGGCGTAAGTCCCCGCGACGTAGGCGGTGCTGACGTACTGGAAGCGCGGGATGTTGAAGCGCTTGACGGCTTCGACCGCGTTCAGCGTGCCGTTCATGTTGGTCGCGTAGGTCTTGCCCTCGGGGTCTTTTCCGAGGTTGACGTCCGCGGCGCAGTGGAACATCACGTCGTAGGGAGCGTATTTCGCGATTTCGTCGAACGGGAGCTTCGTCACGTCGCCGGAAATGACGGTGATGCGGGAGATGATGGAGTCGTAGGAGGCTGGATCGCCGTCGAACTCGCACTGGGCGCGCATGGTGAGCTCCGTGCGCTCCTGAGCAGTCTGTGCGGAGTTGCCGCGGCAGATGGCGACGATCTTGAAGTCGGGGTGATTGCGAAGCAGCGCCGTGACGACGGACGCCCCGACCAGGCCAGTGATACCGGTAAGCAGGATGTTCAAAGCTACTTGCTCCTTGGCGTTTTTACGTTTATATTTAAAAAACAAATTGGCAATAAATAAAAGGTGTCCTAACAATATACCACTGTTTCGAAAAAAATAAAGCCTGAAATCCTAAAAAGTCGCGATTTTTGCGAAAACAGACGAAAAAAAACGGTTTCCGATTGAAAAAAACGTCTCCCCGTGGTACGTTATTAGCGTATTTTCCTAAATCACAGATGTCAATCACCGTCACCATCCGATCGGAGTCTTCACCATGGGTTTTGCCTGCGGTTTTGTCGGTCTTCCCAATGTCGGGAAATCCACCCTTTTCAACGCCCTGACCAACGGCGGCGCGGCCGCCGCCAACTTCCCGTTCTGCACCATCGAGCCGAACACGGGCATCGTGGCCGTGCCGGACGAACGCCTCGGCGTCCTCGCGAAAATCGAGAAGTCCGCGCGCATCGTGCCGACGTCGCTGAAGTTCATCGACATCGCCGGGCTCGTCCAGGGCGCCAGCAAGGGCGAAGGCCTCGGCAACCAGTTCCTCGGCCATATCCGCAACGTCGACGCCGTGGCGCACGTGGTGCGGCTCTTCCAGGACGGCGACGTGGTCCACGTTGGCGGCTCCATCGATCCGGCGCGCGATCTGGAGCTGATCCTGACCGAACTCATGCTCGCCGACCTCGAATTCCTCCAGCGCAGGTTCGACAAATGCAAAAAACTGCTCCGCACCGGCGATCCCGAGATCAAGGCGGAATACGAACTCTCGCAGTCCTGCATCGCCGATCTCGAAGACGGGAAGATCCCGCAGTGGAACAAGGACGATCCGGACGCCTGCCGCGTGATGGCGTCGCTCCAGTTGCTCTCCACCATGCCCGCGTTCGTCTGCGCCAACGTCGACGAGGACGGCTTCCGGTCATTCGGCAAGGACGACGTCTCGAAGGCGCTCATCGACTACGCCGCCGGGCACGGCATGGAGGTCGTCCCGGTCTGCGCGAAATTCGAGGAAGAGCTCGCCGCGCTCGAACCCGACGACGCCAAGGCGTTCCTGGAAGACATCGGCGCGACGGAAAGCGGCCTGCAGCGCGTGATCCGCACCGGCTACAAACTGCTCGACTACTGCACGTTCTTCACCACCGGCAAGGACGAGACGCGCGCCTGGACCATCATCAACGGCACGGCCGCGCCCGAAGCCGCCGGAAAGATCCATACCGACATGCAGCACGGATTCATCCGCATGGAAGTCGTGTCCTACGACGAACTGGTCGCGCACGGCGGCTGGAACGCCGCGAAGACCGCGGGCAAGCTCCGCACCGAGGGCAAGGACTACATCGTGAAGGACGGCGACTGCGTGTACGTCCTGTTCAACAAGTAAACCAAACAAACAGCGCATCCCCGTTTTTCCTTTCCCCGCCATCATGCCGGACGACCAGACAGCTTCCAGGAACCGTTTCTTCAGCAGTTCGCGCAACCTGGCGATATCCACACTGATCAGCCGCATCCTCGGACTCGTCCGGGAACAGCTGACGGCATACGTCATCGGCGGCGGGGCGCTGATGTCCGGGTGGACGCTCGCGCTGACCTGGGCCAACACGTTCCGGCGCATCCTGGGCGAAGGCGAACTCGGAAAGGCGATCGTGCCGATCCTGTCGCTGTCGCTCGAAAAAGAAGGCGTGGAACGCGCCCGCGACCGTTTTTCGACCATCCTGCTGTGGCTGACGCTGCTGCTGACCGCGCTTGCGGTCGTGCTCGGCGTGCCGTCGTGGCTGATCGCCCGCACGCTGGAACCGGGCCGCTGGAAGACCGCGTTCGAGCTGTTCCCCATCCTGGCGCCGTACATGGTGTTCATCTGCATCGTGGGGGCGGCGACCGCCTGCGCGAACGTGCTGCGGGAATTCTTTCTGCCGTCGCTGACCGCGATCCTCCAGAACGCGGTGCTGATCCTGGCGCTGATGCTGGTCTGCCGCCGCTTCGAAGGGATGACGCAGCTGAAGTCGTTCGGGCTTGCCGTGCTGGTCGCGGGCGTCTTCGAAATGGCACTGATCTTCCTGATCCTGTGGCGGCGCGGCATGATGGTGCGGGTCACAAGGGCGATCGTCCGGGACAGCGAGACGCTGCTGTCGATCTGGAAACTGGTCCTGCCGGGGCTGCTCGGGGCAAGCGCGCTCCAGTTGAGCCTTCAGTGCGACCGCCTGGTGGCGGGATTCATCGGCGACTATGCCGCGTCGTCGCTCTACTACAGCGAACGCCTGGTGTATCTGCCGGTCGGCATCTTCGCCGTTTCGTTCGCCACGGTCGCGAATACGGAGCTGTCGCGGTTCGCCGCCGCGGGGAACTACGACGAACTGACGGCGATGCTGGAAAAGACGATCCGTATCCTGCTGTTCGTCTCGATCCCGTTCGCGGCATTCATGGTCTGCTTCCCGCAGAGCATCATCAGCCTCTTCTTCCAGCAGGGCAGGTTCGACGAGACCGCGATGCGGGAGACCGCGTACGCGTTCCTGATGTACTCGGCGGGGATCCCGCTGTTCTCGGTGTTCAAGATCTCGTCCGTGGCGTTCACGAGCCGCCGGGACATGGTAACGCCGCTCAAAGTCTCGCTGTTCTGCATCTCGCTGAACATCGTGCTGAACTTCGCGCTGATGGTGCCGCTGCGGCAGGGCGGCATCGCGCTCGCGACCATCGTGTCGTCGCTGCTGAACAACACGCTGCTGCTGACGATCTACAACCGGCAGCTGCCGGAGCATAAGATCGATTTCCGGGCGCTGGGACTTTACCTGCTGAAACTGATCCCCGCCTGCGGCCTGCCGCTGATCCCGGCGTTCCTGATCTTCCGCCTGATCGTGATCCCGGACGGACTGGACCTTTCGATGCTGCCGCACGGGGATCTGCTGAAGATGAAGCTGACCGTGGGCGTGCCGCTGCTGGCTGCGGGAATCGTGTACGGCATCGGACTGCTGGCGCTCTGCATGCTCTTCCGCATCGACGAGACCGGCGCCGTACTGGGCAGATTCCTTCGCCGGAAAAAACGCTCCGCATAAATCCGTGCTACGCTACGGCACGGCACTAACCAAGTCGAGGCACCGCCTCGTTACGCGGCGGGCGTCGGGTCCGAATACTTCTTCGCGAGTTCGACGAGCGCGGCGAGGTCGAGTTTGCCGTTGCCGAGCATGGGGAGGGAATCCACGAGGATGAAGTTTTCGGCCTTCGGAATCCAGAGGTTCGGGATCTGGCGGTCCTTCAGCTGGCGGATGAGCTCATCCGGGGCCAGACGCCGCGCGTCCGTGTAGAAGACGATGAGCTTTTCGCCGTGTTTGGCGTCGGCGGCTCCGCAGACGGCCACGAGGCGTTCCTCCGGCTGGAGGATGTTGTTGATCTCGCGTTCCACGAGTTCGTGCGGGACCATTTCGCCGGCGATTTTGGAGAAGCGCGAGAGACGGCCCGTGATGGTGATGAAGCCGTTGCGGTTCATGTGCGCGATGTCGCCGGTCACGTACCAGCCGTCGCGGATGACTTCGGCTGTCTTGCCGGGTTCGCCCAGGTAGCCCTTCATCACGATGGCGCCCTTCACGATCATGAGGCCGTCGGTATTTTCGGGCATGAGCTCGAACGTGGAGGGATCGACGATCTTGGCGCAGATGCCGGGGAGCGGGGCTCCGATGCTGCCGGGCTTGGCGACCTGGACGCCGAGCTCCATGCGGGAGTTCGCGACGTTGATGGAGACGACGGGCGACAGTTCGGTGCAGCCGTAGCCTTCGGTGATCTCCAGGCCGGTCATCCTGCGGAATTTCTCGGCGATGTCCTCGCGGAGGCGTTCCGCACCGGTGATGGCGAGGCGGAGCGACTTGAAGTCCTCGCCCGTACCCTTGCGCATATAAAGCATGAGGAAGCTCGGGGTGGCGACGACGATGGAGATCTTCTGTTCGCGGATGACCTTCAGCGACATCGCGGCGTCCAGCGCGTTCGCGATAAAGACGGCGCGCGTGGCGGTCACGATGGGAAGCCACATGCAGACGGTGAGGCCGAACGAGTGGAAGATCGGGAGGTTGCCGAGCACGCTGTCGGTCTTGCGCCAGCCGATCATGGAGACCATGGCGGCGACGTCCGCGTTGATGTTGTGGTGGGTCAGCATGATGCCCTTCGGGATGCCGGTGGAACCGCTGGAGAAGATCAGCACTGCGATGCGGTTCACGTCCTGCCAGCTCTTCGGCGAGACGAGCTTCATGAGCTCCTCGTGCGAGAGGAAGATGCAGGCGAGCAGCCAGATGTATTTGGAACTCGGGCGGCCGATGTCCTTCGCGGCGTCCTCCAGGAACACCATTTCGGGCGTGGGCTTCATGCGGATCTTCTGGATGAAGACGCGGCTGGTGAGGATGTGCCTGATGTTCGCGATCTTCACGGCGTGCTGGTTGGCGGGAATGCCGGCGGTGAAGTTCATCACGGCGGGCTTGCGGTCTGCCATCAGGACGCCCGTGATGGTGCAGACCGCGGCAAGGCTGTTCGGCAGCATCACGCCGACGTATTCCTCGGATTCGTCGCAGATGCGGCGGATCCAGCGGCTGATGAGGACGGTTTTCACGAGCAGGGAGAAGAACGTCGGGTTCTGGAGCCCGTGCGCGTCGTCGTACTGCTGGATCGTGCGGCGGAACGGCAGATGCTTGGCGTTCCAGGCGAACTGGCTGTGGAAGGGACGTTCGCCGCGTTCGGGGATAAGCTCGGTGTCGGCGGCAAGTTCGGAGAGGATGATGCGGATCTCGTAGGCGGAGGTGTCGCGCGGGATGGGCTTGCCGACCGTCACGCTCGCGGGATGCGGCAGTTCGTTCGGCCAGGTGAGCTTGAACTTGCCGTAGTAGCAGGAGAAGATGCTGCCCCAGGTCATGCCGATGCGGACGGGGATGACCGGGATCTCCGGCATGTCGGCCGGCATGAGCTCGGCAAGGCCGTCCTTGAAACTCGACATGGTGCCGTTCTTCGTGATGTCGCCTTCGGGGAAGATGCAGACGAGCTCGCCCTGCCGGAGCAGGTCCTGCGTGTACTCCAGCAGCGCCTTCAGCTGCTTGGGCTTGTTCGACGGGACCGAAATGAACCCGGCGGACTTGAAGAGCGGCTTCCAGAACGGGACGTTGAAGTAGCTCTCGTGCATCATGAAACGCACCGGGCGCGACGTGCATGCCTGGATGAAGATGATGTCCACGAAGCTCGCGCGGTTGCCGACCAGCAGCGCGGGGCCCTCTTCGGGGATGTTCTCCACGCCGAACGTGCGGAGGCGGTACAGCGTGCGGAGCATCGTGCGCATCAGGAACCGCAGGAGGAACTGCGGCATGATATAGAACGACGTCACGCCCAGAATGATCGTCAGGCACGCCAGGATCAGCGTGATCGTGAAGATGGAAAGCCCGTAGTAGTACATCAGGAACGACATCAGGATCGTCAGCAGGATGCCGCCCGCGAACGGCAGATAGAACCAGCTGAAGAACGGCGGGATCAGCTCGTGCCGGATGAAATATTTCTGGTACGCCTCCAGCGGCACCAGCATGACGCCGGCGAAAAACCCGAACGCGAAAAGCAGGACCGGCAGCAGTCCGCCGCCCGTGTACTGGTCGTGGATGAACGGCAGCACGCCGATCAGCAGCGCGGCGAGCGTCATCACGACGGTCGAGGGGGGCACGAGCCCGATCTCGATCATGTCGCCGGAGAGCTTTCCGGCCGCGAGGCAGCCCAGCACCGCGCCGATCACGGGCGAGGCGATGATGGCATACAGGACGATGTCATTGCCGGACGCGGAACTGCCGAATTTCACCGAGATATACTGCATCGCCATCGAGGAGATCAGGATGATCGAGGCGAAGATGTAGCCTTCGCCGATCCCCGTCAGCACCAGTTCGCGGTAACGCTGCTGGAGCTTGAACGCCGTCACCCACTGCTGCTTCAGGTCGCGGAACCGGAGCTTCCGGCAGAACGACTGGTTCGGGTTCAGGTGCGACGTCAGAAGCAGGTTCAGCGTGGCAAGTGAAACGCCCGCCGCGGCGATCGCGGCCGTGCTGGAAATGAAGTGGATGCAGAAGACCGCCGAGACCGTGCCGAGGATGATGCCGAGGAACGTCATGGACTCGACGACGCCCGCCGTGCGCGAAAGCTCCTTCTTGTCGGCGGTGTCCGCCAGGTAGATCTTCAGCGCGGGCCGGTAAAACGAGAAGACCACGCCGAGACACGCCGCGAAGACCAGAAGCGGCACAGGACCGAACTTCCTGACCGGGGCCAGGAAAAAGCTGCCCGCAAGAATCAGGAAGATCTCGACCGCGCGGCTGAACACCACCACGTTGCGGGCGGAAAAACGCGTGCAGAGGAACTGGCAGAACACGCCGGTGAAAAGAAACGGGACCGTGTAGACCGCGGCGAACAGCAGCACGTTCAGCGCCTGCCGGTCGAAGACGGGGACTTTTTCATAGACGAGGAGCGCGGAGTAGGCGCAGACGTAGACGGGGACCAGGGCGCTCAGCAGGGCGACGCCGCCGACAATGCCTTTCCTGACCGGCTGACGGGCGAAAGAGTCTTCGTTCATGCCGCCGCCCTCCGTTCCGGGGTTGCCTGTTGGTTTGCCGCGGCGTCCCGGCATACGGCGGATTCGGACGGGAAGAAAGACCGGAAGTGCATGATAGTATCCAGATTTTGAAGTGTATCTTTGTGCGAGCAGGGGGACGGATATGGGGCGGAAAGGGAACCGATCCGTGCATATCCGACATAAATAATATAGCACGCGCGGAAGACATTTTCAATGCCTTTCCGTGAAAACATTTGAGAAAAGTAACAACTATCCCGGAAATAAATTCGAATTTTAGAACATTTTAGGCGAATACATCAAACTTGAACTTGAAGCCGCCGGAAAAAATATCAAAAAAATTAAACCTTTTACACAATAAATCACCGGCCGGAGACGTTATGGAAATACAACCCCCTTTATTGCAATCAAGGAAAACAGAAGATGTCGATCACAAACAGACCGAAAACGGCATGGACCATGCTCTTCCGGGTCGTGGACCGTCTGCGTGCCAAAAGCGCCCGCAATGTCTCGATCCCGAACATGAAAATCACACTCGGCAAAATCCGTATCATCAACTATCTCTTTGTCCGCGAAGGCGAACCGCCGATGGTCAAGGAGATCGCCGAAATGTTCGGCCTGACGTCCGGCGCCGTCTCCCAGACAGTCGACGCGCTCGCCGCCGACGGCGTCGTGGAACGGATCCCGTCCTCGGTCGACCGCCGGTCCGTGCATGTTTCGCTGACCCCGTTCGGCAAGGAGATCCGCAAACAGCTGGAAGTCTACCTGACCGACGTGATGAGCGACATCCTGGACGAGATCCCGGAGGATAAGCAGGAAGCGTTCCTGGAAGTCCTTCAGGACATGTCCGAAACGTTCACCGAAACACAGCGCATCGCCCGCGAATCCATCAAACGCTGACGGCATCCGTCCGCGAAACGTCGGCAGACCGGGCGGATTTCCCTGCATCGCAAAGGAATCGTATCCGCATGCCGTGACGAGGCTTTGTTTTACTCAAACCGGAAACATCGGGGATCCTTATGGACAATTTGAACGAGAGCGACCAGGAAAGAGTCAGCCAGACCTTCGAAAAAGGCGTCGAGACATTTACGGAGGAAGACCTGGAGAAAGTGAAAGCGGACGCCGAGACCGCGGAAACGAAGGCAAAATTTCTCGGCGGACAGTTCGAGTCGTTTCAGCTCACGTGGTCGCTTCTTCAGGACTACTGGGCGGGAAAATACACCTCCATCCCGTGGAAGCTCATCGCCTCGACCGGTTTTGCCGTGGCATATCTGGTATCGCCCCTCGACATCATCCCGGATTTCCTGCCGATCATCGGTTTTGTCGACGACGCCAGCGTGTTTGCTCTAGTCGTTTCCTCGTTTCAGTCGGAACTCAGCGCCTACAAGAAATGGAAGAAAAAGCAGGAGTAAGTCCGGCACATCCC
Source organism: Victivallales bacterium (assembly GCA_016285335.1). The sequence goes on along the minus strand of JAEEQO010000002.1, from coordinate 16,576 downwards.
GTTCATCATCAGAGTATTCGCCCGGAGAAAAGCGCTCCGGCAACGGCGCGCGGGGTATAATAAATGCCGCGTGCTTATGACAACGAGGGGCGGGTGCGGGGCTTTTTTCATGCCGTCGGCCGGACCCGAAACTGATGCTGACATCTGTCCCGGCGGGGATCGTTTCTGCCAGAATCACACGGAGGTCGAAAACTCGAAGACAGTGCAGAGGGCGGATTCGTTTGAGAGCGTGAACGTGAGGGCGCCGGGAACGGGGACGTCGCGGTAAAGTGCGGGCGTAATCAGTTCGCCGGGCTTGGCCTGCGCCTTGTATTCGAGGCGGAGACGGTTGAACGTGAAGTCCGCCGGGAGGTATTCCATGGTCTCGTCGAGGGAACGGTTGCTGTTGAAGTGGCCGTACATGTCGGCCTGATGCGCCTTGACGCGGAAGGGCGCGAGGCGTTCCGGCTCCTGCGCGGGAAGCGTGATCTTGCGCGAAAGATATTCCATGGGCAGGGGCGGATCGAAACGGAGGTCCCGGACGATCTGCGCGGGAACTTTGCCGGGGCGTCCGGTCGCGCGGTCGACAAACGCGCCGATGGCGGCGCAGAGAACACAGATGCGGCCCTGCCCGTCATAGATCGTGGTATTGCGAAACCCGAAGAAGTTCTTGCAGTCGTAGACGTTTGTGCGGATCGCAAGGTGTTCGCCGTAGACGGGCAGCCGCATGATCTCCACCTGCCGGAACGCCAGAAAGACCGCGATGCCGTTTTTCCGCAGATAAACGGAGAACTCGTCCTCGGAATCCATCTGGAAGCATTCGCATTCAAGAAGATAGTCGAGGGCATGGCTGAGGCGGAGGCATCCGCCCGGTGCGGTATCGCTGATGGCGACGGTGCGTTCGATCTGGAACATGGCGCGTTTCCGGTTGGCGTGGGAAAATGGAATACAGGGGGGTCAGTTGGAGGTCTTCGCGGGAAGTTTGACCTCGTCATCTTTCGCGGGGCCGGATTCGGAGAACGGATTCACGGTCCAGTCGATCGAATCCATATCCGCGAAGAATTCGGCGAAACGGGCGGCGGCGGTGTCGTAGTCCTTCAGGATCAGTCCCTTGTCCGGGATGTTGGACTGGCGGACCTGATCGAACGCGCTGGAACTGGCGGAGTTCAGGCGGTTGCTCTGCTGTTCGGCCTGGGCAACGGCCTTCACGTATTCGACGAACTTGTTGTAGACGCGGGCAAGACGTTCGGCCTCCGTGCCGATCGAGACGGACTTGTCCGGGAAATATGCCCGGTAGACGGGTTGCACCTGCGCGGCAAGCTTGGTCATGCGCTTGAGGCGTTTCTCGAAGTCGGTCCGCCAGACCCCGATCTCGATGAGCGAATCGAAATGCTCGTAGGACGTGTTGAAATACTCCACGTCGCGCTTGAGCTCCAGGTAGGGCAGGATGCGGCGGCAGCGCGGGGAAACCGAATACTTGCCGTTGCGGAGCCCGAACCCGAGCGAGGAAAGCGTCTGGACGGCGCTTCCTGCCATGTGAAAGGAGAACCCGGCGGGCGTCTGGCTCTGCGCGGAAGACGAACCGGAAGACGACGCGCCTCCGATCCCGGCATATTCGCTGAGCGACTGCCCGGTCAGGCGGGAAAGCGGGTCGTTCGCCTTCGAAACGGCGGAGCCGGAAGACGACTTGTTCCTGTCCTTCTGGTTCGACGAACTGCCGGAGGCGGCGGTCTGAACGGGCGCGTTGAACGCGGCCCGGACGTTCCGCGCGTGCGTCGCGAGGTTGAGATCTTCGCCGATCCCGAGCTCCACGACGATCCCCTGCAGCGTGTTCGCGTCCTTCACGAACTTGTCGAACGTGCCCAGGTATTCCTGCCGGAACGCGGAGGAGACGCCCGACTCGCGCGCCTCGGCGAATCCGCTCATGACGATAAGAAGCTCGCGGTCGAACCGGGCGAGGATGTCCTCTTTTTCATCAGCGGCGGACGCTTTGCCGGCGAACAGCGCGGCGACGGCTGCCAGGATCGGGACCAGCAAATTCAAACGCTTCATGTCAAGTCTCCTCCGGGTTGCGGTGAAAGGGGTTCGGACTGTTTTTTCCGGGCGGCGGCGAGGGCCGCTCTCCGTTTTCGAACAAGATATCTGGCGGAAACCCATTTGGGATTCCCGTGCCTGTCTCCGATGACGACTTTTCTACCAAGTTTTGCCTCTCGCTCCAGCATCTCGTCCACGGCGATCTGCATGGCTTCCACGGCCTTTCTCATTTCTTCACTCATAGTCCAGAACTCCTTGTAAAATCGAGAACCGTTCCCTGTCCTGAATAATGGGCGGTTGACCGTCATGCTTTTCAAAGATGGAAACGATCCGGTTTCCAGTATTGTCGAAACACATCGTTTTATTACAGACATCGGCATAGGCAAACATGTTCCGGATACTTCTCGGATAGCGCCTGACAATGTCTTCCGGCGGAATGTCATGTCCGCCTTTCAGAACCCGGTCTCGGACTCTCTGCGCGGAAAACTCGACACTCGGAATGTAAAGATAAAACAGCGTGATGCACCATCCGGCTTTCCGCCATTCCACAATGCGCGGCAGATAGGTTCGCCCGGAAAGCGTCGTTTCGAACGCAAAATCCTTCCGCTGTGCGATCTTCTGATTCAGAGTCTCCAGAAAGATTTTTCCGGCCTGCAGCAAACCGGCGTTATAATCAAGCGGGGAAAGCCCTTTGGCGATCTCGTCGGCGTTGATGAAGTCGTAGCAGGACGCAATCAACGGCAGATACTTCAGCGCAAACGTGGTTTTTCCGGCACCGTTCGGACCGGCGATCACATAGCATTGAGGCTGTTTTTCGCGTTTCATGCGTTCCCCCTTCGCCGCGAACTCTTATTGAGGCTTGTCTTCCTTGCCGGGGAGGGCACGGAGGATGACGCCGGCTTCCTGAAGGATCCTGCGGGCGGTGCCGTCGATGGAGTAGTGTTCGTTGAAGACGACCTCGGCGATGCCGCCGTTGATGATCATTTTGGCGCAGAGGAGGCACGGGCTGAACGTGGTATACAGCGTGGCTCCCTTGATGGAGATGCCGTGGTAGGCGGCCTGGACAATGGCGTTTTCCTCGCCGTGGGAGCAGAGGCATTCCTCCAGCGCGGTGCCGGACGGGGCGTTGGAGTTGCAGCGGGGACAGCCGCCTTCGTTGCAGTTTTTGATGCCGCGCGGGGTGCCGTTGTAGCCGGTGGAAATGATGCGCTTGTCCTTCACGATGACGGCGGCGACGTGCCTGCGGCTGCAGTTGCTGCGGGCCGCGACGACCTTCGCGATCTCCATGAAGTACTCGTCCCAGTCGGGTCTGTCCTGATGGCTCATGTGGGGGGCCTCCTGCTGATGCTGAGAAAACGGTTATGCCTGGCGTTCGACGAATTCGCGGTGGAGCGCCTTCTGGGCGCACTCGAACTGCTCGCGTTCGATGACGAACTGGATGTTCACCTGGCGGATGGTCTGGTCGATGGCGAGCACGTTGACTCCGGCCGCGGAGAGCGCGTTCGCCGCGCGGGCGAGGAATCCGGGGATCTTCATGTTGGAACCGATGACGGAGACGATGGCGACCTTGGTCACGTGGAGTTCGGCGTTCGGGAAGTCGCGGTGAATGCTTTCGAGGCAGTTGTTCAGGCGCTTGCTCTTCTCCGGCACGAAATGCGCGATCGTGTTCGCGTTCGTGGTCTTCGCGATGTAGTCGATATCTCGGTCGGCGAGGTGCTTCGTGAGGCGGTAGTCGTAGCCGGGTTCGCCGACCATTTCCGGGTCGAAGACCTCGATGCCGAGCAGGTCGGCGCGTCCGCAGATCATTTCCACGCGGGGGTTCGGGGAAACGTAGCCGCGGCTGATGAGGGTGCCGGGGTGCCTCGGGTCGAACGCGTTCTTCACGCGGATCGGGATGCCCTTCAGCTCCATTTCCTTGGCGGCCTTCGAGTGGATGGCCTCCATGCCCATGTCGGAAAGCTGGTCGGCGATGTCGAAATTGGTGTTGCCGATGACCTGCACCTTGTCGATGCCGATGAGCTTCGGATCGCCAGTGGACAGGTGGAATTCCTTGTGGATGATGCCTTCACGGGCTTCCGTAAGCACGGCGATCTTGCTGAACGTGATCTCGCTGTAGCCGCGGTCGAACCGGAGCATGATGCCGGGGTCGAACTTCACATATCCGGTCACGACGGGAAGCTCGGTGGCGAAGTCGACGCCCTCGAAGCCGGCGAGGATCGCTTCGTCGAGCGTGCGGGACTCGGTGGAGCGCCAGCCGGAGAGATCGATGAAGCGGGCGTTCACGCCGTTGGCCTTCAGGATCTGCACGGAGTTCCACGCGCTGTGGACCTCGCCGACGGCCGCCAGGAATTCGCGGGTCATGGGCAGGTAGTCGCCGGGGCGCATAAACCCGTAGGAACGCATGTCCTCCAGATCCTGCAGGAACGAGTTGATGTCGTCGAGCTTGCCGTTGATGAAGGCGTCGGCCTCCTTCACGTTTAAGCCGAGGAACCCGAACTCGCGGTTGTAGTCGAGCATTTTCTCGCGGACGCGGGCGAGGGCTTCGCGCCATTCGCCGCTGCCGGCGGTGAAGTGGCCGTAGACGCCGGGCGCTCCGGTCTTCTTGTCTTCCAGCAGCAGGTTGGTGATGCCGGAGTACGCGGAAACAACGAAAACGCGGTTGTAGAGTTCGGCGGGGGCGCGGTCCGCAAGGATGACATTCTGCATGATCTCGCCGAAGCGGGACATGCTGGTGCCGCCGATCTTTTCGACAGTGTGATTCATGTTCAAAGCTCCTCAATGCGAAGCAGGCAGATCTTGCCGTGTACGGCGTCGAAGGATTCCATGGCCGTGATCGCCTGCCGGACGGCGGATTCCTTCGCCTCGTGCGAAATGATGACGATGGACGCTTCGCCGGCTGCGCTCTTCGAAACCGGGTTCTGCATCAGGCGGGACACGCTGACGCCCTGCTCGGCGAGGATGCCCGCGAGCTTCGCAAGCACGCCGGGGCGGTCCGTGACCGTGAGGCGCAGGTAGTAGCGCGACGTGATCTCCTCCATCGGGACGATGCCGGCGCATTCGACGGCCTTGCGGTAGGCGGGGATGCGGACGGGAGCGCCGCTTGCGAGGTTCAGGGCGGCATCCGCGATGTCGGAAACGACCGCGCTGGCGGTGGCCGCGCGGCCTGCGCCGCGTCCGTAGAACAGCGTGTCGCCCACGAAGTCGCCGTTCACCATGACGCCGTTGAAGACGTCGGAAATGCCCGCGAGCGGGGCGTGCTTCGGGATGAGCGTGGGATGGACGCGCACCTCGATGCGGCTGTCGGCGCACTGCTTGATGATGGCAAGCAGCTTGATCTTGTAGCCGAGCTCGTCGGCGCAGCGGATGTCCGACAGCGACACGTCGCGGATGCCCTGCACGTAGATCTCATTGGTGTTGTGCCAGCCGCCGTACGCGAGCGAAGCCAGGATCACAGCCTTGTGCGCGGTGTCGAATCCGTCGATGTCGAGCGACGGGTTCGCCTCGGCGTAACCGAGCCGCTGGGCGTCCTTCAGGACCTCCTCGAACCCGAGGTTTTCGCGTTCCATGCGGGTGAAGATGTAGTTGCATGTGCCGTTCAGGATGCCGAAGATGCGGTTGATGCGGTTGCCCACGAAACCTTCGCGCAGGCTCTTGATGATCGGGATGCCGCCGGCCACGCTTGCTTCGTAGAAGACCGTGCCGCCGCCCGCTTCCGCCGCGTCGAAGATCTCGCGGCCGTAGTCCGCCAGCAGCGCCTTGTTCGCCGTGACGACGGTCTTGCCCTGTTCGAGGGCGCTCAGGATGAACTTGCGCGATACGGTCGTGCCGCCGATGAGTTCCACTACAATGTCGCTCTTCGCGATGACAGAAGGCGTATCGCTGGTCAGCAGTCCGGGCGGCACCGCGACCCCGCGGTCCGTCGTCGTATCGAGATCGCCGATCCCGGTCAATTCCACATCCACGCCGGTCCGTTCGCAGATCAGACCGCGGTTTTTCAGAAGACAATCCGCCACTCCGGCGCCGACCGTGCCGAATCCGAGGATTCCCACACTCACATGTTTCATAGTTTCGTTCACTCCGTTCAGGGGGAAAAGTAAGCAATCTATATAATATACATCGGTCGGGGAAAAATGAAAGCCCGCTTTCCAAAAAAAGCGTATGAAAGACGGGAAACCCCGCAGGACCTCATCTTTCCCGCAGCTGCACGGCCTCATCCCTGATCAGGACGAAATCAGAGAAAAACGGCACTCCGGGGTTGAGCCGGAATGCCGTGAAGATCGAGATTGATTCCGCGGATGCGGTTGTGTCAGGTCACTTGAAGAGCAGCGGCGCGAATTCGCGGAGACTGCGGCGCCAGGTGAGCCACTCGTGGTCGGTCTTCGGGGATTCGTAGAACACCATGTTCTTGATGCCGTGGTCCTTCAGGATGCGGTAGGTCTCGCGGACCGGATTGGTCTTTTCCGCCTCGCCGACGCTGATGAAGACGAGCTTCATCTGGGAATTGAACTTGTCCGCGTCCTTGTAGACGCCGCCGAAGATGGTGTTCACGTCGCCGCCGCCGGGAGCCGCGCCGGGGCCGGAGAAGTTGCCCGCGCCGGAGAAGCCGCCCATGTAGGCGAACTTGTCCATGTTGTCCGGGAAGATCGTGTTCCAGGTGTTCACGCCGCCCATGGAGAGGCCGGCCATCGCGGTGTTGTCGCGGTCGGTCTTCGTGCGGAAGGTGGCGTCGACCCACGGCTTGAGCTCCTTCACGAAGATGTCGGTCACGCGGACCCCGCGCGGACGCACCGCGCCGTAGTTGCGGACGTTGCCGCTGTCCATGACGACGATCATCGGGACGGCCTTGCCGGAAGCGATCAGGTTGTCCATGATGTCGGCCATGCGGCCCTGTTCTTCCCAGCCGGACTCATCCTCGCCGCCGCCGTGGAGCAGGTAGAGCACGGGGAAGCGCTTTTCGGGGTTCGTCTCGTACTCGGCGGGGGTATACACGCGGCAGTGGCGGTCCAGGCCGTTCATCTCGGACCAGTAGCGGCAATGGCGCACCTGACCGTGCTTGATGTCCTTGTTGAAGTGGTAGTAGGCGGCCTCGGCCTCATCCTCGGGGATCTCGATGCCTGCCATCTCGGAGCTGCAGCCGTAGAACGCCTCGCTGCCGTAGTCGAACGCCTTGTTGCCGTCCACGGTGTAGTTGAAATAGTGGAAGCCTTCCACCAGCGGATCGGTCGTGACGGACCACCAGCCGCTCTGGTCCTTCGTCAGCTCGTAGGTTTTGCCTTCCTGCGTGATGGTGACTTTCTGCGCGCCGGGGGCCTGCATGCGGAAGAACGCCTGCTTGGTCTTCGGGTTGACCGCCGGGAACTCGGAGTTGTAGATGTTCGTTTCGGCCGGGACGAAGCCTTCCGGAAGCGCGGAACGTGCCTGGCCGCCGAAACCGCCGAAACCGCCGCCGAAACCGCCAGCGGGCATGCCGCCGCCGAAGCCGCCGCCGAAGCCGCCCGCAGGCATTCCGCCGCCGAACTGCGCGAATGCGGCGAGCGTCAGCAGGGACGCGCCTGCCGCGATACAGACTTTTGTCTTCATTTTCATGATCGTTTTCCTTACTGTTGAAGTTGTTAATGTCGGGATGAAAAATATTTTCCAGTAAATTACAGCAGAAAAACGCTTTTGTCAATCCCGCGAACATCGTTTTTTATGAAAAACTACATGCTTTCCTCATTTTCTGCATGTGATATTCCCTGCCCCAAGCCCCGTAGAAAACGCTTCCCGCGCTTGATTTTCCGCCGTTAAGTTTTATATTATATCCGTTGCCCCGTTCGTGATCGCAAACAAGCTTCTTCCCGAACCGGAAAACCGCCTCACCACAGCCCCCGGCACGACATGTTTTTCTCCCGCAGATTCTTTCCATTTTTCCTGACGTTTTTCTTCGGCGCGTTCAACGACAACCTGTTCCGCAACGCGCTGGTCATCGTGATCTCCTACCAGTCCGGATTCGCCCCGGCGAAGGCGAACGCGCTGACCTTCCTGGCGATGGCGCTGCTGATGCTGCCGTATTTTCCGTTCTCGGCCACAGCCGGGCAGCTCGCGGACAAGTTCCCGCGCCACAAGCTCTTCCGCGCCTACAAGATCATGGAGTTCTGCCTCATGGTCCCGGTCTTTTTCGCATTCCTGCGCGGCAGCGTGTGGCCGCTCCTCGCGCTGCTGTTCTTCATGGGCACGCAGTCCGCACTCTTCAGCCCGCTCAAATACGCCTACATCCCGCAGATGCTGGAGGAACGCGAGCTGCTGCGCGGCAACGCCTACGTGAACGCGGGGACGTATGTCGCGGTCATCTTCGGCGCGGTCATCGGCAACTACCTGATCTCGCTCCCGCACGGCGGCTTCGTGACCGGCGCGGTCATCCTGCTCATGGCGATCCTCGGGCTGTGCGGCGCGTTCCTCATCCCGGAAATGAAGCCGGAAGCGCCCTCGCTCCGCCTCGATCCGAACCTGATCCGCGCTTCGTGGGAGATCCTGAAGACGGTCTACCGCGACAAGGTCCTGACGCACTGCGTGAACGGCCTGTCGACATTCTGGATGACCGCCGCGCTGTATGTCTCGCTGCTCGCCGGGTTCTGCAAGGACATCCTGCACGCGGAAACGCACGTGGTCCCGGTCCTGTACCTGCTCTTCTCCGCGGGCGTGGCGATCGGGTCCGTGCTCTGCCAGGTCGTCGGACGCCGCCGCGCCGTGATGCCGCTCGTTTCGCCGGCGCTGATCCTGATGGCGTTCTTCACACTTGATCTGTTCTTCGCCGCGCGTTCCTGGGGGCATGTCCCGGCGGACGCGGACGCCCTGTTCTCCGTGGGCGAGCTGCTGAAATTCCCCGCGTCCTGGCGGATCGCCGCCGACCTCGTGCTGCTGGCGGCATGCGGCGGATTCTACTCCGTGCCGCTGAACGCCCTGCTCCAGCACAAGGCAGACCCGGAACAAGTCGCGCGGGCCGTCGCCGCGAACAACATCGTGAACTCGTTCGCGATCGCCCTCGGCACGGTCGTCACGGCGCCGCTCATGGCGCGCGGGATCATCGGCACGGTCGGGGTTTTCGTGCTCGTCGCGGCGGTCAATTTCCTGACGGCGCTCTATCTGCTCGCCATCCGCTCCGAACGCCTCCCGCGGAAGTAGAAAAAACTCAGGCCCGCTCAGGCTTTTGGTTTGTGGCCGCCCTTTGCTTTTCCATCGGAGGCAGTTTTCTTAGCTGACGGCTTCGCGGGTTTCTCCGCAGGTTTCTTCGTTGCCTTTTTCGCCGATTTTTCGGCAGGCTTCTTTGCCGCAGCTTTTGCGGTCTTTTTCGCGGGCTTTTCGGGCGCGAGCTTCAGGGCGTCGAGCTGGTCCCACGGGGACGGAGCATCGGAACCGAACTCGGGTTCGGCAGGGGCGTCGCCGCAGAAACACGTCTCGTGATTGAGGTTGGCGCCGCACATCGGGCAGATGCCCTTGCAGTCCGGGGAACAGTAGAAGCAGGACGGCACGGCGAGGAGAAGTTCTTCGCGCACGTCTTCCGTAAGGTCGACTTCCAGGTCCTTGACCTTTTCGAAGTGAAAGCACAGGTCCTTCACGGACACCGTGACGCGGACGTCGTCGAGGCAGCGGGCGCAGACCGTGGCGAGCGGCACGGACGCGCTGCCGGTCACGATGAGGTCGGCTCCCGCCATGACCGCGGAGAGGTGATAGGAAATGTCGCCTGCGGGCGCCAGCGGCGGATCGGCGTCGGGCGGGAGCTCCAGCACGTCGGCGGGCTCCGTGCCTTCCAGGAGATACGGGGTATCGGGGAGGATATGCGAGGTATTGATCTTGATCATGATTTGACTTGCTCCATTTTTTTGCGGATTGCGGCGACGACTTCCGGCGGCACGAACGCCGACACGGAACCGCCGCAGGATGCGATCTCGCGGATGAGACGCGAGCTCAGGAACGAATACTCCGGGCTCGGCATCATGAAGAGGGTTTCGCAGGCGGGATTCAGCTCGCGGTTCATGAGCGCCATCTGGAATTCGTACTCGAAATCGGAGACGGCACGGAGGCCGCGGATGACCGCGGAGACATCAAACGCGGACACGGCGTCGGCAAGCAGTCCGGTGAACGTCACGACGCGGACGTTTCCGAGGGACGCCGTGACGGCGCGGATCAGCCCGATGCGCTCCTCCGTCGTGAAAAGCGGGGATTTTTCCGAGTTGCGGGCGACCGCCACCAGCACTTCGTCGGCGATGCGGGCCGCGCGCCGGATGACGTCCAGATGCCCGTTCGTGACGGGGTCGAAACTGCCGGGGTACATGAGCCTTTTCATGATTCAGCCGCCTCCTGGTTCGTTGGTTTGCTGCAAATATCGGCGATGCGGGCCGCGGGAAAGATGACGAGCTCCGGTTCCGACGGGTCGTAATAGGCGAGTTCGGACGCATTGGCATACGCCGGAAGGACTTCAAGAATTCTGCCGTCCAGGGTCCTCGTCAGACGGTCGTGGAAATGCCCGACGAAAACGACGGAATCCGGCGGACACGAGGCAAGAAAACTCAGCGCATGAGGTTCCGGGAAAAACATCTTGTGCGCCTGGTTTGTGGTGCGGAGACGCTCCCGGACATAGTGCGCGAACGACAGCCCGAACGTAGGGCCCGCAAGCCATAGAAACGCGTGCATCAACGGGTTGCGGATCATAAAGCGCAGGAATTTGTAGGCATTGTCCTTCGTGTTGATGCGGTCGCCGTGAAGCCACTGCAGCAGACCGTCCTGGAAACGGTCCTCGTCGGCGAACGTGAAGGAATCCGCGTACTTTTTCGCGACGTAAATCTCGTGGTTGCCCTCCAGGAAAACGACCTCGCGGTTCGCTTTTTCCCGGCGGCACCATTCCAGAAACCGGCGGTGTTCGTCGTTCTCGTACCCGGGGAGCGCGATCCACAGGTCAAAGATGTCGCCGAGGAATATGATCCCGATGTCGCCGGGCAGACGCGATACATCGTCGAGCATCCGGAAGAACTCGTCTTCCGGCCCGATGCAGGCCAGATGGGCGTCGGCGATCATAAGCCAGCGTTTCGACATAAGAACGGAACAGCCTTTCGTGGTTTCAGGTTCAGCCCGCGCGGGCTGAAAACGGATGAGACAGATAAACCGGATGCCATCGGAGAGTTTTATACCAGCTCCGACGCTGCGCGGATCACGCCTGCGTTTTCTCGTCGTGGTCCGGGTGCCGGTCTATATCATACTATACCACGAAAACGAAAAAAAGAAAGTGAAAGAGTTTGACTTTTGGAAAAAATATGCCATATTATATTGCCCGGGATCAGGCGCAGGCTGCAGCTCCTGAACGGGAATCGCGCTGAATGCGGCAATGTCCGGGCGCAGCCGGACACTGTTTCATCACACGCAGTGTGTCCAAGCGCAACCGGACACCGTATCATCACACGCAGTGTGTCCGAGCGCAACCGGGCACCGTATCATCACACGCAGTGTGGCCGGCTTAGCTCAGCGGTAGAGCTACGGTTTTGTAAACCGTCGGTCCTCGGTTCGAATCCGAGAGCCGGCTCCAATTTTGAACTTGAATCACCCTGTTTCACGTTTTTCGACACACAGAGAAACATGGTGTTTTTTTGCGTTCTGAGGCGGATATTACGAAATAATTACGGAAAGAATCCCCGGCAGATGGAGATTCTGCTCAAACGGGTGCAATAAAACATCTTTTTCGATCGATTTGCGGATTTCGAGCTTGCATTTCAGCGGACGGCATGGTAAATTGAATCAATCTTTTTATCTTACAATCATCCATTTCTGTTCTTCTCCTCATGTCCTCAGACATTGAACGTCAACTTGCCAGGCTCGAACAAGATCATAAAGCACTACAGCGCGAAAACGCGGCGCTGAAACAGCGTGTGGAATGGCTTTCGCGCCAGCTTTTCGGACGCGTCCTACCCGGTCTGCTCACCCTGCCCGATTTCGAATCGGAAGACAACGGCAGAGAACATCCGGCGGACGGCAATTCTCAGTCGGAAACAACTGAGAGAAAGAAGAAAACAGGAACACTCCGGGAAGCCGCCGCGTCGTACCGGGTTTCCGCACCCGCCTCGGCGCCGCCCGACCTGCCCGAGGAAGACGTGACGCTGGAACTGCCGGCAAAAGAGCGCAACGGGCTGACCGTCGCCGGATTCGAACGGTCCGAAGCGATCGCGATGCGGTCCGCCGTGGTCGTGCGGAAGTTCCGCCGTTCGCTGTATGTTTCGAACGACGATTCCGGTTCCGCCGCCATCGCACCGGCGCCCGCGTTGTTCCCCGACCCGTCCGGCGGCTCGCTCATGTTCGACGCATCGTTCGCGGCATACGTGGCGGACCTCCGCCTCGCGGGCATGTCCTTTCCGGCGATCTCCGAACGTCTGGACCGGGAAAGTAGCCTCGTGATTTCCGATGAGTCCCTGCACGGCCTGGCGCTTGCCGCCGCGGACCTTGCCGCACCCGTCTGCACCGCGCTGTTCGTGCGGACGCTGCCGGACTGGACAAACCTCCGCCGCATGTTCGAGAATGCGAAGGCATGCGGCGACTGGTTCGCGGACGAGTTTCTGAAGAAGATCCACGCCCTCGCCGAACTGGAAGGACAGGCTCTGCGCCGCGCCGAACGACTCGGCGGAGCGCCGGAGGACCTGTACCGCGAACGCCGCGCCATCCGCTCGGGCTCCGGTTCCGCACGCATCGCGGCGGCGTTCTTCGAACGCTGCCGGGAACTGCTCGCCGTGCTGGACGCCGCCTCGCCGCTCGCGGAAACGCTCCGCTATGCGCTCGAACACGAAACGTTTCTCTCCGGATTCCTGTACGACCCGAGGCTGGAATTCTCCCGCGCGAACCCGGAAACGCCCCTTGCCGATCCGTTCGCCATGCTCGCCGTGTGCGCGGACGAATGCCGCACGCGCGGCGTGCCGTTCCGGGCGTGGTTCGAGCGTATCCTGACCGCGCTCAAACAGCCGAACCCGCCTCCGCCCGAAGCGCTGTTTCCCCGCTGAACGGAACGATATCCGGTCCGTTCACTTCTTTTCGCCGGATTGCAGTTCAGGCGGGTAAAAATCGCCGGTCTTCACGAAGAAGATATAGGAACCCTTCGGGCCCGGTTCCTCCGAAAACCCGACGAACGGTTCAACCGGCTTCGAAACCGCGTCGCCCTCGGGTTCCTGGGAATCCGCTCCCTCCGGATTCTCCGCGGCACGCTTCCGCCGTCGCGCCTCCACATCATCACGGAACATTCCGTTGATGGTCTCGACGGCCCGATTGCTTCGTTCCTTGTCCCGCCAGCTGAGTTCCAACAGCGCAACGGGCATAATATAGGTGTCGTCATGAAGATGCCCCCCCGCCTCCGCCATTTCGAACAGCCGGTCGACGGCGGCGGACGACAACCATTCGACGGCGGCGGACGATCTGTCGGACGCCATGTGTTCGGCGATGAGCTTGAGCGCAAGGGGAGCCGTGGTCCGGAACTTCGGGTCCAGCGCGTAAAGCAGCAGCGCCTCGGGAATCCTCTCGCCCTCCCTGTACCCCAAAAGCATCAGCCGGATCGCAGTCTCGTCGGCGGCGCCATACCTGTGGCAGGTCATCGCGAACCGGTCGCGGGATGCCAGCGGCGCGGACCGGTAGGCGGCGATCAGGGTCTCGTCATCGAAAAGGCTGTTGATAACGGGCGTTCTGCAAACGCCGTAAATGACCTGCGGAAACACGAAATACCAGATGCAGCAGCCTATGGCGATCAGAATGGGCAGCAGGAAGCAGAGAACTATGAGAAGGATTTGTTTGATGCGTTTCATGGCAGGGAGATCCTTTGTGAATCCGCGGAGCGGATAATATGGTACTGCTCGGGCCGCCGGATGCGGTCCCGCAACATTACAATATAACGCTTCATGTTTTTTTCAAGCGCTTATGACAAAAAAAAGATGTTCCAAACCGATTATTTTCTATCCGACATATCCGATTTTATGTTATATATGGGAGCCGAAGTCCGGGGAGACTACGTGATCCCCGCATGAAATGCCGTTCTTTGTCCTATCCCGCATTGTTTTTGGGAGGAGATTAGGGCAGTTTTTCAAAAAAAGTTTAAAAATATTCACAATCAACTCGCAATCAATGAAATATTTTTGTAAAACGGGATAAAAAACGGGAAAAAAAGCCCCGAAAAAGGCTGAAAAAGGCCCATTTTTCCGCGTTTTTGATGAAAAAAACGCAAAAAGCGCCCCTATATATGAGAGGACTTTTTTTCGCGGAAGATGACAAAAGCGTCTCCGCGAAGCAACCAGAAAGGAAAAAAACAGGTTATGAAAAAAACCGACCGGGTAAAAAAGCCGCTGTTTTCGCATGCCGCGCCCGTATTCCGGGTGATCATCACGACGGCTGCGGAAGAGCCCGCCGAGATCGATTTCGCGTCGGCGTCCGCGGCTCTGCCGGAGCAGAAAACGACGGCAAAACCGGAAAAGAGCGGGAAAAGCGTGTTCCGTCCTGCAGGAAAATCGAAGCTGAAAGTCGCCATCGACACCCCCGCCGCGGTCTCCCCCGCGCCCGTCGTCCCGCCTGTGCAGGAAGACGACGAAGACGACGTCGCCAATATCGACCTCGCGAACTACATGACCGGGGAAAAGAAGGACCCGCAGCTCGACCGGAAGAACGCAAAAGTCGCCGCGAAACAGGGCGTCATCGCGAAGACCGACACGCTGAAGCTTTACATGAACGAAGTCGGACGGATCCCGCTGGTCACGCCGGAACAGGAAAAGATCCTGGCTTCGCAAATCCACGGGAGCGACCGCGCCCTGCACGACCAGGCATGCACCACGCTGATCAACGCGAACCTGCGCCTGGTGGTGAAGATCGCCCACGATTTCAAGGGCCTCGGGCTGCCGCTCTGCGACCTCATTTCCGAGGGCAACCTGGGTCTCGTGCGCGCCGTCGAGAAGTTCGACCCGAGCATGGGCGCCAAGTTCAGCTCCTACGCCGCGTGGTGGATCAAACAGGCCATGCGCCGTGCGCTTTCCAACCAGGCGGGCGTGATCCGCATCCCGGTCCAGTCCGCCGGCAAGATCAACAAGATCAAGCTGGCGTCCATGAAGATGACGGAACAGCTGGGCCGCACCCCCACGGACGGCGAGCTCGCCGACAATCTGGCGCTCAGCGAACGCACCGTCGCCGCGCTCCGTCTCTCCGACCTGAAGACGGTCTCGCTCCACGCGCCCATCCAGCAGGGCGAAGACGGCAGCATCGGGGACCTGATCTCCGACCGGAACGCCATGACGCCGGACCGCATCCTCGGCGACGAGGAATCCATCCAGCGGCTGCTCTCGCTGCTGGGCGAACTCGATGAACGCGAACGCCAGATCCTCCAGCTCCGGTTCGGGCTCGACGGACGGCGTCCGAAAACGCTCGACGAAGTCAGCCAGCTCATCCACCGCACGCGCGAACGCGTCCGCCAGCTTCAGAACCAGGCGCTCGCCAAGCTCCGCGCGAAACTCGCCGACGAAGTCGAGTTCGTCGACCGATAGAAACACGGAAACAGCCAAATCGGGCATATGCCGACCGATGGAAAACATCGGCCGGCTTTTTTATTATTCAGGGAAAGCTGTTAAGCGCGGGGATGGGGTTGCCCTTCGGAAGTCAGGCTCCGCACGGTGAAAACGCCGTTTTCGAACGTGATCTCGCGCATGACGTCCTTTTTCGTGAGGGAACCCGCGACGATCTCGCCGCGGCCGCGGGCGTCAAGGCGCTGGAACGGGACGTGCACGTGCCCGACCACGGACAGCGCGATCTTCCCCTCGTTCAGCAGCGCTTCGGCACGTTTGGCACCGAGCAGGGAATGACGGTAGGACGCCAGGGAACGGCCATTGGTATGCAGGGGGAAATGCCCCACGCAGACCAGCGGACGCGGATCGGCCTTCGCCGCTTCGTCCTCCAGAAAGTCCGCCGTTTCCGGCGTCATCTCGCCGCAGGACAGCACGGGATTGAACGGGCGCGCGCAGTCGATCACGGCGAAACGGAGGTCCGGCGTTTCATACAGTCCGGGCCACGTCATCGGCGTATGCGCCGTGAGTTCGGCACGGAAACGTTCGAACGCCTCGCGGCAGGCGCGGGCGCGCACGTAGCGGTCGTGGTTGCCGGGGGAATACAGGATCGGGATCCCGGAGTCGATCAGCGGACGCAGACGCTTCAGCGCGGATTCGAATTCGCGCGGGTCGGACGTGCTGACGGCGTCGCCCGCGAAGATCACGAGGTCGGGCCGAAGAGAGTCCAGGATGGCGCGGACGGCGGCGTCGATGCGTTCCATCCGGTAGCTGCCATGCCGGAAGAAGGTCGAATTGACCAGCCCGAAGACGCGTTTGTCGAGCAACGCCCGCGCGGAAAAGACCGCGTGTTCGTGGATATCGGAAAAGACGACGAACTTCGTGCTCATGCCGAGGTCAGGGATTCGCCGCCTTCAGCGATTTCACGTCCTGATAGAACGCCAGCGTCTTCTTCGCCTCGGCGAGGAATTCCGTTCCGGCGAAGAGCGACACGGCGCGCGTCTGGTCCGCGATGGCGGCGT